>JAUVXK010000046.1 GCA_030603635.1 Burkholderiales bacterium | reverse complement strand
CTCGCCTTCCAGCACGGTGTTGGCCGCACCGCCGGTGGCGACTTTTGCGTCCTTCAGGGCAATGCGCAGCAGGAAGCCGTCCAAGGCGGCGGCGTCCTTCAGGTACAGCTCTTCCTTGCCGGCCTTCACCTTGTACAGCGGCGGCTGGGCGATGTAGATGTGCCCGCGCTCCACCAGCTCGGGCATCTGGCGGTAGAAGAAGGTCAGCAGCAGCGTGCGGATGTGGGCGCCGTCCACGTCCGCGTCGGTCATGATGATGATGCGGTGGTAGCGCAGCTTGTCGATGTTGAAGTCGTCGGCGCCGCTCTTGCCTTTTGGGTTGTACTCGTCGGCGCTGGCCTTGCCAATGCCGGTGCCCAGCGCGGTGATGAGGGTGAGGATTTCGTTGCTGGAGAGCAGCTTTTCGTAACGCGCCTTCTCCACGTTCAAAATCTTGCCGCGCAGCGGCAAGATCGCCTGGAACTTGCGGTCGCGGCCCTGCTTGGCGGAACCACCGGCGGAGTCACCCTCCACGATATAGATTTCGCACAACGACGGGTCTTTTTCCTGGCAGTCGGCGAGCTTGCCGGGCAGGCCCATGCCGTCCAGCACGCCTTTGCGGCGCGTCATTTCGCGGGCCTTGCGGGCGGCTTCGCGGGCGCGAGCGGCTTCCACGATCTTGCCGCACAAAATCTTGGCGTCGGTCGGCTTTTCTTCCAGGTACTCGGTCAGCGCCTTGGCCACAATGTCTTCCACCGGGGCGCGCACTTCGCTGCTCACCAGCTTGTCCTTGGTCTGGCTGGAAAACTTCGGCTCGGGCACTTTCACGCTCAGCACGCAGCACAGGCCTTCGCGCATGTCGTCGCCGCTCACCTCCACCTTGGCCTTCTTGGCCAGTTCGTTGTCGGCAATGTACTTGCCGATCACGCGCGTCATGGCGGCGCGCAGGCCGGTCAGGTGGGTGCCGCCGTCGCGCTGGGGAATGTTGTTGGTGAAGCAGAGCACGTTCTCGTTGTAGCTCTCGTTCCACTGCATGGCCACTTCCACGCCAATCTCGGTGCCGGGGATGCCGCCGTAGCTTTCCGCCGGGCGCGCGCCCACCGCGTGGAACGCCGTCGGGTGCAGCACCTTCTTGCCGGCGTTGATGAATTCCACAAAGCCCTTCACGCCGCCCGCACCCGAAAAGTCGTCTTCCTTGCCGCTGCGCTCATCCTTCAGGCGAATGCGCACGCCGTTGTTCAGAAAGCTCAGCTCGCGCAGGCGCTTGGCCAGGATTTCGTAGTGGAAGTCGCTGTTCTGCTGGAAGATCTCGGTGTCGGGCAGGAAGTGCACCTCGGTGCCGCGCTTTTCGGTCGCGCCGGTCACCCGCATGGGCGACACCTCGAAACCATCCACCGTTTCCAGCAGGCGGTTTTGCACCGCACCCTTGGCAAACTCGATCTGGTGCACCTTGCCGTCGCGGCGCACCGTCAGGCGCAGCCATTTGCTCAGCGCGTTCACGCAGCTCACGCCCACGCCGTGCAGACCGCCCGACACCTTGTAGCTGTTCTGGTTGAACTTGCCGCCCGCGTGCAGTTCGGTCAGCGCAATTTCGGCCGCCGAGCGCTTGGGCTCGTTCTTGTCGTCCATCTTCACGCCCGTGGGAATGCCCCGGCCGTTGTCAACGACGCTGATGGAGTTGTCGGTGTGGATGGTGACGATGATGTCGTCGCAATGCCCGGCCAGCGCTTCGTCGATGGAATTGTCCACCACCTCGAACACCAGATGGTGCAGGCCGGTGCCGTCGCTCGTGTCGCCTATGTACATGCCCGGGCGCTTGCGCACCGCCTCCAGACCCTCCAGGATCTGGATCGATTCGGCGCCGTAGCCGCCTGCGGCCGGCGTGGAAGGGTTCTGGGAATCGCTCATGCAAACTTTCAGATGCGCATCGGCATCACGACGTACTTGAAGTGTTCGTTGTCGGGGATGGTCACCAGCGCCGACGAGTTGCCGTCGGCCAGTTCCACCCGCACCATGTCCTGGCCCATGTTGGCCAGGGCGTCGATCAGGTAGGTGACGTTGAAGCCGATCTCGATGGTGGGGCCGTCGTACTCGATGTCCAACTCGTCCACCGCCTCTTCCTGGTCGGCGTTGTTGGCGGCCACGCGCAGCACGCCGGGCTCCACGTTCAGGCGCACGCCCTTGAACTTTTCGCTCGTCATGATGGCGGCGCGCTGCAAGGCCGACAGCAGCGGCACCCGGCCCAGCACCACGATGTTTTGGTGGTTGCGCGGGATGACGCGGTTGTAGTCAGGGAACTTGCCTTCCACCAGCTTGGTGACGAACTCCATGCCCTCGAAGCTGAACTTGGCCTGGTTGGCGGCGAACTGCATTTCGATGGCGCCGTCCTTGTCGCTCAGCAGGCGCTGCAGCTCCAGCACCGTCTTGCGCGGCAGGATGACTTCCTGCTTGGGCACTTCCACGTCCAGCTCGGCGCTGGCAAAGGCCAGGCGGTGGCCGTCGGTGGCCACCAGGCTCAACTTCTTGCCCTCGGCCACGAACAAAATGCCGTTGAGGTAGTAGCGGATGTCGTGCACCGCCATGGCAAAGCTCACCTGGCCCAGGAGGCTCTTGAGCGTCTTTTGCGGCACGCTGAAGGCAGGGCCGAAGCTCGGCGCCTCCTGCACCAGCGGGAAGTCCTCGGCCGGCAGCGTTTGCAGCGTGAACTTGGACTTGCCGCCCTTGAGCACCAGCTTGGACTGCTGCGACTCCAGGCTCACCACCTGGTCGGCCGGCAGGGTGCGCAGGATGTCGATCAGCTTGCGCGCGCCCACGGTGGTGGCAAAGCTGGTGTCGTCACCGCCCAGGTCGGCGTGGGTGCGGATCTGGATTTCCAGGTCGGACGTGGTCAGCTGCACCTGCCCCGCCGTCTTGCGGATCCGCACATTGGCCAACACCGGCAGCGTGTGCCGGCGTTCCACGATACCGGCCACCGATTGCAGCGCGGCCAACACTTTGTCCTGGGTCGATTGGAAAACGATCATGGGCGTCAGGTGAGGGTGGAAAAGTCAATGTGCCATTGTCACAGGTTTGTGCGTCGCCCCCGGGCCTCAGCCCTTGAGCGTCTGCTCCAGCACGTGCAGCTGCTGGTTGAGCTCACTCACGGTCTGGCGCTCGGCAGCGATCTTGCGCACCGCGTGCAGCACCGTGGTGTGGTCACGCCCGCCAAACAGTTCGCCGATTTCAGGCAGGCTCTTCTGGGTCAGCTCCTTGGCCAGGAACATCGCAATCTGCCGCGGCCGCGCGATGTTGGCCGGCCGCTTCTTGGAATACATGTCGGCGACCTTGATCTTGTAGAAGTCGGCCACCGTCTTCTGGATGTTCTCCACGCTGATCTGCCGGTTCTGGATGCTCAGCAGGTCTTTCAGCGCGTCACGTGCGAGCTGGATCGACACGTCCTTCTGGTTGAAGCGGCTGTAGGCCAGGATCTTGCGCAGCGCGCCTTCGAGTTCGCGCACGTTGGAGCGCACGTTCTTGGCCACGAAGAAGGCCACGTCCTCGGGCATGCTGGAGCCCTCGGCTTCGGCCTTGCTGATCAGGATGGCCACGCGCATTTCCAGCTCCGGGGGCTCAATGGCCACCGTGAGGCCCGAGTCGAAACGCGAGACCAGCCGCTCGTGGATGTCGGCCAACCCCTTGGGGTAGGTGTCGCTGGTCATCACGATGTGGCTCTTCTTGGCCAGCAGCGCCTCGAACGCGTTGAAGAACTCTTCCTGCGTGCGTTCCTTGTTGGCGAAAAACTGCACGTCGTCGATGATGAGCAGATCCAGCGAGTGATAGCGCTCCTTGAAGGCGTCGAAGGTCTTGCGCTGGTAGGACTTGACCACATCCGAGACGAACTGCTCGGCGTGGATGTAGAGAACTTTGGCCTGTGGACGATCGGCGAGCAGCTGGTTGCCGATGGCGTGCACCAGGTGGGTCTTGCCCAGTCCCACGCCGCCATAGACGAACAGCGGGTTGTACAGCTGGCCGGGGCTGCCGGCCACGTGCATGGCGGCGGCGCGCGCCATGCGGTTGGCCGAGCCCTCCACCAGCGTCGCAAAAGTGAGTGCGGCGTTGAGACGGTGCTTGTGGGTCTCGGCCTGGGGCTCGGGAGCGGGTGCCGGGACTTCGGGCAGTTCGGCGAAGATCGGGTCCTGCAGGCCGGGCGGGGGCTTTTGTCCGAATCCAGATCTGGCGGGGGCTTCACGCGGAGCGAGCACCAACTCCAACCCCACCGGCTGACCCGTGAGCGCCTGCAGCGTGGCGCTGATCTTGCCGCCGTATTGGGCCCGGATCCAGTCCATCTTGAACCGGTTGGCCACCGCCAGCGTGACCTTGCTGCCGTCCTGCGCCACCTTGGCCGCCAAGGGGCGGATCCAGGTGTTGAACTGCTGCTCGGGCAACTCGAGCGCCAGCCGCTCCACGCAGGCGCTCCACAGGTCGGCGGTGCCCACCGGGACCTCGGGCGTGGTGTGAGACGGGTTCATGGACATCCGGAAAACAGGATCTGGCGGCGCGGCGGACTGTGGATAGAGGACCGAAATCGAGGCGCCATTGTAGCCTCAGCACGAAGTTATCCACATACGGGTTTGTCGGGGTGGCGCAGCTCGCCGAAACAAGGACAGGCGGTCCCGGCTTGGCGAAAACCCGAATCTTTGCAATAATCTAGGGTTTCCTCGGAAATTCCGGAACCATCACCATCATGAAACGCACCTACCAACCCTCCAAGATCCGCCGCGCCCGCACCCACGGCTTTCTGGTTCGCATGAAGACCCGTGGCGGTCGCGCCGTGCTCAACGCCCGCCGCGCCAAGGGCCGCAAGCGCCTCGGCGTCTGAAGCCTCGCAGCGTCTGCCCAGTCAAGGTGTCGGCCTGCGCGAGTCCCGGTGGATCGGCGCCCTCGGCCCCTGCGCTGCAACGCATACGCCATCGCGCTCAGTTCGACGCGGTGCTGTCGTCTGCCCCGGCGGCCAAGACCATGCATTTCGCGCTTCACCTGGCCGATTCGCGTGCCCTCGGGGCACAGGACGGCGTGTTCCCCGGTGGGGGGCGCTGGGTGGGTGTGATGGTGCCCAAGCGTTGGGCCCGTCGGGCCGTGACGCGCAATCTCCTGCGCCGCCAGATCTACGCCGTCGCGCGCGAGTGGGCCCATGCCCTTCCCGAAGCGGCGATGGTGGTGCGCCTGCGCAGCGGCTTTTCGCGCGAGCAGTTTCCGAGTGCCGGCTCCGACGCGCTGCGCCGCGCCGCACGCAGCGAGTTGCAGCGCCTGTTCCAGGGGGCCAGCCGTGCGTGACTGGCCCAGGCTGATCCTGATCGGCATCGTGAAGGGCTACCGGCTGCTGCTCAGCCCGTGGCTCGGGTCGGGCTGTCGTTTCGAGCCCACCTGCTCCGCCTATGCGCTGCAGTCCCTCGAGCGCCATGGCGCCCTGGGCGGCAGCTACCTCACGCTGCGGCGCCTGGTGCGCTGTCACCCCTGGTGCGAGGGCGGATGCGACCCGGTCCCCGACGGCCTGCCGCGCCCTTTTTCCTCCCTCGTCTCCGCTCCCTCTGAAAAGAAACCGTCATGAGCGACATTCGCCGATCCATCCTGTGGGTGATTTTTGGTTTCTCGCTGGTCCTGCTCTGGGACCAGTGGCAGATTTACAACGACCGTCCCGCCACCTTCTTTCCGTCCAGCTCACAGAGCCGCGCCGCCAGTCAGGATCCCGCGACGACCGGCGACAGTGCCGTCCCCGCGGCTTCGGTGATCGGCGCCGCCCCGGGCAGCCTCACCCCGCCCGACGCCACGACCGACATCCCGCGCGAAACCCACGTGGTCACGACGGACGTATTGGAACTCACGTTCGACTCGGAAGGCGGCTCGCTGGTGGGCGCCACCCTGTTGGACCACTTTGCCGCCACCGGCAAGGCGCTTCGCCGTGACCAGTCGCCGCTGACGCTGCTGACCCAGGACGGCAGCCGTACCTACGTGGCGCAGACCGGCTTGATCGGTGGCGACTTCCCCACCCACAAGACGCCGATGCGTCTCGTGTCGGGAGAGCGTGCGCTGGCTCCGGGCCAGGACGAACTGATCCTGCGCTTCGAGTCCGCACCCGTCAACGGCGTGGTGTTGGCCAAGACCTACACCTTGCGTCGGGGCGCTTACGACATCGGCGTGCGCCACGAAGTCGCCAACCAGGGCGAAACACCGGTGAGTCCGCAGATCTACCTGCAACTGGTTCGTGACGGCCAGAAGGCCAGCAGCGACACCCCCTTCTATTCCACCTTCACCGGCCCCGCCATCTTCAGCCAGGAAGGCAAGTTCCAGAAGGTCGAGTTCGAAGACATCGACCGCAACAAGGCCACCTTCCAGCGCACCGCCAGCGACGGCTACGTGTCCATGGTCCAGCACTACTTCGCCAGCGCCTGGCTGATGGAGCAGGGCGTCGAGCGCGAAAACTTCGTGCGCCGTGTCGGCAGCCTCTACGCCGCCGGCATGATCACCCCGATGGGTGCGGTGGCACCGGGCGAAGTCCGGGCCCTAGACACCGTGCTGTTCGTCGGCCCGCAGCTTGAGAAGGTTCTTGAAACCCTGGCGCCCGGCCTGGAACTGGTCAAGGATTACGGCTGGCTCACCATCCTGGCCAAGCCCCTGTACTGGTTGCTGGAAAAAATCCATGGTTTTGTGGGCAACTGGGGTTGGGCCATTGTGCTGCTGGTGGTGCTGATCAAGGCCGCCTTCTACTGGCTCAATGCCAGCGCCTACCGCAGCATGGCCAAGATGAAGGCGATCAACCCGCGCATCATGGAAATGCGCGAACGCCTGAAGAGCAACCCGCAGCAGATGCAGCAGGAGATGATGAAGATGTACCGCGAGGAGAAGGTCAATCCCCTCGGCGGCTGCTTCCCCATCCTGATCCAGATCCCGGTCTTCATCGCGCTGTACTGGGTGCTGATGGCCAGTGTGGAGATGCGCAACTCGCCATGGATCGGCTGGATCGTGGACCTGTCCTCACCGGACCCGTACTACATCCTGCCGCTGATCATGGCCGTCACGACCATCTTCCAGACCGCGCTCAACCCGCTGCCGCCCGATCCGCTTCAGGCCAAGCTGATGTGGATGATGCCGGTGATCTTCAGCGTGATGTTCTTCTTCTTCCCGGCCGGTCTGGTGCTGTACTGGATCACCAACAACGTGTTGACGATCGCCCAACAGGCCTACATCAACCATTCGATGGGTGTGCCACTGAAGTTCAACATGCCGAACTTCAAGTCGTAAACCTTGCAGGGCCGCCAACGCGGCCCTTCGCTCATGTTGCCGCGCCACCAAGACCCCATCGTCGCCATCGCCACCGCACCCGGTCGCGGCGCGGTGGGGATCGTTCGGGTTTCGGGCCGGGGGCTCGATGCACTGGTGCAGGCCCTGTGCGGCAAGGCACTCAAAGCCCGCGAAGCCACCTACCTGCCGTTTCGCGATGCCCACGGCGCGCCCATCGACCACGGGCTGGCGCTGCATTTTCCGGCCCCGCACTCCTACACCGGCGAGGATGTGCTGGAGCTGCAGGCCCACGGCGGCCCGGTGGTGTTGCAACTGCTGCTGGCGCGCTGCCTGCAGGCCGCCGCCGAGCCCGACCCGGCCACGGGCCGCCCATGCCTGCCGGGCTTGCGCCTGGCCCAGCCGGGCGAGTTCACCGAACGCGCCTTCCTCAACGACAAGATCGACCTGGCCCAGGCCGAAGCGATTGCCGACCTGATCGACGCCAGCACCGAAGCCGCTGCGCGCAGTGCCTCGCGCTCGTTGGCGGGAGATTTTTCACGCGAGATCGGGACACTGCGCGAGGCGCTGATCCACCTGCGCATGCTGGTGGAGGCGACGCTGGACTTTCCGGAAGAAGAAATCGACTTCCTGCAGAAAGCCGACGCCCAGGGCCAGCTCGACCGCCTGCAAGCACAGCTTGCCGAGGTGCTGCGCAAGACCCGTCAGGGTGCGCTGCTGCGCGATGGCATCAAGGTCGTGATCGCCGGCCAGCCCAACGCCGGCAAGAGCTCGCTGCTCAACGCGCTGGCCGGCGCCGAGCTGGCCATCGTCACGCCCATCGCCGGTACCACCCGCGACGTGGTACAGCAGGCCATCCAGATCGAGGGCGTGCCGGTGCACGTGATCGACACCGCCGGCCTGCGCGAAGGCGAGGGCATCGACGAGGTGGAGCGCATCGGCATCGAACGCGCCTGGGCCCAGATCGAGGGAGCGGACGCGGTGCTCTTCCTGCACGACCTCACCCGAGCAGGGCAGGCCACCTACGAAGCGGCGGATGCCGAGATCGCGGCCTTGCTGGACACCCGCCTGCCCGCCAGTGTGACGGTGATCGACGTGTGGAACAAGGCCGATGCCACGGACATCGCGCCACTGGCGGAATCCCCCACGGCAAGCAACGGTCACCCGGCCCACGAAAGCCTGCGGCTCTCGGCCAAGACCGGCACAGGTCTCGACGCCCTGCGCCAGCGCCTGCTGGAACTGGCCGGCTGGCAAAGCGGTGCCGAGGGCCTGTACATCGCCCGGGAACGCCATGTGCAGGCCTTGCGCCGGGTGGAGGATCACCTGGAATGGGCCGCACAGCACCTGGGCGCCCAGGCCCAGTCGCTGGACCTGCTGGCCGAAGAGCTGCGCCTGGCCCAGAACGCGCTCAACGAGATCACGGGCGCGTTCAGCGCCGACGACCTGCTGGGGGTCATCTTCTCGTCGTTCTGCATCGGCAAGTGACGCCGACTGGCGTCTTGGACCCTTGCGGCGCTATGATGGCCGTACACCGCCTGTGGGAGAGACCAGCATGTGCCGGTTCACGTTGTATCTGGGGCCGTCGATCCGTCTGAGCAAGCTGCTGATCGAGCCCAAGCATTCGCTCATCCGCCAGAGTTCGCACGCCAGCGAACGCGCCGAGCCCCTCAACGGCGACGGCTTCGGGGTCGGCTGGTATGCCCCCCGCATGTCGCGCGAACCGGCGGTGTTCCATTCCGTGACACCGGCCTGGAACAACCGCAACCTGACCCACCTGGCCCGCGTCATTGCGAGCCCCTGCGTGCTGGCACACGTTCGTGCGGCCACCCCGGGCAGTGTGGTGGACATGTCCAACTGCCACCCTTTCCTGCATGGCCGTCATCTGTTCATGCACAACGGCTACATCGGCGGATTTGCGCGTATCCGGCGCCCGTTGCTGGCCTCGCTGTCCGACGAGGCGTTTGCGGTCATCCGCGGCTCGACGGACACCGAACACATCTTCGGACTGTTCATCGACGAGTGGCTCAAACGGGCCGACCGTTTCGAGAAGTCCGAAGATCCGGCCCGTACCCTGGCCCAGGGGCTGTCCAACACCATTTCACGGGTGCTGGCGCTGACCCGCACCGCCGGAGTGACCGAGCCGAATTACCTCAATTTTGCGGTCTCCGACGGCACCCACGCGGCCGTCTGCCGCTTCACCGACGACCCGAACAGTGAAGGCGACACGCTGTATCACCTGCGTGGCAACCTGTACCAGACCACGGCGGTGGAGTTCGGTGACCGATCTCAGGAAGAGCGAGACACCGCGATGATCGTCTCGTCGGAGCGGCTGACGCACGGCAGCGGCTGGCACATCGTGCCGCGCAACCATGTGGTCGCCCTGGCACGCGGCAGCACCCCGCGGCTGTTTGCCCTGGCACCGGGCGGCGAGCTCGCGAGCGCCCCACAGTAAATGCCGCGAAAGCCGCTACAGTCGGCGCCATGAACCTCAGAATCTCCGACCGTGCGCAACACGTCGCGCCCTTTTACGTGATGCAGGTGGCCAAGCAGGCCCAGGCCCTCGCGGCCGACCTCGGTGCCGGCCAACCACGCATGCTGTACCTCAACATCGGCGAGCCGGACTTCACGGCCCCGCCCCCCGTGCAGGTGGCCGCGCAGCGCGCCATTGAAGCCGGGCTCACCCAGTACACCCCGGCACTGGGCCTGCCGGCGCTGCGCGAGCGCATCAGCGCGTGGTATGCGCAGCGCCATGGCCTGGACGTGCCGGCGCGCCGCATCGTGGTCACGGCCGGGGCATCGGCGGGCCTGCAGCTGGCCTGTCTGGCCCTGTTCAACCCGGGCGACGAGGTGCTCATGCCCGACCCGAGTTACCCGTGCAACCGGCACATCCTCGCGTCCATCGGCGCCCGGGCCCGTCTGCTGCCGAGCGCCGCCGCCAACCGCTTCCAGCTCGATCCGGCCGGCATCGCCCAGGCCTGGGGTGCACAAACCGCCGGGGTGCTGATCGCATCCCCCTCGAACCCGACCGGCACCTCGGTGGACCCCCTGGTGTTGCGCGACATCCACGCCGAGGTGCGCGCACGCGGAGGCATGCTGCTGATGGACGAGATCTACCTGGGCCTGAGCTTTGACGAGCGCTACGGACAAACCGCGCTCGCCCTGGGCGAGGACGTCGTCAGCATCAACAGCTTTTCCAAGTACTTCAGCATGACCGGCTGGCGGCTGGGCTGGCTGGTGCTGCCCGAGGCGCTGGTGGACGTGGTGGAACGGCTGGCGCAAAACCTCTACATCTGTGCCAGCACGGTGGCGCAGCATGCGGCCCTGGCCTGTTTCGAGCCCGAAAGCCTGGCCATCTATGAAGAGCGCCGTGCGGCCTACCGGGCCCGGCGCGATGCCTTCATCCCCGGGCTGCGCGCCCTGGGCTTTGATGTACCGGTGATACCCGATGGCGCCTTCTATGCCTGGGCGGACGCCAGCCCGCTGTTCAATCGCCTGGGGGTGCGCGACAGCGCGGCGCTGGTCGACCGCATGATGCGCGAAACCCACGTGGTGGCCACCCCCAGCGTGGATTTCAGCGAACACGACTGCGGCACCCACGTGCGCTTTTCGACCGCCAGTTCGATGGAAGACCTGGCCGAGGCGCTGCAGCGCCTGGAACGCTGGCTGGCCTGAACCGCAGGGATCAGAAGGTTTCCCAGTCGTCCTCGCCGGCCGTGGTGGCGGGTTTGGTGGCGGGTGCTGCCTTGGGCTGATGCCGCAGGGCCGGGGTAGCCGAAGGCGGTGCGGGTCGAGGAGCCACCCGGTGAACCGGCGCCTGGACCGGGGCAGAACGGGGCGCTGTGGGTGCAGGGGCTTCGGCCGGGGCCTCCTCCTTGCCGAGATGGCGCTTGCGCATCTCGACCGCATCGTCCTCGGCGAGTGTGACGTCCTTGGGCGTGAGACGGAACACCCGTATGGTGTTGTGCACCTGTTCCACCTGGCGATTGAGCGTGGAGGCGGCGGCGGCCAGCTCCTCCACCATCGCGGCGTTCTGCTGGGTGATGCTATCGAGTTGCGACACCGCCTCGCTGACCTGGGACACACCGGTGGTCTGCTCGCTGGCGGAATGGCGGATCTCCTCCAGCACGCCGGCCACGCGATCCACCGAAGCCATCGCCTCGTCCATGCGGTCGCGCGCCTCCCGGGCACGGGCGTCACCGGCATCGACGCGCTGGCGCGACTCCTCGATCAGACCGCGGATTTCCTTGGCGGCGGTGGACGTGCGCTGCGCCAGGGCCCGCACTTCCGAGGCCACCACCGCAAAACCACGACCCTGCTCGCCGGCCCGGGCGGCTTCGACGGCCGCATTCAGTGCCAGGATGTTGGTCTGGAAGGCGACTCCTTCGATCACCTGGATGATGTCGCCGATGCGCCGCGAGGACTCGGCAATTTCTTTCATGGTGTCGGCCACGTTGACCACGGCGGCGTGGCTGCGCTGGGCGACGGAGGCGGTGTCTCGGGCGAGGTTGGCGCCTTCGCTCGCCAGGTGCGACGTCTGCTGGATGGTGCCGTTGATCTCCTCCATCGAAGCAGCGGTTTGCTCCAGATTGCTGGCCTGCGCCTCGGTTCGGGACGACAGGTCGCTGTTGCCGGAGGCGATTTCTGCGGCCCCGCCCAACAGGTTGCGGACCTCGTGACGGATGTCGCGCACGACGGTGCGCACCGACACGTTGAGCTGCGCCAGCGCAAGCTGCAAGGCACGGATTTCACCCGACGCGGTGACCGGGACGTTGTGCGTCAGGTCCCCGGCGGCCAGCAGGTTGGCGGTGTGGATCACTTCGCGAATGGCCACGACGACCTGCCCTGCCAACCAGGCTGCCAGGGGCACCGTGATGGCAGCACCGGCGAGCGACGCCCACGCGGGCAACCCGGCCAGCAACGGGATCAGGGGCCCGGCGGCGGCCAGTATGGACAGCCACGCCAGCCGTCCACGCATGCCGGGTGTGAACCAGCGCTGGAGCGTGCCGACGAGATCACGGCGCACCACGGTCCCGCCCCGCAGCACGTGCACCAGCCGACCGGCCTCTTTTTCGGCACGCATGGTGGCATACAGCTTGTCGAACGTCGCGATTTCCTCGGCGGTGGGCTTGGTGCGCACCGACAGGAAGCCAACGACGCGATCGCCGCTGCGCACGGGTGTGGCGTTGGCTCGAACCCAGTAGTGGTCACCGTTCTTGCGCCGGTTCTTCACCAGCGCCGTCCAGGGTTGGCCCTGGTCCATGATGGTGTGCCAAAGGTCGCGAAACGCCTCTTCCGGCATGTCCGGATGACGCACGATGTTGTGCGGCTGACCGAGCAGTTCATCGCGGGTGTAGCCGCTGACGTTGACGAAATTGGTGTTGCAGTAGGTGATGCGCCCCTTGAGGTCTGTCACCGAAATCAGGGTCTGGTCCGCCGGGAAGTCGTGGTTGTTTTGTGTGACAGGCAGGTTGGTGCGCATGGGCTTTTTAGAAATGGAGCTGGCGGGGGGTATGACCGTTTATCGGCCGTTGGCGTTGTTTATACAGAGAAAGCATGAACTCTCAAAGCGTTGGCGTCCTCATCTAGGGCAGACCCAGTCGCGACAACGCGCTTTGCAGGGCCTGAGCCGTGAGGGGTTTGACTAGGTAATCGCTCGCCCCGGCCGCCAGACAGTGTGCCCGGGTGGCCTCTCCCTGCTCGCCCGAGACGATCAGCACCGGGACGCCGCGCCGCCCGGCAGAGCCCGCGCGGATCGCGCCAAGGACACTGGCTCCGTCCATGACGGGCATGTCGAGGTCGAGCAGCACCGCATCGAAAGGCTGTGCGCCCAGCGCGGCCACGGCCTGCGCCCCGTCGCTGACCAGTACACCGCCATGGCCCATGTCACGCAGCAGCCGAGCGGCAATGCGCAGGTTGAGGGGCTCGTCATCGGCCACCAGCACGCGCAGGGGTCTGTGCCGGGCCCCGGCCGGCGCGGCGTTTTCCGTGGTTCGTAAGGTCATCCGAGCACCCGCTCTCCCTGGGAAGTGGTGCCATCATAAGGGCAATCGGCTGTGGAACCGGCCGATCCGCCTCAGGGGGGTGGGGTATCGAACGGGTCCTCGTTGCCCTCGTCCACCGGAGCCTCCGCCCGCGGCACCACCCGAGCCACGAGGTCCGGGGCGAACCCCTTGCCCAGCAGGTGGCGGATCTGGCGGGCCCGCTCCGGTGCAGAACGTGGGGGTTGTCCGAACTTGCGCTCCCAGGCCTGCCGGGCCCGATCGGCCTCGCTGCCTTCCAGGCCCGCGAGCGTGCTGCGGATGAGGGTTTCGTCCACGCCCTTGGCACGCAGGTCGGCGCGAACGCGCCGCAGGCCGTAGCGGGCAGCGCGGTTGCGGCTGAGCGCCTCGGCAAAGCGCTCGTCCGACAACCAGCCCTCGGCCTGAAGCGTCTCGAGCAGCGCTTCCACCTCCTGTGGTTCGGCCGCATGGGGGGCCAGCTTGCGCTCGAGCTCCTGCCGGCTGTGCTCACGCTGGGCCAGCAGACGCAGGGCCCGACCCTTGAGGGAGAGGGGCTGCGGCACCCGCAGCGTCATGCGTCCACGGGCTCGGCGGTCTCGACGTCGGCTGGCAGGGCCGGCACGCCCAGCGCTTCGCGGATACGGTTCTCGATCTCGTGCGCCAGGCCCGGGTTTTCGCGCAGGAATTCGCGCGCGTTCTCGCGGCCCTGGCCGATCTTCTCGCCGTTGTAGGCGTACCAGGCCCCCGACTTCTCGATCACCTTGTGGTTCACGCCCAGATCGATGATTTCTCCCTCCCGGCTGATGCCCTCGCCGTAGAGGATGTCGAACTCGGCCGTCTTGAAGGGGGGAGCCACCTTGTTCTTCACGACCTTGACCTTGGTTTCGCTACCCACCACTTCCTCGCCCTTCTTGATGGAGCCGGTGCGGCGGATGTCGATACGCACCGAGGCGTAGAACTTGAGCGCGTTACCGCCCGTGGTGGTCTCGGGGCTGCCGAACATCACGCCGATCTTCATGCGGATCTGGTTGATGAAGATGACCATGCAGTTGGTCTTTTTGATCGTGGCGGTGAGCTTGCGCAGCGCCTGGCTCATCAGGCGGGCCTGCAGGCCGGGCAGGCTGTCACCCATGTCGCCTTCGATTTCGGCCTTGGGGGTGAGCGCGGCCACCGAGTCGATCACGATCAGGTCCACCGCGCCGGAGCGCACCAGGCTGTCCACGATCTCCAGCGCCTGTTCGCCGGTGTCGGGCTGGGAGATCAGCATCTCCTGCAGGTTCACACCCAGCTTCTGGGCATACTGCACGTCCAGGGCGTGCTCGGCGTCCACGAAGGCGCAGGTGCCACCTTGCTTTTGCATTTCGGCGATGACCTGCAGCGTCAGCGTCGTCTTGCCCGACGATTCCGGGCCGTAGATCTCGATGACGCGGCCGCGCGGCAGGCCGCCCACGCCCAAGGCCACGTCCAGGCCCAGCGAGCCGGTGGAGACGACCTGGATGTCTTCGATGGCCTCGCCTTCGCCCAGACGCATGATGGTGCCCTTGCCGAACTGTTTCTCGATCTGGGCCAGCGCGGCCTGGAGGGCCTTGGCTTTGTCGCTGTCTTGGGGCTTGACGGTTGCGTTCATGAAAATCTCCTTGAAAAACATGGGGTTGAAGCACCTGCCTCCCTGGCTTCAACAACGGTGTGTCGGTGCTTGACCGGCAGTTTAGCGGGTAATAACTTTCAAATATCCGAAATTTTGGTCAGTTTGTATTACTATTTGCGCATGGCATGGGATACCCCTTTCACCCCACGGATGCGCGACGACGGCTGGCGGCTGACCCATCTGGGCCGGCTCATGGGGCACGCCCTGCGTCGCTTCGACGAACGTGTCCTCGAACGCATGACGCACGACCCGCAGGCCCCGCTGGCCCTGTCCAATCTCGCCGCGCGCGGTCAGGTGGGAGCGGCGATCGTGCACATCACCCGCCACCTGCCGCTGCAGGGCGCGCGACTGACGGCACTGGCCCACAGCGCCGGCATGAGCAAGCAGGCCATGGGCGATCTGGTCGATCAGTGCGAGGCCTGGGGCCTGGTGCGACGAGAGCCGGACCCGCTCGATGCACGCGCCAAACGCATCGTGTTCTCGCCGGCCGGCCTGGACTGGCTCGAAGCGTTTCGGCATGCCGTGGCACAAACCGAAGCGGAGTTTCGCGAGGCCGTGGGCGAACAGGTGGCCACCGTGGTGGCACTAGGCCTGGAAGCCTACGCACAGGGGGACTGAAGGCCTAAAATGGGCGCCGGGATCACGAACCGCGGGTCCCCAGCCTCACCGCAGGAGACCGACGATGCGCATACTCATAGCCGAAGACGATCAGGTGCTCGCCGACGGGCTGTTGCGAACGCTGCGTGCCGCCGGCGCAGCGGTTGACCACGTGGCCAGCGGGACCGAAGCCGATGCCGCGCTGATGACGAACAACGAGTTCGACCTGCTCATCCTCGACCTCGGGTTGCCGCGCATGCACGGCCTGGAGGTTCTGAAGCGGCTGCGCGGACGAGGCTCGACCCTGCCCGTGCTCATCCTCACCGCCGCCGACAGCGTGGACGAACGGGTCCGGGGGCTGGACCTCGGCGCCGACGACTACATGGCCAAGCCATTTGCCCTGCAGGAACTGGAGGCACGGGTACGCGCCCTGGTACGGCGCGGCAACGGCGCGGCCAGCAGCCAGATCAAGCACGGTCCGCTCGTCTACGACCAGGCCGGCCGCGTTGCCACGATCGACGGCAAGATGATCGAGCTTTCGGCGCGTGAACTGGGTCTTCTAGAGGTGCTGCTGCAGCGCGCCGGCCGCCTGGTGAGCAAGGACCAGCTCGTGGAGCGCCTGTGCGAGTGGGGCGAAGAAGTGAGCAACAACGCCATCGAGGTGTACATCCACCGCCTGCGCAAGAAGATCGAGAAAGGCCCGATCCGCATTGCCACCGTGCGCGGACTGGGGTATTGCCTTGAAAAAATCCCTGGCTGACGCCTCACCGCTTGATGCGCTGCCCGAGCCGACAGCGGACCCGCCGCTGTCGTTCGGCCTGTTCCAGCGCGAACAACGCAGCCTCTTCGGCGAGATCCTGGACTGGATGCTCACCCCGCTGCTGCTGCTGTGGCCGTTATCGCTGGCCCTGACCTGGTTCGTGGCACAGGGCATCGCCAGCAAACCCTACGACCGGGCGCTGGAATTCAACCTGCAGGCGCTGACCCAGTTCGTCGTCGTGCGCGACGGCCAGGTCCAGTTCAACCTCACCAACCAGGCGCGCGACTTGCTGCGGGCGGACGACACCGACCTCGTCTTCTACCAGGTGCGCGATGCGGCGGGCCGCCTCATCAGCGGCGATCCGGACTTTCCCACACCCAGTCCGGAACTGCGTACACAGCCCGGCGAGGTCCACCTGCGCGACGACGTCGTGCGCGACGAAAACGTGCGGGTGGCCTACACATGGATCGTGCGCGGGCCCGACCGCGAACAGCGCGTGCTCATGCAGGTGGCCGAGACGCGGGGCAAGCGATCCAAGCTCGCCACCGAGATCATCAAGGGCGTGATGGTGCCGCAGTTCATCATCCTGCCGCTGGCAGTGCTGCTGGTCTGGCTGGCGCTGGTGCGCGGCATCCGGCCACTGAACGATCTGGAACAGCGCATCCGGGCGCGCAAACCCGACGACCTCAGTCCCATCGACAACGAGCACGTGCCGCAGGAGGTGGCCCCGCTGGTGTCGTCGATCAACGACCTGCTGCGTCGCCTCAAGACCTCCGTGACCAACCAGAAGCGGTTCCTGGCCGATGCCGCGCATCAGCTCAAGACCCCGCTGGCGGGCCTGCGCATGCAGGCCGAGATGGCACAGAATGCGTCGGGTGACGACATCCATCGCTCGTTGCAGCAGATCGCGAAGTCGAGCATGCGCGCCACGCACACCGTCAACCAGCTTCTGGCCCTGGCCCGAGCCGAAACCTCGGGGCGCAGCCTGCCCAGCGTGCCGGTGGACCTGGCCGAAGCCGTCACCGACGTGATCGAGGACTCAGTGCCCCGCGCCCTGGACAAGCAGATCGACCTCGGCTACGAAGGCCCGGAGCACACCCCGCCGGGCTGCACGCTCATGGGCAACCCGACCCTGGTGCGCGAACTGGTGCGCAACCTGGTGGACAACGCCATCAACTACACCCCGACCGGCGGGGTGGTGACCGTGCGCCTGCTGGTCGATCGGTTCAGCGGCGTACAGGTGCTGCAGGTGGAAGACGATGGGCCGGGGATTCCGGAACCCGAGCGGGCGCTGGTGCTCGAGCCCTTCTACCGGGCGCTGGGCACCAACGTGGACGGCTCCGGGCTGGGGCTGGCCATCGTGCAGGAAATCGCCCGCCAGCACGGGGCGACCCTGCAATTCGAGGACACCCATCCGGGGCAGGCCCAGCGCCGGGGCCTGCGCGTCATCGTGCGTTTTGCGCAGTCGGTGGACGCCGTCCCCGCGGTTCAGGCAGCCGGCCTGTAGACGTTGAGCTGCAGCTTTTCGCGCTCGACCACGCGGGCCACGGCGGGCAGGGCTGCGAAGGCCTGTGCCAGCGCCCAGGTGTGCGGGAAGGTGGTGGGATCGATGCCGGCGAAGCCGCCCCAGCGCAGGAAGGTCAGCGCGTAGGCGTCGAGCACGCCCGGATTCGCGCCGGTCAGCCAGGGGGTGGCCTTCTTCGCCACCATGGCCTCGATCTCGCCCAGCAATTCGCGGTACTTGCCCACGGCAAAGGCCTTCACGGCGGCCTGCGCATCGGTGTTGTCGGTGAACTTCTGCGGCATGAACACGTGGGTGAACGTGGGGTGCACGGTGTTGTTCATCCACACAAAGGTCTCGATCACGCGGGTGCGCTCCACCCCGGTCTTGGGCAGCAGACCGGCCTCGGGCAGGCGCTGGTCCAGGTGCAGCACGATGGCCACGATCTGGGTGATGACGTCGGCACCGTCCACCAGCACCGGCACCTGGCCGCGCGGATTCATGGCGAGGTATTCGGGCGTCTGGTGCTCCCCCTTGTGCAGCTTGACCATCACGGGCTCGAACGGCACGCCGGCCAGTTCCAGCAGGCTGTGGGGAACGAAGGAACAGGCACCGGGGGCGTAGTACAGCTTG
The DNA here is from genome assembly GCA_030603635.1 of Burkholderiales bacterium. Taxonomy (GTDB): domain Bacteria; phylum Pseudomonadota; class Gammaproteobacteria; order Burkholderiales; family Burkholderiaceae_C; genus Tepidicella. The sequence continues at coordinate 1,740 of JAUVXK010000046.1, read as the reverse complement.
AGGCTCATGCGGGTCTCCGAGACGGTTATGGGAAGAAACGGCAATGATAGGCGGTCAACTGGCCGTCTTGCGCGCGGCTTTCTTGGCTGGGGCTTTCCTGGCAGAGGTCTTGCCCGCCGTCGTCTTGCGCGGCGGGTACTTGCTCTCGCGCGGTTCGAACTCGAACGCGACCTTGCCGGCGCCCGGGTCCCACGCCAGGAAGGCCTTGAACGCACGGCGCGTCTTGTTGGAGACGAACTTGTCGAGCAGGTCGGTCTTGCCGGTGCTCAGCAGCTTGCGCATCTGCTCAGGCGCAATTTCTTGCTGCAGGATGGTGGTGCCGCTCTTGAAGTCGCAGCTGGGCGTGGGTTGCGCCGCCGTGGGCACGGCCTTGCTGCACACGTAGTTGCTGCCGTGCACGTGCACTGGGCTGCCGCACTTGGGGCAGGGCCCGAGGGCTTCGGCCGTGCTGAAGTCGGCCAGCTCACCCGTTTCCTCTTCTGCCTTGTCGTCACCGAAGTCGAATTCCAGCTTCCAGTTCTGGTCTTCGTCGCTGAATTTGAGGGTCAGTTCGGCCACGAAGGGCCAGCCGGCCTTGGAGCGGAAACCCTCCAGCGGGCCGATCCGGCGGTCGCGCAAAAACGCCTCGGCCTCGTCAATTTCAAACGTGCGGCCCCCGGGCGATTTGCCGAAGGAGAAGCCGCAGCCGTCGCTCTTGCCGTCGGCGCCGGTGCAGGCGAAGCGCCGGTAGTTCTCCTTCACCACGCCGCCGCAGTTCGGGCACGGCGTGTGCAGGGTGGCGTAGTTGCCGGGCACGGTGTCGCGGTCGTATTCCTTGGCCTTCTTGACGATGTGCTCGGTCATCTCGGCGATTTCGCGCATGAAGGCCTCGCGGCTCAGCTGGCCGCGCTCCATCAGTGAGAGCTTATGCTCCCACTCGCCGGTCAGCTCGGGCCTGGAGAGTTCCTCCACCCCCAGGCCGCGCAGCAGCGTCATCAGCTGGAAGGCCTTGGCGGTGGGGATGAGCTCGCGCCCCTCGCGCAGCATGTATTTTTCGGTCAGGAGGCCTTCGATGATGGCCGCGCGCGTGGCGGGCGTACCCAGGCCTTTTTCCTGCATGGCACTGCGCAGCTCTTCGTCGTCCACCATCTTGCCGGCGCCTTCCATGGCGGCCAGCAAGGTGGCTTCGGTGTAGCGCGCGGGCGGGCGGGTTTTGAGAGCCTTGACCAGCGCGTCGTCGGTGCGCACGGTTTCGCCCGGCTGCACGGCGACCAGGTTCTGGCCCTTGTCGCCGTCCTTGGCGTCTTCCACATCGGCAGCGGCCTCTTTGCCGTACACCGCCATCCAGCCCGGTTTCACCAGCACCTTGCCCTCGGTTTTGAAGGCGTGCTGGGCGCCGGGCACCGACACGGTGGTGATGCGGGTGGTGACCATGAATTCGGCCGGCGGGTAGAACACCGCGATGAAGCGGCGCACCACCAGGTCGTAGAGCTTCTGCTCGGCCTCGCTCAGGCCGCTGGGCGCCTGCAGCGTGGGGATGATGGCGAAGTGGTCGCTCACTTTGCTGTTGTCGAACACCCGCTTGGTGGGCTTGATGTAGCCGTTGTTCAGCGCCACCAGCGCGTGCGGTGCCAGGTGGTTGAGCGGGCTGTCGGCCAGCATCTCGAACGTCTGCCTCACGGTGCCCAGGTAGTCCTCGGGCAGGGCGCGGCTGTCGGTTCGCGGGTAGGTCAGGGCCTTGTGCTTTTCGTACAGGCTCTG
>JAUVXK010000104.1 GCA_030603635.1 Burkholderiales bacterium | reverse complement strand
CCTGGATCTGGTGGTGCTGCCCCACACGCTCGAGCTCAGTGCAGACCCGCATGCGGTGTTGCGGGAGGTGGAGCGGGTGCTCGTTCCTGACGGGCGGGTGGTGATCTGTGGCCTCAATCCCGCCAGCCTGTGGGGCCTGCGCCAGTACCGCGCGCATGCCTTCGCGCGGCTCGGGCTGGGCAATACCTGGCTGGGGCGGCGCTTTCTGCCGGAGGCGGGAGATTTCATCGGCCATTGGCGGTTGAAGGACTGGCTGCGTCTGCTGAGCTTTGATGTCGAGTCTTGCCGGCAGGGTTGCTACCGACCGGCCGTGCAGACCGACAAGTGGCTGCACCGCTACCGCTGGATGGACCCGGTCGGTGCACGGTCGTGGCCCTTTCTGGGGGCGGTGTATTTCATGGTGGCCGTCAAGCGGGTGCGCGGCATGCACCTGCTTGGCCCGGCCTGGAAGCCCCGACGTTCGATGGCGGCGCCTGTGGGGGTGGCCCAGCGACCCTCGATGCGTCGACCTGTACATCCCATGACCCATCGCAACCGCACATGAATCACGTCATCATCTACACCGACGGCGCCTGCAAGGGCAACCCTGGACCAGGCGGCTGGGGGGTTCTGTTGCGTTCCGGTGCGGTGGAAAAGGAACTGTGGGGCGGTGAGGCCGAAACCACCAACAACCGCATGGAGCTCACGGCGGTGATTGAGGCCTTGAAGGCGCTGAAACGCCCGTGTCGCGTCTCGCTTTACCTTGACAGCGAATACGTGCGCAAGGGAATCACGGAATGGATGCCTGGCTGGAAGGCCAAGGGTTGGCGCACCGCCTCGCGACAGCCGGTGAAAAATGTCGATCTGTGGCAAAGGCTGGATGCCCTGGTGCAGGGCAGCGGCCACCAGATCGAGTGGCGCTGGGTCAGGGGCCATGCCGGCGATCCCGGCAACGAGCGAGCCGATGCCCTGGCCAACCGCGGTGTCCCGTGAACCGGCGCTGATGGTCGGGGGCGTGTAAATGGCAGGTAAATGTTCAGACGAAAGCCGCGCATCGATGGCCGAGTGCCATGCGCGAGCATCGGATTGCTGATAGAGTGAAACGATTCTGTTTCCCTTTTGATCACATGTCCAGAAAAACCATCTATTGGGTCGTTGCGGTGGCAGGTTTGGCGCTGGCTTCTGGAGCCGCGTGGTGGCTGCAGCAGCCCAAGTCGCCCGGCATGGCTGCGCCGACCGGTCTGAGTGGCCCTGGTGCTGGAGGCCCCGGAGCAGCGGCCCGGGGGCCTGGTGCTCCCGGAGGCCCTGGTGGCCCAGGTGCCATGCCCAGCGTGGAGGTGGCGCCAGTCACCGTCACCCGGTTGGTCGACGACGCACAGTCGGTCGGTTCCCTGCGCTCGCGCCAGAGCGTCCTTTTGCGGCCGGAAGTCAGCGGCCGCATCGTGCGCATCGGCTTCGAGGACGGTGCGCGCGTGCGTCAGGGACAGATCCTGTTTCAACTCGACGACACGCTCCAGCGCGCTGAACTCAGCCAGGCCCAGGCACAGCTCTCGATTGCGCAGGCCAACCTCAAGCGCAATGAAGAGCTGGTGGCCCAGAATTTCGTGGCCCAGCGGGTCCTGGACGAGAGCCGGGCCAGCCTGCAGGTGGCTGAAGCCCAGGTGCAACTGGCCGAGGCCCGGGTGGCACGCATGCGCATCCTGGCACCGTTCGATGGCATGGTCGGCATACGCAGCGTGAGCCTGGGGGATTTCGTCCGAGACGGGGCGGAGTTGGTCAACCTGGAAGACCTGTCGCAGCTGTATGTGGACTTTCGCCTGCCGGAGCGCTACCAGGCACGGGTGAACCCCGGCCAGTCGGTGCAGGTCCAGCTCGATGCCCTGCCGGGTCAGGACTTCACGGCCCGGGTGCAGGCTGTGGACCCGATGGTGGATGCCAACGGCCGTGCGCTGCAGGTACGGGCCGTGCTGGCCACGGGCGGCAGCCATTCTTTGCGCTCGGGACTCTTTGCGCGTGTCACCGTGGTGATGTCGGTGCAGGAGGCTGCGCTGATGGTGCCCGAGGAGGCGATCGTGCCCCAGGGGGGGCGCCAGGTGGTGTATGTGCTGGGCAAGGAGGGCGAGGGCGATGGCGCCCGTGCGGTCGCCCGCCGTGCGGAAGTCACGCTTGGGCTGCGCCGGGGTGGCATGGTGGAGGTGCTCAGCGGTGTGCAGTCCGGCGATTCGGTCGTCGTTGCCGGGCAGCAGCGTCTGCAGCGCGACGGCATTCAGGTGCGGGTGATCGACATGAGTCGGCCTCCCGGCCCGCCTGCGGACGGCGCGGCATCACCTGCACAGCGTCCCCAGGGTTGAGCGTCGGGGAGCCGGATCATGCAACTGCCTGAAATCTCTGTCCGTCGCCCGGTGTTCGCCACCGTGCTGTCGTTGCTCGTCCTGCTGGTGGGCTGGGTGTCGTTCAACAACCTCACGGTGCGTGAGTACCCGAAGATTGACGAGCCGAACGTCACGGTGACCACCCGGTTCGCCGGGGCGTCCAGCGAGGTGGTCGAATCCCAGGTCACCAAGACGCTGGAGGACTCGCTCGCGGGCATTGAGGGCGTGGATGTCATTACCTCGATCAGTCGGCAGGAGCAGAGCCAGATCACCGTGCGCTTCCGCCTGGAGCGCGACCCCGATGCCGCGGCCGCTGAGGTGCGCGACAAGGTGGCCCGCGTGCGCGGGCGGCTTCCCCAGTCGATCGACGAGCCCATTGTGGCCAAGGTGGAAGCCGATGCCTTTCCCGTGATCTGGCTGGCGCTGAGTTCCGACACCCACAACGCCCTGCAACTTTCCGACCTGGCCAACCGCATCGTCAAGCCGGTGCTGCAGACGGCCACCGGGGCCGCCGATGTGCGGGTATTCGGGGAACGCCGTTATTCCATGCGTCTGTGGCTGGACCCGGACCGGCTGGCCGCCTACCGCCTCACCGTGCAGGACGTGGAGGAGGCGCTTCGCCGCTCCAACCTCGAGGTGCCTGCCGGCCGCATCGAGAGCCAGCAACGCGAATTCAACGTGACCGCCGCCACCGACCTGCAGACGGTCGAGGAATTCCGCTCCGTCACCATTCGCAACGTCAACGGCATGCCGGTGCGCATCGGGGACGTGGCCCGCGTCGTGCAGGGGCCGCAGGACGAGCGCACATCGGTGCGGCTCAATGGCCGGGACACGGTGTCGATCGGCGTGATCCGCCAGGCCACCGCCAACCCGCTGGACCTGTCGGCTTCGGTGCGTGGACTGCTCGACAAGGTGCGTGATGACCTGCCCCCCGGCATCAACGTCGACATCGCGAACGACAACTCGGTGTTCATCGACCGCTCGATCAAGGCGGTGTACATGACCATTGCCGAGGCGGTGGTGCTGGTGACGCTGGTGATCTTCGTGTTTCTGCGCACGGTTCGGGCCTCCATCATCCCGCTGGTCACGATTCCGGTCAGCCTCATTGGCGCCTTCGCGCTGATGTCGCTGTTCGGCTTCTCGATCAACACGCTGACGCTGCTGGCCCTGGTGTTGGCCATCGGGCTGGTGGTCGACGATGCGATCGTGGTGCTGGAGAACATCTACCGGCACATCGAGGAGGGCATGGAGCCGTTTGCGGCGGCCATCAAGGGGTCGAAGGAAATCGCCTTCGCGGTGGTGGCCATGACGCTCACGCTGGCCGCGGTGTACGCGCCGCTGGCTTTCACGCCGGGGCGCACCGGACGCCTGTTTGCCGAGTTTGCGCTGGCGCTGGCCGGGGCCGTGCTCGTTTCCGGTTTCGTGGCGCTGACCTTGTCGCCCATGATGTGTTCCAAGCTGCTCAAGCACAACCCCAAACCCAACCGCTTTGACCGCGGCATGGAAGCGGGGCTGGGGGCACTCACGCGGGGCTATACACGGGTGCTCTCGTTTGCCTTGAAGGCGCGCTGGCTGGTGTTGCTCATCATGCTGGGCAGTGCGGGCGGCAGCTGGTGGTTGTTGCAGAACACCAAGCAGGAACTCGCCCCCATTGAGGATCGAGGGGTCATCCTCACCGTCATCAACGGACCCGACGGGGCGACGCTCGAGTACACGCGGCGCTATGCGCAGGCGATCGAACGCATCGGCCAGGATTTCGAGGAGTTCGACCGCATCTTTGCCATCGTGGGGAACCCCTCGGTGGCACAGGGCACGGTCTTCTTCCGTGCCACGCCGTGGGAAGAGCGCGAGCGCACCACCCAGCAGATGGCCCGCGAGATGGCGCCGCGCATTGCCAGCCTGCCGGGCGTCAGCGCCTTCCCGATCACGCCGCCCTCGCTGGGGCAGGGCTTTCGCGAGCGCCCGATCAATTACGTGATCGTGACCAGCGACAGCTATGAAAACCTGGCTCAGGTGGTGCGGCAGTTCCAGGACCGGCTGGCCCAGATTCCGGGTTTCCTGCAGGTGGACACCGACCTGCGCCTCAACAAGCCCGAGATCCGCATGGAGGTGGACCGCGAGCGCGCCGCTGACATGGGGGTCAGCGTGGATGCGATCGCGCGCACGGTGGAAACCATGCTGGGGGGACGCATCGTCACCCGCTACAAGCGCGGGGGGGAGCAGTACGACGTGATCGTGCAGACCGAATCCAGCCAGCGCAACACCCCGGACGATATCGAAAAGCTGTTCGTGCGTGGCCGCAACGATCAGATGATCCCGCTGGCTTCGCTGGTGACGACCCGAGAGGTGGTGGTGCCGCGCGAGCTCAACCACTTTGCTCAGCGCCGCAGTGCCTCCATCACTGCCAACCTGGCGCCTGACCTCGCGCTTGGGCAGGCTCTGGAGATGATGGACGACATCGCCCGCGAGATCCTGCCCCCCGGCTACACGACCGACCTCAATGGCCAGAGCCGCGAATTCCGCAATGCCTCGGGCTCACTGGCGCTGGTGTTCGTGCTTGCGCTGGTGTTCATCTACCTGGTGCTGGCCGCGCAGTTCGAGAGTTTCGTCGACCCCTTCATCATCATGCTCAGCGTGCCGCTGTCAATGCTGGGGGCTTTGCTGGCCTTGCGCTACACCGGGGGCACGCTCAACGTGTTCAGTCAGATCGGTCTCATCACGCTGGTCGGCCTGATCACCAAGCACGGCATCCTGATCGTCGAGTTTTCCAACCAGCTGCGCCAGCAGGGTCTGGACATGCTCGACGCGGTGAAGCGGGCGGCCGAGCTGCGTCTGCGCCCGATTCTGATGACGACCGGTGCGATGGTGCTGGGCGCGGTGCCGCTGGCTCTGGCTTCCGGTGCCGGGGCCGAGAGCCGCCAGCAGATTGGCTGGGTGATCGTGGGTGGCATGTCGGTGGGCACGTTGCTGACCATTTTCGTGGTGCCGACCATGTACACCTTGTTGGCCCGAAAACGGGTGCCGGGGGCGAATAGGGCGGCTGTCGATGAGACGGTGGCACCAGTGCATGAGGTGGTGCCGGCGAAGTGAGGGTTGGTCTGCGTGGCGGCTGGGGTGGTCCTCGCGGATTGTGGAGGGGCTTCACCTCGCAGGCTGCGGCAGGCCTGGCCCTGCGGGGGCTCATCCAGGGTGGTCGGCTTTGCCGACTTCGCCGTGTCTGGCGGTTTGGGGCTGGCGCGGCGGAACTCGCTTCGTTCGCTTGGCGCTCACTGCGCTCAGACAGCCGCCGCGAGTCAGTTCACGAAGCGCGCCACAGGCGCGCCCAGACCCAGGCCGTCAGACACAGCCACCCCGGAAAATCGCCCCCACAGGGCCAGGCCTGCTGCAGCCAACCAGCAGGGTGGAGCGCAACCGGTAATTCACCAACAATGCTTCTACCAAGGCGTGTGCGCCCAGGCGCTGGCGCGCCTGCGAGGTGCCGAGATGCGCAGAGGCCGTGGCCGCACGCGCAGCGTGCATCAACCTCTGACTTGCGGCGGTTGTTTGAACGGAGCGCTGCAAGCGCGCAGTGAGTTCTGCCGCGTGGCCACGGCATCGAGCATCGCAGGGGAGCCGGTGCGCAGCACCGGCCACCTCGTTGAAGCGCCAGCGCCTGGGCGCACACGCCTTGGCCGCCAACCCAGTACCCGACCCGACCCCAGCGAAAGCACGTAAACTCAGACCCTGCGTTGTCGCCCTGCCATCCGAGGGAGGGTGGCGTTCCCCACGAGAGAAAGAACCCCCACCATGTTCGGTGTCGCCGACTATGGCGCCTTTGTGGTTGCCATCATCGTGTTTCTCGCCATTCCCGGCCCGGGCAATCTGGCCCTGATCACCTCCACCGGCAAGGGAGGCGTGCCTGCGGGCCTGGCGGCCACCTTCGGCGTGATCGCTGGAGATCAGGTGCTCATGTGGCTGGCCGTGGCGGGGGTGGCGGCGCTGCTGGTGGCCTACCCGGCCGCTTTTCATGCGGTGCAGTGGCTGGGTGCTGCCTATCTGGCCTGGCTGGGTTTTCTCATGATCAAGGCCCGACCCGGTGATGCGCCGGTGCTCCACATCAAGCCGCGCCACTATTTCCGGCAGGCGCTCACCATCACGCTGCTCAACCCCAAGGCCATCGTGTTCTACATGGCCTTCTTCCCGCTGTTTGTGGATCCGCAACGGCACCTGGGCTTGGTCACTTTCGCGTTCATGGCCTTCACGATTGCCGTGCTGACCTTTCTGTACGGCCTGGCCGTGGTCCTGCTGACGCGGCAACTGGCCCGCCGGCTGGATGCCAGTCCCCGCATCGGGCAGGTGTTCAACAAGCTGGCCGGGCTGTTCCTGATCGGCTTTGGCATCAAGCTGGCCCTTTCCCGATAACGAGCAAGCCATGGCAAAAATTTTCTGTGTCGCCAACCAGAAGGGCGGTGTCGGCAAGACCACCACCACGGTCAACCTCGCGGCCGGTCTGGCCAAGGTGGGGCAGCGGGTGCTGATGGTGGACCTTGACCCGCAGGGCAACGCCACCATGGGCTCGGGCGTGAACAAGCGCGAACTGGCCCTGACGGTGTATGACGTCCTACTCGGCTCGGCCCAGGTGGCCGAGGCGGCGGTGCTGGCCGAAGCGTGCGGCTACCACGTGCTGGGGGCGAACCGCGAGCTCGCCGGCGCCGAGGTGGAGCTGGTGGAGCTGGAGCAACGCGAAAAGCGCCTCAAGCAGGCATTGGCCCTCGTCGATGCCGATTACGATTTCGTGCTCATCGACTGCCCGCCGTCGCTGAGCATGCTCACCCTCAACGGGCTGTGCGCCGCGCACGGCGTGATCGTGCCCATGCAGTGCGAGTACTTCGCGCTGGAGGGCCTGTCCGACCTGGTCAACACCATCAAGCAGGTGCACGCCAACCTGAACCGCGACCTCAAGATCATCGGGCTGCTGCGCGTGATGTTCGATCCCCGGATCACCCTGCAGCAGCAGGTCAGCGACCAGCTCAAGGGGCACTTTGGCGACAAGGTGTTCGATTCGGTGATTCCGCGCAACGTGCGCCTGGCCGAGGCGCCGAGCTACGGTCTGCCCGGTGTGGTGTTCGATCCGTCGGCACGCGGCAGCAAGGCCTTTGTGGACTTCGCGCGCGAGATGGTGGCGCGCATCGGGCAGATGGGATGACGGCCCCCGTGGTGCTGCAACTGCCCGGCTGGCGCAACAGCGGGCCTGCGCATTGGCAAAGCCGGTGGGAGGCATTGCATGGCGATGTGCGGGTGCAGCAGCACGACTGGGAATGCCCCCGCCGTGGCGACTGGATGGCCCGGCTGGACGAGGTGTTGCAGGCACAGACCCGCCCTGTGGTGCTGGTTGCGCACAGCCTGGGCTGCCTGCTGGTGGCGGCCTGGGCCAGCGTGTCGAGGCACACAGCCCCCGTGCGCGGTGCCCTGCTGGTCGCCCCGGGGGATGTGGAGGTGGACGGGGGGCCGGTGCCGCCACTGCCAGGCTGGCGACCCATCGTGCGCCAGCCACTGCCGTTTCCTTCGGTGCTGGTCGGCAGCCACAACGATCCCTACTGCACCCTGGCGCGTGCCCAGGGCATGGCCCGCGACTGGGGGTGTGCCTGGGTGGATCTGGGGCAGCGGGGTCATATCAATGCCGAATCCGGGCTTGGCGATTGGCCCGAGGGACGGGAACTGATCGCGCCCTGGCTCACGGCCACACCCGCCCCAACGAATGGAGAGGACGATAGGAGGAACCCATGGTGACCAAGAAACCCAAAGGCCTCGGCCGCGGCCTGGAGGCCCTGCTGGGCCCCAAGCTCGACGATGCCACCAGCCTGGACCCGGCGCAGCGTGACGTGCCATCGACCCTGGCGCTGACCGATCTGGTGCCCGGCACCTACCAGCCGCGCACCCGCATGGACGAGGGGGCCCTGTACGAACTGGCGGAAAGCATCCGCAGCCAGGGCATCATGCAGCCCATCCTGGTGCGCCGGCTCGAAGACGGCGACGGCGAGCGCCGGCTGAGCGAGTGGAGCGCCGCCCAGGGCCTGCCCAGCGTGACGCGGGGCGCTCGCCCGGTGTACGAGATCATCGCCGGTGAGCGCCGCTTCCGCGCGGCCCGGCTGGCCGGGCTGGAGAGCGTGCCGGTGCTGGTGCGCGACGTGCCCAACGAGGCCGCCGCCGCCATGGCGTTGATCGAAAACATCCAGCGCGAAGACCTGAACCCACTGGAAGAAGCCCAGGGTTTGCAACGCCTGGTGCGTGAGTTTGGACTCACTCACGAACAAGCCGCCCAGGCCGTGGGCCGTTCCCGCAGTGCCGCCAGCAACCTGCTGCGCCTGTTGAATCTGGCCGAGCCGGTGCAGACCATGCTCATGGCCGGCGACATCGACATGGGCCATGCGCGTGCCTTGCTCTCGCTCGACAGGGCCACCCAGATCACGGCGGCGCACCAGATCAGCGCCAAGTCGCTGTCGGTCCGGGAAGCCGAAAGCCTGGTCAAGAAGCTCGGGGCCGAGTTCGCGCTCACTCCGCTCAAGCCCAAGAAGGAAAAGTCGCGCGACATCCG
>JAUVXK010000047.1 GCA_030603635.1 Burkholderiales bacterium | reverse complement strand
GTGGTGCGCATCGCTGTGCGCCGCACCGCCCACCGGCCCCAGGTCGGCCCCGATCTTGCCCTTGAGCTCCAGCAACAGGCGCTCGGCCGTCTTTTTGCCAATGCCCGGCACCTTCACCAGCCGCCCCACCTCCTGCGCCGTCACCGCCTGTGCCAGATCCTGCACGCTCAGCCCCGACAGAATGCCCAGCGCCGTGCGCGGCCCCACGCCAGAGATCTTGATCAATTGACGAAAGGTCTCACGTTCAGACGGCGTGGCAAAGCCGTAGAGGATCTGCGCGTCCTCGCGCACCACGAAGTGCGTCAGCAGCGCCACCTTCTCGCCGCTGGCCGGTAGGTTGTAGAACGTGCTCATGGGCACGTCCACTTCGTAGCCCACGCCGTGGCAGTCAATCAGGATTTGCGGTGGGTTCTTTTCCAGCAGCGTGCCGGTCAACTTGCCTATCATTGAGGGATTCCTTTTTTCGGATTATCGGTTTGATTCTTCGCCACACCTTCTCCCCGCCCGACAACCTGCGCATGTCGCACCTGTGCGGCCCCATGGACGCCCACATCCGCACCATCGAGGCGGCGCTGCAGGTCAAGGTGGCGCACCGCTTCGAGCAGTTCCGCGTCGAAGGCCCCAAGGCCAAGGCCGAACAGGCCATGGAAGTGCTGCAGGCGCTGTACGAAATGGCGCGCGCGCCCATCCCGGCCGAGCAGGTGCAGCTCATGCTCAGCGGCGACACCGCGCTGCCCGACGACGGCGTGGACGCCGTGGTGGTGCAGACCCGGCGTGGCGAGGTGCAGGGCCGCACCGCCAACCAGAAACGCTACCTGGCCAACATGGCCACGCACGACATCACCTTCGGCATCGGCCCGGCCGGCACCGGCAAGACCTACCTGGCCGTGGCGTGTGCGGTCGACGCGCTGGAGCGCAGCGCGGTGCAGAAGATCGTGCTCACCCGACCGGCCGTGGAAGCCGGCGAACGCCTGGGTTTTTTGCCCGGCGATCTGGCCCAGAAGGTGGACCCCTACCTGCGCCCGCTCTACGACGCGCTGTACGACCTGATGGGCTTTGACAAGGTGCAAAAGGCCTTCGAACGCCAGCAGATCGAGATTGCGCCGCTGGCCTTCATGCGCGGGCGCACGCTCAACCACGCCTTCGTCATCCTTGACGAAGCCCAGAACACCACGCCCGAGCAGATGAAGATGTTCCTCACCCGCATCGGCTTCGGCAGCAAGGCCGTGGTCACGGGCGATATCAGCCAGATCGACCTGCCGCGCACCCAGTTGAGCGGCCTGATCGATGCCGAGCGCGTGCTCAAGCGCGTCAGGGGCATCGCCTTCAACCGCCTGACCAGCGCCGACGTGGTGCGCCACCCGCTCGTGGCCCGCATCGTGGACGCCTACGACGCGCGTGGCAGTGTTTCGGCCCAAGAGGCCGCCTGAGCAACCAGCAGGCCGCCAACCGCGTCATGCAAACCATCGCCTTTGTATCCGACATCCACGGCAACTTGCCCGCCTTGCAAGCCGTGGACCAGGACATGACCACACAATCGGTAAACGTGGTGGTGAACTTGGGCGATGCCCTCAGCGGCCCTTTGCTGGCACGGGAAACCGCCCACTGGCTGATGCAACGGCACAGCCGCAGCGATGGCACCCCCTGGCTGCACCTCGCCGGCAACCACGAGCGGCAATTGCTGGCCGCGCATCACCGGCTTGCCAGCGGCCAAACGGTGCACAACCCCACCGACAGCGACCACCTGGCGGCCCAGCAAATGGATGCCGCTGCGCTGGCCTGGGTCCAGGCCCTGCCCTCGTCCACCCACTCCGATCTGTGGCAAGGGGCGTGGCAGCCCGCACTGCTGGGCAACGATGTGGCCGTGTGCCACGGCAGCCCGCGCCATGACACCGAATACCTGCTCGACACCCCCGAAGGCGAGCAGGTCCGCCTGGCCACCCCTGCTGAACTGGCCGAACGTCTCACGCCTCACCTGCCCCCTCACATCACCCTGCTGGCCTGCGGGCACTCCCACCTGCCCCGCATGCTTAGCCTGCCCCGCAGCGGCGCCCCCGCCTTGCAGTTGCTCAACCCTGGCAGCGTCGGCTTGCCGGCCTACGACGACGACTTTCCCTACCCTGGCTCCACCTATCACCGGGTGGAAAATGGCAGCCCCCACGCCCGCTACGCCATCGCAACCCGGCCCGCTCCCCAGGCCCCATGGACGATGGCACTGCGCTGCGTGCCCTACGACCCTGAACCGATGGCCCGTCTGGCCGAGCGGTCGGGTCGCCCAGACTGGTCGCACGCCTTGCGCACGGGCCACATGCCCCGGCACTGACCACTCCGAAAACCGCCAAAACCCTCATGAGCCTGCCCCAACTCACCCTGTCGCTGCAGTTTTCCCAACTGTCGGACCCTGCCCCGCACCGCGCCGCCTTGCCTCGCCACAAAGTGGCCCGCTGGCTGCGCCACGCGCTCGACGCCAACGGCGAATTCACCGTGCGCATTGTGGACGCCGAGGAAGGCCAGGCCCTGAACCGGGACTACCGCCAGAAAGACTACGCCACCAACGTGCTGACCTTCGATTACGCCCAGGAACCCGTGGTGATGGCCGATCTGGTGCTGTGCGCCCCCGTGGTGGCCCGCGAAGCCGCCGAACAAGGCAAAACCCTGCAACAGCACTACGCCCACCTGCTGGTGCACGGCGCGCTGCACGCCCAGGGTTGGGACCATGAAACCAGCGAAGCCGATGCCGAGGACATGGAGGCCCGAGAAATCGAGATTCTGGCCGCGCTTGGGCTGCCAAACCCCTACTGAGACCCTACCTTCACAGCAACCGCACCTTCACACTCCGCCCCTTGATGCGCCCAGCCGACAGCCGTTCCACCGCCGCCTGGGCAATGGCACGATCCACCGCCACGTAGGTGGAAAACTCGTTCACGTTGATCTTGCCGATCTGCTCCTTGGCAAACCCCGCCTCGCCGGTGAGCGCACCCAGCACGTCGCCCGCACGGATTTTTTCCTTGCGCCCGCCCACGATCTGCAGCGTGGCCATAGGGGCCCGCAAAGGCGAGGTGCTGGTGGCGGGCAAATCGGCCAGTGGCGTCCAGCGGGATTCCCGTCCCTGCAACTGCTCGATGCGCCCCACATGCCCCATTTCATCCAGGCTCACCAGGGTCACGGCCAGGCCCTCGGCATCGCCACGCCCGGTTCGGCCGATGCGGTGCACGTGCACCTCAGGATCGGGCGTCACGTCCACATTGATCACGCAGGCCAATTGGGCAATGTCTATGCCCCGGGCTGCCACGTCGGTGGCCACCAGCACCGAACAACTGCGGTTGGCAAACTGCACCAGCACCTGGTCGCGCTCGCGCTGCTCCAGTTCGCCATACAGCGCCAGCGCGCTGAAGCCCTGCGCCTGCAACACCGCCACCAGATCGCGGCATTGCTGCTTGGTGTTGCAGAACGCCAGTGTGGATTCAGGCCGAAAGTGGTTGAGCACCTGCGACATGGCATGCAAGCGCCCGGTGTCCGTCACTTCCACGAACACCTGGTGGATCTTGCCGGCATCGTGCTGGGCCTGCACCTTCACGGCTTGGGGCTGGCGCATGAACTGCGCGGCCAACTGGGCAATGCCTTCGGGATAGGTGGCAGAAAACAACAGCGTCTGGCGTTGCGCCGGGCAGCGACGCGTTACTTTCGCAATGTCGTCAAAGAACCCCATGTCGAGCATGCGGTCGGCTTCGTCCAGCACCAGGGTGCGCACGGCGTCCAGGTTCAGGCTGCCGCGTTCCAGGTGGTCCAGGATGCGACCGGGTGTACCCACCACCACATGGGTGCCGTGCTCCAGGCTAAGGGTTTGGCCGCGCAGGGCCACACCGCCACACAGCGTCACCACCTTGATATTGCCCACCGCCCGCGCCAGCTTGCGGATTTCGGCGGTCACCTGATCCGCCAGTTCGCGGGTGGGGCACAGCACCAGCGCTTGCGCTTGCCACAGGGCCGGGTCCAGCTTTTCCACGAGGGGCAGGCCAAACGCCACGGTTTTGCCGCTGCCGGTGCTGGCCTGGGCAATCACGTCCTGGCCGGCCAAGGCCAGCGGCAGGCTGGCCGCCTGAATGGCGGTCATGGCGGTGTAGCTCAACTGGGCCAGGTTATGCAGGGTGGCGGGGGCCAGCGGCAGGCTGGCGAAGGCGGCGTTGGCCGCGGCAGAGTCAGAGGCTTTCATCGGGCGATTATCCGCCCGAGGCCTCCGGTGTGCGCCGCACGTAGGCCCGAATGGCGGGCAGGGACTGCAGGTAGTGGTAGGCCGTCTGTGCTTCGGTGTAGCGGTGCGCCTCACCCACCGGGCAGGCGTTGCGCGCCAGGCAACGGTCCTGGCAAGCAGAGCCAGGCTGGAGGCGGTGGTCGATGCAGGTCAGCAGGTGGAATGCCCCGCTTCGTTCCAGCGCTCCTGCAGGGCACGCCGACAGACAGGGTTGATCGTTGCACGAAAGACAAGGCGACGGTAGAGAACGCCGGGGCGTCACAGGCAGTGCCGTGTCGGCCAGCACCACGGCCCGGTAGGCGAACCAGCTGCCCCATTCGGCATCCACCCCCACCCGGAACGGCGACGCGTGGTGCCAGCCCGCGAGTTCGCCCAAGCGCTGCAGCCCCACGGGCCGCGACCCCGGAAACACCCGTTCCCAGGCGTGGCCTGCCAGCGGGCCATTCATCCAGTCGCGCACGCATTCGGCCACAAAGGTATCCACCGGATGGCTGCCGTGCAGGCCGCGCCGCTGCAGCGCGGCCCAGAAGGCACGCCCCTGGTGCCCGATCAGGATCAGCTGCCGGTACGGCGTCGGCTCGTCAGCGGTCAGGCCCAGCGAGGCACGGATATCCGTAGGCAGGGTCGCGAGATCCATGACCGCATGCAGCGTCAGGCCCTGCTCGGTCAAGGGAGCAAACGGGTCGCTCATGAGGCAGACATCGCCATCGGGATCGTGACCGGGCCGTCGTTGACCATATGCACCTGCATGTCGGCGGCAAACTGGCCTGTCTGCACCACGGGATGTGCCGCGCGGGCCTGCGCCACGAAGTACTCGTACAGGCGGCGACCCTCCTCGGGCGCTGCCGCGCCGGTGAAACTGGGTCGGTTCCCCCCCGACACATCGGCCACCAGCGTGAACTGGCTGACCACCAGCAGACCACCACCCACGTCCTGCACGCTGCGGTTCATCCTGCCCGCCTCGTCGGCGAAGATGCGCAGCTTCAGCACCTTGGCCAGCAACCGGTCGGCCACGGCATCGGTGTCGCCCTGCTCTGCACACAACAGCACCAGCAGGCCCTGGCCGATCTGGCCGATCACGGCACCGTCCACCACCACCCGGGCCTCGCGCACCCGCTGCAACACCGCTTTCATTTGAGGTCCTCCTGGTCCTGGAAGTGCGCCTCCACGTTGTGCGGCAGCAGTTGAATGGTGGCGCGCAGGCCGGGCACCGCACTCATGAGGGCCTGCTCCACACTGGCGCGCAGGGCAGCGGCCCGCCCTAGCGACCAGGCGGCGGGCATGTGCATGTGCACATCCACAAAGCAGCGGTGCCCTGCCCGGCGGGTGTGCAGGTGATCGAAGCGCACGATCACGGCCTCGCCACGCCGATGTTCGAACTGCGCCAGCGTGTCGAGGATGGTGGCCTGCACCTCGGCATCCACTGCCTGGTCCATCAGCCCCTGCGAAGATTTCCAGACCAGCCTGCTCCCCTCGCGCAGGATGTTGAGCGCCACCGCCATGGCCACCACGGCGTCGAGCCAGAGCCAGCCGGTGAAGGCCACGAGCACCAGCCCGAGCAACACCCCGGCCGACGTCCACACATCGGTGAAAAGATGGCGGGCATCGCCCTCCAGCGCCATGGAGCGGTGCACGCGCGCGGCCTGCAGCATCACCCAGGCCAGGAGGCCGTTGAGCACCGCACTCAGCACGGACAAGCCCAGGCCCCAGCCCAGCTGTTCCAAGGGCTGCGGCGCCAGCAGCCGGCCCACGGCCGCCCACAGGATGGCCAGCGCCGCCACGATGATCAACACCCCTTCGAAACCCGACGAAAAATACTCCGCCTTGTGGTGGCCGTAGGGGTGGTCGTCATCGGCCGGACGCGCCGCCACCGTGACCATGAGCAGGCCAAAGGTGGCACCCGCGAGGTTGACCAGCGATTCCAGTGCGTCCGACAACAGGCTGATCGACCCCGTGATCCACCAGGCCGCCGTCTTGAGCACGATCGTGAGCAGGGCCACGACCACCGACACCATCAACAGACGGCGGGGTGTCAGGCGCTGGATGAGGGCGGCGTTCATGCCGTCTGTGCGTGTGCGCCGCTCAGCCGAGCGTGACCCGGGCAAACTTGCGCTTGCCCACCTGCACCACATAGGTGCCTGCTGGCAGTTTCAGCCCCTTGTCGCTCACCGTGGATCCATCGACACGCACGCCGCCGCCATCGATCAGGCGGTTTGCCTCGCTGGTGGACGGCGCCAGGTTGGCCTGTTTGAGAAGCGCCCCGATCCCCAGCGGCGCCCCAGCCAGGGACACCTCGGGAATGTCGTCCGGCACGCCGCCCTTGCTGCGGTTGATGAAGTCCTGCTCGGCCGCATCGGCCGCCGCCGCGCTGTGAAAGCGGGTGGTGATCTCCTTGGCCAGCGCCACCTTGGCGTCCTTGGGGTTGGCCCCCTGCGCCACCGCTGCCTTCAGGGCCTCTATCTCGGCCTCGGACTTGAACGACAACAAGGTGTACCAGCGCCACATCAAGGTGTCGGAAATGCTCAGCACCTTGGCGAACATGGTGTTGGCGGCTTCGGTGATGCCGATGTAGTTGTTCTTGCTCTTGGACATCTTCTCCACCCCGTCCAGGCCTTCCAACAGCGGCATGGTCAGGATGCACTGGGGCTCCTGCCCGTACTCGGCCTGCAGGTGGCGGCCCATGAGCAGGTTGAACTTCTGGTCGGTGCCACCCAGCTCCAGATCGCTCTTGAGCGCCACCGAGTCGTAGCCCTGCATCAGCGGATACAGACACTCGTGCACGCTGATCGGCGTACCTGCCTTGAACCGATCGTGAAAATCGTTGCGCTCCATCATGCGCGCCACGGTGTACTTGGCGGCGAGCTGAATCATGCCCATCGAACCCAACGGCAGGCTCCACTCGCTGTTGTAGCGAATTTCGGTTTTGGCCGGGTCGAGCACCAAGCTGGCTTGTTTGTAATAGGTCTCGGCGTTGGCCTTGATCTGTTCGGATGTCAGTGGCGGACGCGTGCTGTTGCGCCCAGACGGGTCTCCAATGAGGCTGGTGAAATCCCCGATCAGGAAGATCACCTGGTGGCCCAGGTCCTGCAACTGGCGCATCTTGTTCAGCACCACAGTGTGGCCGATGTGAATGTCCGGCGCGGTCGGGTCCAGCCCCAATTTGATGCGCAAAGGTTGACCGGTGGCTTCGCTTTTCTGCAACTTTTTCAGCCAATCCGCCTCTGGTATGAGTTCCTCGCAGCCACGGCGTGTCACGGCCAGGGCGTGTTGGACGGCATCACTCACGGTGACGGGCGGGTTCTCGGACGAGGGTCGTTCGGTCATGAGGGTTTCTACAGATGTCGGACAAGCCGTACAGGTTTACAATCACCGGTTGGATTGGCGAGGGATTTTAGTTGGCTCGCTTCTTGCTGCTCAAAATACCAACTCATGAGGCAGCGCACGGAAGCATGCCCTCTTCCCCATCAGAACCGCAGACCGTCATTGTGCACCGCATCGGTACACGAGATCGGTGTTGACCCAGAAAACGCATGAACGAATTGGCCCGTCAGATCAAACGCACGCTGAACCAACACCCGAAACGGTTCATGGCGGGCTTGGGCGCCGTGCTGCTGGGCACCGGTGTCACAGCATTCGGCATTGCCCCCCTTGACGCCGACATTGACCAGATGCCAGTGCGCCAGCTGGTGGAAACCGTGCAGCCTGGCACCTTGTCGGCACAATCGGCGTTTGAAGCCCCGGTGCCCTTCATCCTTTTCCGCACCGACGTCACCCGCCGCGAAGATACCGTTCAAAGCCTGCTCCAGCGCCTGGGCGTCAACGATGCCGAAGCCCAGCAGTTCCTGCGCCGCAATAGCACCGCTGCGGAACTCCTGCGTGGCCGGGCCGGCAAGTTGGTCCGTGCGGAGACCGACGACGATCAGCAGCTCATCCGCCTGACGGCCCGCTGGATCGTCAGTGACAACGCCGACCATTACCAGCGTCTGGTGATCGAGCGCCAGGCCGACGGCTTCGAGGCCCGGGTCGAGCAAAGCGAATTCACCTCCTCGGTGCGTCTGAGCAGCGGCGTCATCCGTTCCTCACTGTTCGCCGCCACAGACGCCGCGCGCCTCCCCGACAGCATCGCCTCACAACTCGCCGATCTGTTCTCTGCCGAGATCGACTTCCGGCGCGACCTGCGCTCCGGCGACACCTTCAGCGTCGTGTACGAAGCTCTGGAAGCCGATGGCGAACTGCTGCGATATGGCCGTCTGCTCAGTGCCGAGTTCGTGAACAAGGGCAAGACCCACCAGGTGCTCTGGTTCGAGGAGCCGGGCAAGAAGGGGGCATACTACACCTTCAACGGCGAAAGCACCCGCCGCGCCTTCCTGGCGTCACCGCTGGCGTTCTCGCGCATCAGTAGCGGCTACGGCATGCGTTTCCACCCGGTACACGGCGGTCGCCGCCCGCACTTGGGTGTGGACTACGCCGCCCCCACAGGCACGCCGGTGCGCACCGTCGGTGACGGCACGGTGCAATTTGCCGGCTGGCAACGCGGCTATGGCAACGTGGTCTTCATCCAACACCGTCAGGACAAGGTCACCGTCTATGCCCATCTGCACCGCATGGACGTGCGCCGGGGCCAGCGCGTGGAACAGGGCGATCTGATTGGCCAGGTGGGCTGCACCGGCGTCTGTACCGGACCGCATTTGCACTTTGAATACCGCGTCCGCGGTGAGCACCGCGACCCACTGATCATCGCGCGTGAAGGCGGCGGCGGGGAGCCAGTGTCAGCCAAGGCCCGACCGGCCTTCAACGAAGCCGCCCAGGCCATGCGTCTGAAGCTGGCCTCGGCGGGGACCATCGTTCAGGCCAGCGCCGACTGAGCGGCGATTCCGCGAAACCTCGCCCCACACGCGAGCCACATGTCGGATGCTTACATCGGCCTGATGTCTGGCACCTCGCTGGACGGTGCCGACGGTGTGCTGATGGTCTGGCCTGACGAAGCCTCTCCCCGTCCCCGCGTCATCGCCTCCGCCTCGGCTCCCTTCCCTCCCGAGCTGCGCCTTGCCTTTCTCGAGCTGAACCAACCAGGCGACAACGAATTGCACCGTGCTGCCCTGGCGGGACATGAACTCGCCAGCCGGTATGCGGAACTCACGCACGAACTTCTGTGCCAAGCCGGCGTGAATGCCACCGACGTGCGGGCCATCGGCGCCCACGGACAAACGGTGCGTCATCAGCCGCCCGGCACCACCACCTCCGTGCCCTACACCCTTCAGTTGAATCAGCCCGCACTGCTCGCCGAACGTACCGGCATCACCGTGGTGGCTGACTTCCGCAGCCGCGATATCGCCGCCGGAGGCCAGGGCGCACCCCTGGTACCGGCTTTTCACCGGCACATCTTTGGCCAGGTACGACGTTCGGTCGCCGTCGTGAACATCGGCGGCATGGCCAACATCACGGCACTGCCGGCCTCGGGCCCTGTCCGTGGACTGGACACAGGCCCTGGCAATGTGCTGATGGACTTGTGGTGTCACCGACACACCGGCGTCTGGTTCGACGATGAAGGTCGCTGGGCCGCCAGTGGCCGGGTGGACGACTCCCTCCTGGCCCACCTCCTGCAGACACCGTACTTTCACCAGAAAGGGGCCAAGAGCACCGGTCGGGATCTCTTCCACGCGGCCTGGCTGGATACCCTGCTGCAGACACATGCCCACCTTGCGCCGGCAGACGTACAGGCCACGCTCACCGCCCTGACCGCCCGCACCATCGCCGACACCCTATCCGGATGGGAATGGGGGGACGCGCCCCTGTCACAGGTCTGGGTATGCGGCGGTGGCAGCCGCAACACCACGCTGATGTGCATGCTCAGCCAGGCCCTGGAACCGGTTCCGGTGCAGCCAAGCGATGACGCCGGCTGGCCCGCACACTGGGTGGAAGCTGCCGCATTCGCCTGGCTCGCCCGGCAGGCGATCCAAGGCCTGCCTGGGAACCTGCCCGATGTCACCGGTGCGCAAGGCCCCCGCGTGCTGGGCGCCATCTACCCCGCATGAAAACGGGCTCCCGTAGGAGCCCGCTCAGGTCACCGTCCAGCGGTGGAAACGTCAGACGCTGAAGCTTGAACCACAGCCACAGGTCGTCGTGGCATTGGGGTTCTTGATGACGAATTGTGCACCCTGCAAGTCTTCCTTGTAGTCGATCTCGGCGCCCACCAGGTACTGATAGCTCATGGCGTCGATCAACAGCGTCACACCGTTCTTGGACATCTCGGTGTCATCTTCGTTGACGACCTCGTCGAAGGTGAAGCCGTACTGGAAGCCAGAACAGCCACCACCCTGCACGAAAACCCGCAGCTTCAGATCGGGATTGCCCTCTTCGGCGATCAGGTCGGCGACCTTGGCCGCTGCGCTGTCGGTGAAGACCAGCGGGGCGGGCATTTCGGCTTCAACGTGTTCAGCTACTGCGCTCATGTGTGAATTCCCGATAGAGACAAACAAGGAAATAGTAAAGCAAACCAGTCAGGAATCCGGTGTGCACGGCCATTGCCGGTGCTGGCGTGAGGGTTTTTCGCATCGACCCAGCCCAGCAAAAAGCCGCCCCTGGCAGGCACCAGCGGCGGCTTTGAACAGATCCCTCGCAGCGATCAGCGCTTGGAGAACTGCTTGCGGCGGCGTGCGGAACGCAGACCGACCTTCTTACGCTCGACTTCGCGGGCGTCGCGGGTCACGTAACCAGCGGCGCTCAGCGCAGGCTTGAGCGATGCATCGTAGTCGATCAGGGCACGTGTAATGCCATGACGCACGGCACCGGCCTGGCCGGATTCACCGCCACCGTGCACGTTGACCTGGATGTCGAACGCTTCGGTGTTTTCGGTCAGCACCAAGGGCTGCTTGGCAATCATGATCGAGGTCTGGCGGCCGAAGAACTGTTCGATGTCCTTGCCGTTGACCGTGATCTTGCCGGAGCCTTTTTTCAGAAACACGCGGGCGACACTGGATTTGCGACGGCCGGTGCCATTGTTCCAATCACCAATCATGTGAGCTCCTTAGATGTCCAACACTTGGGGTTGCTGGGCGGTGTGCGGGTGCTCAGCACCACCGTACACCTTGAGCTTCTTGATCATGGCGTAACCCAGAGGGCCCTTGGGCAGCATGCCCTTGACGGCCTTTTCCAGGGCGCGGCCAGGGTGCTTGGCCTGCAGGTCACGGAAGTTGGTTCCGTAAATGCCACCGGGGAAACCGGAGTGGCGGTAGTACACCTTGTCCAGGGCCTTGGTGCCCGTGACCTTGAGTTTGGACGCGTTGACGATGACGATGTAATCACCGGTATCCACGTGAGGGGTGTAAATGGCCTTGTGCTTGCCGCGCAGACGGCGTGCCACTTCGCTGGCGACACGTCCGAGCACCTTATCGGTGGCGTCAATCACAAACCACTCATGCACCACCTCAGCGGGCTTGGCGCTGACGGTTGTCTTTTGCATGGTTTTCTCTCTGAGAAAAAAGGTTTGGCGGACTCTTTTCCACGGTCGGTGCCGCTCTGATGGCGGCCTCTTAGGTGGTTGATTCCGGGACCATGCCGGACTTCGCCGCGGAGTCCAAATTCGCTGCGAAGCCGCACATTCTATCCTGAAATCCCATTGACAGGCAATACGCTCCCACTGCCACTTCTCTGGGCAGCGGCCATCGCGTGCAGTACCATCGCGCCATGTTCAGTTACCGCCACGCCTTTCACGCCGGCAACCATGCCGACGTGCTCAAACATCTGACTTGGGTGGCCGTCCTGCGCTATCTGGGGCAGAAGGACACCGCCCTGCACATCGTGGACACCCATGCCGGCGCAGGCATCTACCGGCTCGACCAGGAACAGGCACGGACTTCGGCAGAGTCGGACAACGGCATCCTGCGCCTGCATGCGGCCGCCCAGAACACCACCTCCCAAGGGAGCGTGATACCCGAGGCCGTGGCAGACTACCTGGCCCTGGTTGAAGGATTCAATACGGGTCAGGCGCTGCGGGTCTACCCCGGCTCGCCCTGGATCAGCCAGACCCTGCTGCGCCCTCAGGACAGGCTCAAACTTTTCGAGGTCCACCCCACGGATGCGCGGGTGCTGGAGCGGCAGGTCGAGGAGCTGGGCAAGGGGCGCCAGATCGAAGTGTTGCGCCGCAATGGCTTCGAGGGGCTGAAAGCCCTGCTTCCTCCCCCGTCTCGCCGGGCTGCCGTGCTGATCGACCCCAGCTACGAACTCAAGACCGACTACCCGGCCGTGCTGGAATGTCTGGAAGACGCGTTGCGGCGCTTCCCCACCGGCACCTATGCGGTCTGGTATCCGGTGATCGGCCGAGCCGAGGCCCATGCGCTCCCACGCAAGCTGAAAACCCTGAGCACCCGACTGCAACGACCGTGGCTGCAAACCGAACTCAACGTGGGCCTGCAACCCACCGAAGGCACCGCTGCACTTATCGCTCAAGGCAAGCACCAAGTCGGTCTGCGAGCCAGCGGAATGTTCCTCATCAACCCGCCCTACACCCTGGCGGCCCAACTGCGTGAAGCGCTGCCCTGGGTACTCGAAGCCCTGCGGGAGCCTCGTGGCGCCGAATGGAGCGTCACGCAAGAGGGCGGTTGACGGTGTCACGCAATGGCCATGAACCTGTGGGAAGCTGCCGGCATGTGGTCTGACAAACCCTCTCCTGACCTCAGGCTCAGCCGGCGCCGCTGGCTGGCCTGGGGAGCCGCCGTACCCATGCTCCCAGCCTGTGTGGTGCCTCCCTCACACGAACCGGATGCAGCGCCAGCGACCCGTACAGCAGGGGCGTCTCTCAACGGTTCACCCTGGTCTCGTGCGCACCAACTGCCAACCGGCCTGGGGCCATGGATTCATCGCACGTTTCCGAACCGGCAGCCCGTACACTACGAACCCGTGCCCGACTGGCACGGCCGCCCGGCCCTGAAGGCCACCGCTGCAGGCGCCAACAGCCTCATTCATCTGGCGGTCAGGCGTCCGATCGACCCGGGCACCCGCTGGGCCTTCGGCTGGTGGGCACAGGCCCTGAATCCACAGGCCGACATCACCGACCCGCAACGCAACGAC
This sequence comes from Burkholderiales bacterium, assembly GCA_030603635.1. Taxonomy (GTDB): domain Bacteria; phylum Pseudomonadota; class Gammaproteobacteria; order Burkholderiales; family Burkholderiaceae_C; genus Tepidicella. Next base: position 6,203 of record JAUVXK010000047.1, on the reverse strand, counting down.
GTGGTGCTGCGCTGGACCCTCTCATTCGACGGCGACCGTTCGTCCTTCACCCGGCGCGACCACACGCTGTCCGAACTCGCCCAGCTGTTGACGGGCGAACCGCTGCCCCATGCGACCCTGATGTATGTCTGGGACCCGAGGCACCCGGTCGGGTCGGTGCTGCCACACCCACACACCTCGCGCATTCGGCATCTTGTGGTGCAGTCGGGCGAAGATGGCCTTGGGCGCTGGAACGAGCATGAACGCGACCTGCACGCCGACTTTCAGGTCGCTTTCGGGGAGAGACCCGGCTCGCTGCTGGGCGTGGGGGCCTTCACCAACTCGAACAACACCGCTCACCGGTCCGAAGGCTGGTACGGGCCGGTGACGCTGGTCTGAACGGCGACCGAACCCTTACAGACCGAGCCGGTCGCACAGCGCCAGCGTGGGCACACTCTGGTTCATGGTGTAGAAGTGCAGACCCGGTACGCCCGCGCAACGCAGTTGGTCGCACAGGTCGGCCACCACGTCGAGCCCGAAGGCCTGGATGCTCACGGTGTCGTCCCCAAACCCCTGCAACCGCAGACGGATCCAGCGCGGCACTTCGGCCCCGCACGCATCGGAGAATCGCAGGAGTTGCGAGGCGTTGGTGATGGGCATGATGCCCGGCACGATGGGCACGTCCACGCCCAGCCGGTGTGCGTCGTCCACAAAGCGGAAGTAGGCGTCGCTGTTGAAGAAGTACTGCGTGATGGCGGAATCGGCCCCGGCCCTGACTTTGGTCACGAAGGCCTGCAGATCGGCCTCGGGCGAACGGGCCTGGGGGTGGACCTCGGGGTAAGCCGCGACCTCGATGTGGAAGGCGTTGCCCATCTCGGCGCGAATGAAGGCCACCAGATCGCTGGCGTAATGGAACTCACCGCCCAGGCCATAGCCGCTGGGCAGGTCGCCGCGGAGGGCCACCAGGCGCTGCACGCCCATGTCCTGCAGCTGTTTCAGCTGCTCGCGAACCGAGTCCTTGGTGGCCCCGATGCACGAGAAGTGGGAAGCCGCTGCCACGCCCTCGGCCTGGATCTCGGCGACGGTGGCAAACGTGCCTTCCTGGGTGGAGCCGCCGGCGCCATAGGTCACCGAACAGAACTCCGGCCGCTTGGCGTACAGCTTCTCACGCACCGCGCGGAGTTTGATCGCGCCCTCGGGCGTCTTGGGCGGAAAAAATTCAAAACTCAGGGGCAGGCCCATACGAAAAACTCCCGGTTGCCATCACCGCCGGTGATGGCGCTTTCAAAATAGTCGCGCAGCGTCAGGCCATGGTCCTGGCAGGCCTGCCGAATGCGCTGCTTGACCAACTCGTAGCTGGCGGGGTCCTTCACCAGACCGCCTTTGCCAATGTGCTCGGGCTGCAGTTCGAACTGCGGCTTGACCAGCATGAGCAAATGGCCACCCGGCTTGAGCAAAGGCAGCAGCGCGGGCCAGATCAGTGTCTGCGAGATGAAGGACACATCTCCCACCACGCAGTCGAACGGCCCTGCCGCCTGTGGCCCGCCCAACGCCAGCAGCCCTGCGGCCGACAGCTCGCGGGCGTTGCATTTCTCGATGGCCACCACGCGCGGGTTGTTGCGCAGCCGCTCATGCAGTTGGCCCTGCCCCACGTCCACACCCACCACGCGGGTGGCGCCATGCTGCAACAGGCAATCGGTGAAGCCCCCGGTGCTCTGGCCCACATCCAGGCACACGGTGCCCGTCACATCCAGACCGGCGTGGCGCAGGGCAGCCTCCAGCTTGAGCCCGCCGCGCGAAACGAACCGCGCCTCGGCTGCATCGGCGAGCACCAGCTCGGCATGGGTGGGTACCTCGTCACCGTTCTTGGCGACGCGACGCCAGCCGTCCTCAACGGCGCCTGGCAAACGCCAGCGCAGACCCGCCGCAATCAGCCGCTGAGCCTGCGAGCGCGACGCGGCCAGGCCGCGTTCCACGAGCAACTGGTCGGCACGCAAGGCGCGTCAGTAGCGGTAGGTGTCCGGCTTGTACGGGCCTTGCTTGGGCACGCCAATGTAGGCGGCCTGCTCGTCCGTCAGCTCGGTCAGTTTCGCCCCCACCTTCTTCAGGTGCAGGCGAGCCACTTTCTCGTCCAGGTGCTTGGGCAGCACATACACCTTGCCGGCGTCGTAGCCGTCCGGGTGCGTGAACAGCTCGATCTGGGCAATGGTCTGGTTGGCGAAGCTGGACGACATCACGAAGCTCGGGTGGCCGGTGGCGCAGCCCAGGTTCACGAGGCGGCCCTTGGCCAGCAGGATGATGCGCTTGCCGTCCGGGAAGATGACGTGGTCCACCTGGGGCTTGATCTCTTCCCACTGGCACTTCTCTTCCAGCTTGGCGACCTGTATTTCGTTGTCGAAGTGACCGATGTTGCATACGATGGCCTGGTCCTTCATGGCGGCCATGTGCTCGAAGGTGATCACGTCGCGGTTGCCGGTGGTGGTCACGAAGATGTCGGCCTGGCTGCAGGCCTCGTCCATGGTCACGACGCGGTAGCCTTCCATCGCGGCCTGCAGAGCGTTGATGGGGTCGATCTCGGTCACCCACACCTGGGCACTCAACGAGCGCAGCGCTTGCGCGGAGCCCTTGCCCACATCACCGTAACCGGCGACCACAGCCACCTTGCCGGCGATCATCACGTCGGTGGCGCGCTTGATGCCGTCCACCAGCGACTCGCGGCAACCGTAGAGGTTGTCGAACTTGCTCTTGGTGACGGAGTCGTTGACGTTGATGGCGCGGAACATCAGCGTCCCCTTGGCCGACATTTCCATCAGGCGGTGCACGCCGGTGGTCGTCTCTTCGGTCACGCCGATGATCTGTGCGCTCTTGCGGCTGTACCAAGTGCTGTCTTCGGCCAGCTTGGCCTGGATGGCGGCGAACAGGATGCGCTCTTCTTCGCTGCCCGGGTTGGCCAGCACGCTCTGGTCCTTCTCGGCCTGCTTGCCCAGGTGCATCAGCAGCGTGGCGTCGCCGCCGTCGTCCAGGATCATGTTGGGGCCTTCGCCCTCGGTGCCCTTGGCGCCGAATTCAAAAATGCGGTGGGTGTAGTCCCAGTAATCGACCAGGGTTTCGCCCTTGATGGCGAACACCGGCGTGCCGGCGGCGGCGATGGCAGCGGCGGCGTGGTCTTGCGTCGAGAAGATGTTGCACGACGCCCAGCGCACCTGCGCGCCCAGGGCTTGCAGGGTTTCGATCAGCACAGCCGTCTGGATGGTCATGTGCAGCGAGCCGGTGATGCGCGCGCCCTTGAGGGGCTGCTTGGCCGCGAATTCCTCGCGGATGGCCATCAGGCCAGGCATCTCGGTTTCGGCAATGCGGATTTCTTTACGGCCCCAGTCGGCCAGGCCGATGTCGGCGATGGCGCAATCGGCGTTGACGGGGTGTTTCAGCGGTGCATTCATGGGTGGCTCCAGCAGCAGGGTTCAGACAAACCACCGAACGGGGAGCACACAACCGCTCACCACACGTTCCAGTGGGCGAGCGTCGTTGCTGTGGGGACGGGCGAAGATGATGCCCATCTGCTGCCGAGCCTCGCCATGTGGGCACACGCTGTGGGCACCATGGCTGCAACGCTCCTCGGCAACCTACCGATTATATGAAACCAGACACGCGACGTCCAACGGCGAAGGGGTTTGCAACCGACTCCCTATAATTCCGCGGTTCACCCATGGACCCATCTTGAGCTCCAACACCTCCTCTTCCTCCGCCCTTTCACTCGTTGCCGCCGACATGCAAGCGGTGGACGGGGTGATCCAGCGCAGCCTGGGCAGCGATGTACCCCTGGTCGGCCAGGTGGCGGAATACATCATCGGAGCCGGGGGCAAGCGGGTGCGGCCCGCCCTGCTGCTCATGATGTGCGGCGCCCTGGGGTGCCAGGACGCGCGCCGCCACAGCCTGGCCGCCGTGGTGGAATTCATCCACACCGCCACCCTGCTGCACGACGACGTGGTCGATGAATCCACCCTTCGGCGCGGGCGCAACACCGCCAACCAGGTGTTTGGCAACGCGGCCAGCGTGCTGGTGGGCGATTTTCTGTATTCCCGGGCCTTCCAGATGATGGTGGAAGCGGGCGAGATGCGCATCATGCAGGTGCTGGCCGACGCGACCAACGTGATCGCCGAGGGCGAGGTGCTGCAGCTCATGAACATGCACGACGCGTCGCTGGACGAAGCGGCCTACCTGCGCGTCATCCGTGCCAAGACGGCCAAGCTGTTCGAAGCCAGCGCGCGGCTGGCGGCGATCCTGGCCGGCGCCGACGCCGAACTGGAGGCCCGCTGCGCCGACTACGGCCAGGCCCTGGGCGCCGCCTTCCAGGTGGTGGACGACGTGCTCGATTACGAAGGCACCGCCAGCGAGCTGGGCAAGAACCTGGGCGACGACCTGCGCGAAGGTAAGGTCACCTTGCCCATCATCTGCACCCTGCGCCGCTGCAGCAGCGAGCAGGCGGCACTGATCCGCGGCGCGATCGAGGAAGGCAACACCGAGCGGGTGGACGACATCCTGCACATCGTGCGTACCAGCGGCGGCCTGGCCGACGCGCGACAGGCCGCCATGGCCGAGGCGCAGCGGGCCATCGACGCGGCCCGTGTGTTGCCCGCGAACGGGTACACCGAAGGTTTGGTACAATTAGCGGCTGCACTGTTGGAGCGACGCTCTTAACGGCAAACATCGGGGTGTAGCTTAGCCTGGTAGAGCGCTACGTTCGGGACGTAGAGGCCGGAGGTTCGAATCCTCTCACCCCGACCAGGAATCACCTTGTCAATCAAGAAACAACAGAGCTCCGCTGGTCGGAGCTTTGTCGTTTCTGGCACCGCAAGTGGCAAATCGGTGGCAGCTTCGCCACACCATCCGCCGCGCTGACCGGCAACCCAGGCGTGTGCGCCGGTGTTGCCCGTATGACAGCGCGCCATTTCGAGCTACATTGGGAGCATGCACCAACACTGCCGCTCTCCGCACCCAGTACCGCGCCCAGCGGGCTGGGTGCAGGCTCTCTGGTTCGGCGGGGTGTTGGGGTGGCGCCATTGGGGTCTGGCATTGGCCCTCGCCATCACTTTGGGCCACTGGCCCAGCGCATCGTTCGCGGCAGAGCAAACCTTGCGGGTGGTGACCACCGACCACATGCCCCCCCTGATTTCGCGCGATCAGGACGGTCGACTGCAGGGGCTGCAGGTGGATCGCTGGCGACTGTGGGAACAGCAAACCGGCGTGCGCGTGGACCTGCAAGGCCTGGACTGGGCGGAGGCACTGGCGAGCTTCGAGCGGGGCGAAGCCGACGTGATCGACGGCATCACCATCACGCCGGCGCGCCAGGAGGTGCTGGCATTTTCCCCGCCCTGGATCAGCCTGGACGTGGCGCTGTTCTACCAGGACCGCCTGGCCGGCATCGTGGACGCGGACTCGGCACGGGGTTTTGTGGTCGGCGTGCGGCGAGGCGACGCCTGTGAAGGCTTGTTGCGGCAACACGGCCTGACCAACCTGGCCCTGTTCGAAGGTTACGAGGCCCTGATGGCGGGGGTCGCATCGGGGGACATCCACGTGTTCTGCGGCCACGTGCCGCTGTCGGTCTATTACCTGGGTCAGCTCGGCCTTGAGCGCGAGTTCCGCCACACCCAGCCCTTGTACGCCGCCACCGGACACTGGGCCGTGCGACGGGGCGACACGGCGACGTTCGACCTTGTCAACCGCGGTTTTGCTGCCATTCCGACCGCGAAAATGGAAAGCGTTTACCACCGCTGGATGGGTCTGCCCGTGGCGAGTGGCTCGGTGCGTTCGTTGTTGGTAGAGCACCGCTGGGAAGTGCTGACCGGCCTCGGCGTGGCCGGTGGGCTGGTGCTGGTGCTCACCGCCTGGTTGCTCGCCATGCGTCGGGCCGTGGCCCGACGTACCGTCGATCTGGAGCAGGCACGCGCCAGCTTGCAGGAGCGCGTCCGCGAACGCGATTGCCTCAATGCCATCTTCCGCGCCACCGACGACCTGTACACCCCCTGGCCACAGGTCTGTCAGGCCGTGGTCGATCTCCTGCCTGGCGCCTGGCCACCGGCCGAGCGACCACTGGCCCGGCTCGATTGGGACGGCGTGCGCTACCCCGTGAACGACGGCACGAGCGTGGCCGAGGCGCTCGGGTCGGCCATCACGGTCGATGGGCAGACGCACGGGCGCCTGGTGGTAGGTGCAGCCGAACACGC
>JAUVXK010000050.1 GCA_030603635.1 Burkholderiales bacterium | reverse complement strand
GACGCGGTTGGCGGCCTGCTGGTTGCTCAGGCGGCCTCTTGGGCCGAAACACTGCCACGCGCGTCGTAGGCGTCCACGATGCGGGCCACGAGCGGGTGGCGCACCACGTCGGCGCTGGTCAGGCGGTTGAAGGCGATGCCTTTGACGCGCTTGAGCACGCGCTCGGCGTCGATCAGCCCGCTGAGCTGGGTGCGTGGCAGGTCGATCTGGCTGACGTCGCCAGTGACCACGGCCTTGCTGCCGAAGCCGATGCGGGTGAGGAACATCTTCATCTGCTCGGGCGTGGTGTTCTGGGCTTCGTCAAGGATGACGAAGGCGTGGTTGAGCGTGCGCCCGCGCATGAAGGCCAGCGGGGCGATTTCGATCTGCTGACGCTCGAAGGCTTTCTGCACCTTGTCGAAACCCATGAGGTCGTACAGCGCGTCATACAAGGGGCGCAGGTAGGGGTCCACCTTCTGGGCCAGATCGCCAGGCAAAAAGCCCAGGCGCTCACCGGCTTCCACGGCAGGGCGGGTGAGCACGATTTTCTGTACGGCGCTGCGCTCCAGAGCGTCCACCGCGCAGGCCACGGCCAGGTAGGTTTTGCCGGTGCCCGCAGGGCCAATGCCGAAGGTGATGTCGTGTGTGGCCATGTGGGCCAGGTAGCGCTTCTGGTTGGCGGTGCGGCCTTGCACTTCGCCGCGCTTGGTTTGCACCACCACGGCGTCCACCCCGTCGTCGGGCAGGGCGGTGTCGCCGCTGAGCATGAGCTGCACCTGTTCGGCGGGAATGGGTGTGCGTGCCATTTCATACAGGGCCTGGATGACTTCCATGGCCTGCTGGGCTTTGGCCTTGGGGCCTTCGACGCGGAACTGCTCGAAGCGGTGCGCGACCTTGACCTGCAGCGCGGCTTCGATGGTGCGCAGGTGGGCGTCCATGGGGCCGCACAGGTGCGACATGCGCACATTGTCCGGCGGGGAGAAGGTGTGGCGAAGAATCAAACCGATAATCCAAGAAAAAGGAATCTTCCAATGATAGGCAAGTTGACCGGCACGCTGCTGGAAAAAAATCCCCCGCAAATCCTGATCGACTGTAACGGCGTGGGCTACGAGGTGGATGTGCCGATGAGCACCTTCTACCACCTGCCTGCCAGCGGCGAGAAAGTGGCGTTGCTGACGCACTTCGTGGTGCGCGAGGATGCACAGATCCTTTACGGCTTTGCCACGCCTGCGGAACGTGAGGCCTTTCGGCAATTGATCAAGATCACCGGCGTGGGACCGCGCACGGCGCTGGGCGTTTTGTCGGGCATGAGCGTGCAGGACCTGGCGCAGGCGGTGACCGCACAGGAAGTGGGACGGCTGGTGAAGGTGCCGGGCATCGGCAAGAAGACGGCCGAACGCCTGTTGCTCGAACTCAAAGGCAAGATCGGCGCCGACCTGGGGCCGGTGGGTGGGGCGGCCCACAGCGATGCCCACCACGACATCCAGCAGGCGTTGCTGGCGCTGGGCTACAACGACAAGGAAGCCGCCGCAGCGCTCAAGGCCCTGCCGGCCGACGTAGGGGTGAGCGAGGGCATCAAGCTGGCGTTGAAGGCGCTGGCGAAGTGAGGCGCGACTGTAAAGGGCATATATGGCAATAGAAACCGACGACTTTGCCCCAGCACCCAAGCGCATGGTCTCTGCGGTCCCGGAAAACAGCCGCGAAGAGGCGCTGGAGCGTGCGCTGCGCCCCAAGGGCCTGACTGAATATGTGGGTCAGGCCAAGGTGCGTGAACAACTGGAAATCTTCATCGGGGCGGCCAAGAAGCGCCAGGAGGCGCTGGACCACGTGCTGTTGTTTGGCCCGCCTGGATTGGGTAAGACCACGCTATCGCACATCATCGCGCACGAATTGGGGGTCAATTTGCGGCAAACCAGTGGCCCTGTGCTGGAAAAGCCCAAAGACCTGGCGGCCTTGCTGACCAATCTGGAGCCCAATGATGTGCTCTTCATCGACGAAATTCACCGGCTCAGCCCGGTGGTGGAGGAAATCCTCTATCCCGCGCTGGAGGACTACCAGATCGACATCATGATCGGCGAAGGCCCGGCGGCGCGCAGCATCAAGCTGGACCTGCAGCCCTTCACGCTGGTGGGGGCCACCACCCGCGCCGGCATGCTCACCAACCCGCTGCGCGACCGTTTTGGCATTGTGGGGCGGCTGGAGTTCTACACGCCAGACGAGCTCGCCAGCATCGTGCGCCGCAGTGCTGGCCTGCTGGCCGCCCCAATCGAGCCGGAAGGGGCGTTCGAGATCGCACGCCGTTCGCGCGGAACCCCCCGCATTGCCAACCGGCTGCTGCGCCGGGTGCGCGACTACGCCGAAGTCAAGGGCACTGGCACCATCACGCTGGAGATGGCCAACAAGGCGCTGACCATGCTGGATGTGGACCCGATGGGCTTTGATCTGATGGACCGCAAGCTGTTGGAGGCGGTGATCCATAAATTCGACGGCGGACCGGTGGGGCTGGACAACATCGCGGCCAGCATCGGCGAGGAGCGCGACACCATTGAGGACGTGATCGAGCCCTACCTGATCCAGCAAGGCTACCTGCAGCGCACACCGCGTGGTCGGGTGGCCACGGTGGCGGCGTTCCGCCACCTGGGCTTGCAGCCGCCCGTGTCCGAAGGCGGGCTGTGCGGGTTGTGATCAACTCGACGAAGCCGGTGCCTTCAGGCGCAGGGTGCCGCCGATGATGAGGCATTGCGCCGCATAGTAGGTGCTGAGCACCCAGACCGCCGAGCCCGGCAATGGACTCACGAAGCGGTTGAGGGCGAGCAGGGTGTCACTGGTGACGAAGGCGATGGCGCCGAACGCCACCAGTACCGAGGCGGCATCTGGCCGATGCCAGGCCCGACCGATGGCTTGCGCGGCCATCAAACCGATCACCCCGGCGTACACGGCCACGGGCCCACGCAACTCAGTCGGCAGTCCGCCGATCCAGAGCACGCTCACCATGAGTGCCGCGTAGCCCAGGCTGGCCCACAAGACGCCCCGCACCGGCCACCAGGGGGAGTGTTGCCGGAACAGGCCGATGTAGGCGACGTGGGCCAGCAAGAAAGCCACCAGCCCAGGGATGAAAAGCCCCTCGAGCATCAGGAACACATCCCCCGCGAGCGAGCCGGTGAGCGCGAAACCGAGCCAAAGGGCCGTGGCACGCTGGAGTCGTCCCGACCGCCAGGCCTGGGCCATCAGCAGCAGCGCCAGAACCATGGTCAATGGCTTGAAAAACAGGTGGGCTTCACGCCATCCATCGGCGGCGGTCGCCATGGACAGCGTGCCGGCCTCGATGATCAAGGCTTCGAGGGGGAGCAACCGCCCCTGCATCACCGCTCCGGTGGCCCACAGGCCGGTGGCCAGGACCGCAAACCAGATCGCGCTGCGGGCCAGGGGCCAGTGTTCGGCGTGCCACAGGAACAGGGCCACCCCGCCCAGCAGGGCCAGGAACTGCAAGCCAGAAAACCATTGCAAGCCCGGAGTCATGGGTGTTTCGAAACGCTGGACGTCCGACAGTACAAAGCGTGGGCTGGGTGGCAGATCGGCCGGGCGCCATCCTGGCGGCTTGAGCCAGACGCGCCACTTGTCGGACCAGCGCCGGGTGCGCCAGCTGTCCCGGGCCAGGGCGCAGTACACCTCCAGATTGGCCCACAACGGGTCCCAACTGCGCAGGGGCTTGCGCGTGCCGTACACGCAGGGGTTTTTGGGATCTTCCTCGGTGAAGGTGCCGAACAGGCGGTCCCACAGGATCAGGATGCCGCCGTAGTTCTTGTCGAGGTAAGCATCGTTGACCGCATGGTGGACCCGGTGGTTGGAGGGCGAGGCAAATAACCGGTCGAACCCGCCCAGGCGGCCGATCTGCTGGGTGTGGATCCAGTACTGGTAGAGCAGGTCGACCAGGGCCACGATGGCGAACAGCACCGGCGGAACGCCCGCCACCGCCATCGGCACGTAGAACACCCAGCCGAACAGCGCGCCGCTGCTGGTCTGGCGCAAGGCGGTGGAGAGGTTGTAGTCCTCGCTCTGGTGGTGAACCACATGGGCGGCCCAGAACAGGGCGCTCTCATGGCCGAGGCGGTGGTGCCAGTAGTAACAGAAGTCGTAAAACACCAGTGCCAGCAGCCAGCCCGTCCAGTGGTCCCACAGCGCGGCGTCAGGGAACAGGGCCACTGCGCTGTAGAGGGCGGTGTAGATGCCCACGCGAAGCAACCGCGTGAACACGGCGCTGGTCTGGCTCAGCATGCCCAGGCCGATGCTGGTGACCGCATCGGCCAGCCGGTAGGTGTGGCGGCCGCGTGCGCGGCCGATGGCGAACTCCAGTCCGATGAGCAGCAGAAAGACCGGGGTCGCCAGGACGATGATCTGGCTGGATGTCATGCCGCGCATTCTGGTGTGCAGTGTCTGTGAACTGCATTCGCATCAACCCTTAGGCAAGGCCCGGTTCAGGCGTGCCGCTCGTCCAGGGACGGCCCTTGCTCGGTTGTCTGCAGGTGGCCAACGTCTCCCCAGCCCACCAGACTGAGACCCTCCTCGGACCACAGCACGCGGTTGATGCCGGCGTTTGCGAGCACCCAGGTGCGTGGGGCCTGCAGATCGACCCGTGCCGCGGCACGGTAGAGAATGTCCAGCACCCCGCCGTGTGCCACCACCACAATCTGTTCACCCAGATGCCGGTGGGCCAGCTCATGGAAGGTCTTTTCCACCCGTTCGCGCAGCATCAGCAGCGATTCTCCGCCATCCGGTGCGAATTCCGGGATGCGGCGGCGCCAGGCCTGTGCGACTTCCGGATGCGTGGCTTCGAGTTCCGACCAGGTTTTTCCCTCGAACACCCCGAAGCAACGTTCGCGCAGACCAGTGTGGTGCAGTACAGGCCGACCGAGCGCTTCGGCGATGGTGCTGGCCGTCTGGTGCGCGCGGCTGAGGTCGCTTGCATAGACGGCGGCCACATCCTCTCCCACCAATGCCTCGGCGGTGCGGCGTGCCTGCCAGTGGCCGGTCTCGTTGAGCGGGATGTCGATGTGTCCCTGGATGCGGGTGTCGCGGTTCCAGGCGGTTTCGCCATGCCGGATCGCCAGAATACGGGTGCAGTGCACGCCTTGTCCTCCATGGGTGAGTCAGAATGGGATGTTCTCGCCCTAGAATGGTAACGAGGCCGGCATATCGCCGCAGCCGGACAGGAGTCACCATGAGCGCTTCCTCCATCCAGAAAGACATCGACGAACGCACCAACCTCACCGGTTCCAACAAGTTCGAGATGCTGTTGTTCCGCCTGGGTGAGGCATCGGGCAGCGACCGCTCGGAGCTGTTTGGCATCAATGTGTTCAAGATTCGCGAGATCGTGGCCATGCCCGAGGTCACGGCCATGGCCGGATCGCCCCAGCACGTGCTGGGGGTGGTGAACCTCCGGGGTCAGGTGATTCCGGTCATCGACCTGCCGGCCGTGGTCGGGTGTGTGCCCAAGACAGGGCTGAACATCATGCTGGTGACCGAGTACGCCCGAACCACCCAAGCCTTCGCAGCCGAAACCGTCGAAGACATCGTGCGTCTGGACTGGAACCAGATCCTATCGGCCGATGATTCCATGGCCCGTGGCTTCGTGACCAGCATTGCCCGCCTCGATGGCGATCAGAACACCACCCGCCTCGCTCAGATCCTGGATGTGGAGTCCATTCTCCAGCGCATCCTGCCCAGCCAGGAGGTGGAGGTGAAGGCCAACGTGGTCGGTCCGGTGGTGAAGATCCGTCCGGGATCGGTCGTGATCGCCGCTGACGATTCCTTCGTGGCCCGCAGCATGATCGAACAGGAGCTCCAGGCCCTGGGGTTGCCGTTCGAAATGCACAAGACCGGCCAGGAGGCCTGGAACCGGCTTCAGGCGATCTCGATGGAGTGCCAGAAGGCGGGACTGCCCATCCACGACCGGGTTGCGGTGGTGCTGACTGACCTGGAAATGCCTGAAATGGACGGTTTCACGCTCACGCGCAACATCAAGCGCGACGTGGCCATGCGGGGCGTGCCGGTGGTGATCCACTCCTCGCTGACTGGAGACACCAACGAGAACCACGTCCGCAGCGCCGGCGCCGATGCCTACGTGGCAAAGTTCGCGGCCAAGGAGCTGGCCGATGTGCTGCGCCAGGTGTTGGCCCGTTACGAAGCCGTAACGGCCTGAGACCCGGTCAGCGCGGAACTTCGATCACGACACGTCGGGGGCCGGGAGGCGGGGTTGGGAACCCGTCCAGTGCGGCTTGCGCCAGGGCGTCCCAGAGACGTGGGCTATCGGCCCAGGGGCCGTCATGGGCAGCCCGGCTTTCATATACCGCGCGGCCGGTGTGCCGGTCGCGCACGATGACCGACAGCTCCCGCTGGTAGAGAGGCGGCGGCATCCACCAACCGAAGGGCATCCACACCACCTGGCCACTGCCCGTGACCACATAGTCCCGCCCTGCGAGGCCGGGGCCAGGCCAGGGACTGAAAGGGCTTTCCCCTGGGCCGTAAGGAAGGCGTTGAGAGCGGGCACTCACTTCAACCGACCACCTGGCCGTTTCGGCGGGGGCGGGTTGGTGTACCAGCCCCTTCCCGATGAGCCGCTCGGCCACCTGGGACTCGAGCCGTCCTTGCGCACCGTCGTGGTCCTGTTGGGAAGGCAGACGATCGAAGCGGAAACCGTCTCCAGGAGCGGGTCGCTGGGCCTCTTGCCATTGCGGGTAGCTTTGCACGTCGTGGTCCAGCCGGATCACGCTGGCGCATCCGCCCAGCATCAAGGCCGCAGCCATTCCCAGCACGACCAGAGCCGGTCGGGTCAGGGTGATGCGGCGGACGTGCGGCATGAGAGTCAGGGCGACGCGGTCAGGGCGATGACCTGTTCAGCGGGTAGAGTCGGAGCCGAGGGCAAGGGTTCCTCGTCAAAGGCGGTGTCGCCGTTTTCGTCGGCGATGCCGGTGGTCTGCAGGGTCTCGAACGGGAACAGCTGGCGGTCCATGAGGTGGCTGGGCACTACGTGTTGCAAGGCCTTGAGCATGTTGTCGAGGCGGCCGGGGAATTTCTTGTCCCATTCGCGCAGCATGTTGCCCACCTGCACGCGCTGCAGGTTGTCCTGGCTGCCGCACAGCGTGCAGGGGATGATGGGGTACTGCTGCACCTGCGCCCAGCGGATGATGTCCTTCTCGGCCACATAGGCCAGCGGTCGGATCACCATGAACTCTCCGTTGTCGCTCACCAGCTTGGCCGGCATGCCCTTGAGCTTGGCACCGAAGAACATGTTGAGGAACAGGGTCTGCAGCATGTCGTCACGGTGGTGGCCCAGTGCGATCTTGTTGCAGCCCAGCTCACGCGCCACCTTGTACAGAATGCCCCGGCGCAGCCGGCTGCACAGGCTGCACATGGTCTTGCCTTCGGGGATCACCTTCTTGACGACGCTGTAGGTGTCCTGCGTCTCGATGTGGAACGGGATGTCGAGCTTGCTCAGGTACTCGGGGAGCACGTGGGCCGGAAAGCCCGGTTGCTTCTGATCGAGGTTGACGGCGACGAGCTCGAAATCGATGGGTGCGCGCTGGCGCAGCTTCATCAGGATGTCAAGCAGGGTGTAGCTGTCCTTACCGCCCGACAGGCAGACCATCACCCGGTCGCCTGCGCCGATCATCCGGTAGTCGGTGATGGCCTCGCCCACCTGGCGGCACAGTCGCTTTTCGAGTTTGTGGTCTTCGCGCTCGATCTTGAGGGCTTTCTTGGCATCCACGGGGTCTTGCACGGGGGTGTCGGTTGTCATGTCGTTTTCCTTGGGAGGTTCACCACTGCCCGCTTTCCATGCGGATGGCCACTTCACAGTCGTCAAAAATTTCGAGCTTGGCGATCTTCACACGTACACCAATGACTCCCGGCAGCTGCATGAGCCGGTGGGCCAGTTTGCCGATCAGGCTTTCCAGCAGGTTCACGTGCTCGGCGGTGCATTCGTCGATGATGATCTGACGCACCTTGCGGTAGTCGAGGACATGGCTGATGTCGTCGTCGTGCGGGATCAAAGGCTGGGTGCCCTGGTTGAGTTCGGCATCGACCTGGATCGGTTGCGGGCCGGTTTTCTCATGATCCAGGATGCCGAGGTTGGCATTGAAACGCAGGCCGGTGAGGGTGAGGATCTGCGTGCCGGCACCGCCGTGCAGGCCGCGCAGGGCGTAGGGATGGGACGGGGCGATGCTCATGTTCGGGCGGTGTGGGGTCGATGGAGGCTCACATGAGCGAGAAGTCACGCTCGAAGCGCATGAGGTGCTGGCCGCCATCGACCAGCAGCGTGGTGCCGGTGAGGGAGCGGTTGTCCAGAGCGAAGCGGACGGTGGATGCCACGTCCTGGGGAGTGGATGAGCGGCCCAAGGGTGACTGGCGGTGCAACTGACTGAACTTTTCGTCGCTGAGCATGTGGCTGGTCAGCGTCAGGCCCGGGGCCACGCCCACCACCCGCATCGCCGGAGACAGTGCCATGGCCAGCATGGTGGTGGCGGCTTCCAGCGCTGCCTTCGAAAGGGTGTAGCTGAAGAAGTCCGGGTTCATGTTCCAGAGTTTCTGGTCCAGCAGGTTCACCACGGCACCCACAGCGGCCCCGTCCGGGCAGCGTTCCAGCAGGTGGGTGTGCAGGCTCTGGGCCAGGACGATGGCCGCACCGGTGTTCGCACGCAGATGGGTATCCATCGCTGCAAAGGAGAAGGTCTGCGCGCTGTCGTGCTCGAAGGTGGATGCGCTGTTGACCACCGCATCCAGGCGCCCGAACCGCGTCACCACGGCCGGCACCAGAGCGCGGCAATCGGCTTCGTCTCCCAGGTCGGCGGCAAAGGACTCGCTGTGCACGCCCAGGGCTTGGCAGTCCTGCACTGTCGTCTGGGCCTCGCGGACCGAGTGTCGGTAGTGCACTGCAACCTGCCAGCCGGCCTGGGCCAGGTTCAGGGCGATCTCTCGCCCCAGGCGCTTGCCGGCGCCGGTCACGAGCACGGTGCGCTTCGGGTCGGGGGAGGACATGGAGGACAATCCGCAGGTGGACTCAAAAGCCGAAATTTTACCGGCCCCCCCCAGAAACGGGGGAGGCGAGCTGCTGCAAGAGATCGTCCGGGCCTGTCACGAGGCCGGGGGGTGGCTGCCCTTCGACCGTTTCATGGCGCTGGCGCTCTATACCCCGGGGCTGGGGTATTACGCCAATGCGTTGGTCAAGTTCGGGACGCTGCCCGCCAGTGGCAGCGATTTCGTCACGGCGCCCGAACTCTCACCCTGGTTTGGCCGCACGCTGGGGCGGCAGGTCGGCCAGGCCCTGCAGGCCACTGGCACGGACGAGGTCTGGGAGTTTGGGGCGGGCAGTGGCGCACTGGCGGAGCAGGTGCTCACCCAGTTGCAGGTCGATGGCGTGCGGTTGCGGCGGTATGTCATTGTCGATCTGTCGGGAGTCTTGCGTCAGCGCCAGAAGCAGCGCCTGGCGGCTTGGGGCGACCGGGTGCAATGGGTGTCGGCCCTGCCGGAGCGACTGGAGGGCGTCGTGCTCGGCAACGAGGTGCTCGACGCCATGCCGGTGCAACTCTTGAAGCGCTCCGTCGGTGTCTGGCACGAACGGGGGGTGGCGGTTCGCCTGGCTGCCAACGCCCCGGGTCCCCTGGCCTGGGAGGACCGGCCGACGCCGCTGCGGCCCCCGGTCGAGGTGCCGGGTTCGCACGACTACCTGACCGAAATCCATCCCCAGGCCGAAGCCTTTGTCCGGACGCTGGCCGATCGCTGGGTCCGGGGCGCGGCGTTCCTGATCGACTACGGGTTCCCGGAGGCCGAGTACTACCACCCGCAGCGCCACATGGGCACGCTGATGTGCCACCGTCTGCACCGCAGCGACGCCGACCCGCTGGTCGATGTCGGCTTGAAGGACATCACGGCCCATGTGAACTTCACAGGGGTCGCGCTGGCGGCGCAGGAAGCGGGCCTCCAGGTGATGGGCTACGCCAGCCAGGGGCGTTTTTTGCTCAACGCGGGTCTGCTCGAACTGGCGGCGCAGGCTCCCATGGCGGAACGTGCCGGCCTGACGCGTCTGGTGCACGAGCACGAGATGGGTGAACTGTTCAAGGTGCTGGCCCTGGCCCCGGTCGTGAGCGCCGAGGGCTGGTTGCCCATGGGCTTTGTTCGGGGTGACCGCACCCACACCCTGTGAGGAATCCGACATGATCCGCTGGGTGATCGTCATCTTCCTGGCCCTGTTGCTGATCAGCTGGTTCACGCCCTTGCTGCAAAAGCTGGGTTTTGGCAAGCTGCCTGGGGATTTTCGTTTCCGCGCCTTCGGGCGAGAGTGGTTCCTGCCTGTGACCACCACCCTGCTGCTCAGCATGGTCGCCAGCGGGATTGCCAAGTTGATTTGATACGCAGCAGGGTATCTTGAATTGGGTTCTCGCAGCCACACTTGCGAAGCACACTGGTTCAAGAGATGCCCATGACTGACCGCTCCCTGCACATCGTCTGCCCCCACTGCCACACCACCAACCGGGTCGCGCAAAACCATCTGGAGCGCGCCCCGGATTGCGGCCGCTGCCACCAACCGCTGTTCACCGGACAGCCACTGGTTCTGGACGAACAGGCTTTCGACCGGCATGTGTCGCGCAGCGATATCCCTGTGCTGGTGGACTTCTGGGCACCCTGGTGCGGGCCCTGCCGCATGATGGCCTCGGGATTCGAGGCCGCTGCCCGCCAGCTTGAGCCTCGTTTCCGTTTGGCCAAGGTGAATACCGAAGAGGTGCAGGGCCTGGCCATGCGATACCAGATCCGCAGCATCCCCACGTTGATGTTGTTCGCCGGTGGTCAGGAGATCGCGCGGCAGGCCGGTGCCCTGGGGCAGGGCGAGATCGTGCGCTGGGTCCAGACCCATGCGCGTTGAAGCCCGGTAGCGGGGCGGCCGCCTTAGCCAGCCGGTCGGGCGAGGGCGTGGGCAATCGCGCGTGTGCGCGCCTGTGCCACGGCTTGGGCGATGGCCGGCCCGACCTGTGGCGGTGCGTGCCCCTGACGTTGCACGGCAGCGGCGATCGGGGCGGTGTCCACGCCGAGCGCGGCCTCCAGAGCCGACGTCAGCCGCTGTGCCTGAGGGTAGGCATCCTCGGCGTGTCCAAGCCGTCCGCGTGCGTCCGCTTCACAGGCCTGCAGCACGTCCCTGAAACGCACGGGACGGCGCAGCGCATCGCATCGTTCCAGCAGCCGCAGCACGGCTTCGGCGCCCAAACCAAGGCTTTGATGGATGTGGCCGTGTTCTCGCGCCACCACGTCGGCCAGCTCACGGCAATCGCGCGGAACACGCCAGCGCTCACCGACGTGATGCGCCAATTGGGCGCTGCGACCCTCATGCCCCAGATGGCGTGGCAGGACATGTGCGGGCGTGGTCCCTTTGCCCAGGTCGTGGCACAGGCAGGCATAGCGAACGGCCAATGGCGCCTGCAGCCGTGCCGCCATGTCCAGGACCATGCCCAAGTGTATGCCGGTGTCGATTTCGGGGTGGTATTCGGCACGCTGTGGCACGCCCCACAGGCGGTCCACCTCTGGCAGCAGCACGCGCAGCGCCCCGCAGTCGCGCAGCATGTCGAGCATGCGGGAGGGGCGGGCCTCCATCAGTCCGCGCGAGAGCTCCTGCCATACCCGTTCCGGGACCAGGTGGTCCACCTCACCGTGGTCCACCATCTCGCGCATCAGCGACAGGGTATCGGGGGCCACACTGAAGTCGGGCCAGCGCGCGGCGAAGCGGGCCATGCGTAGGATGCGTACCGGGTCTTCCACGAAGGCGTCCGTCACATGGCGCAGCACCTTGGCGGCGAGGTCGCGCCGGCCACCATAAGGGTCGATCAGCGCCGGACTCTGCGGATCGAAACAGCCCTGCCCATCGAGCGCGTCGGCAGGTAGCGCCATGGCGTTGATGGTGAGGTCGCGCCGGGCCAGGTCTTCTTCGAGTGTCACATCGGGGTGCGCGCTGAAGACAAAGCCGTGGTAGCCGCGCGCCGTCTTGCGCTCGGTTCGCGCGAGCGCGTATTCCTCGCGCGTTTGGGGGTGCAGGAAGACGGGGAAGTCGCGCCCCACCGGCAGAAAGCCGCGCGCCACCATGGCCTCTGGGGTGGCGCCCACGACCACCCAGTCACGGTCGGCGTGAGAGGTGCCGTCGGGCAGGCGGTGCGCGGTGTGAAAGTGGCCGAGCAGGCCGTCGCGCACGGCCCCGCCGACCAGATAGGTGTCCATGGCGCTGTCAGCGGTGTAACCGATAGGGCTCTTCGAAGGGCAGGAAGTCCTGTTCGGCCAACGCGCCTTCTATCCATGCCTGGACACCGGGCAGAGCATGTACCCGTTCGACATAGCTGGCCACGGTGGGAGAGACCGGCAAGGCGTAAGTGTGCAGGCGCATGCACACCGGGGCGAAGTAGGCGTCGGCAGCGCTGAAATCACCAAACAGCAGTGGCCCGCCATGGCGTTCCAGCAGACCCTCCCAGAGCCGGATGAGCCGCTCGACGTCGCTGCGCACGGCGGCGTTGTCGCGCCAGATCAGGGCGCCCACTTCAGGCAGGTGAGCCTCGATGTTCATGGGGCAGGCGTTGCGTAGAGCCGCGAAGCCGCTGTGCATTTCGGCGCAGGCGCTGCGGGCCATGGCACGGCTGGTCGGCGAGGCGGGCCACAGACCGTGTGCGGGGAAGCGCTCGGCCAGGTATTCGACGATGGCCAGCGTGTCCCAGACGAGCAAGGGGCCATCGGTCGTCTCGTCGTCCACCAGTACCGGCACCTTGCCGGTCGGGCTTACACCAGCCAGGGCCTGTTTGAAGCGTGAGCCGGGGTCGAAGGAGTCGAAGCGGACCATCACCTCCTGGAATGGCAGGCCAGTCTGACGCATCAGCACCCATGGTCGCATTGACCACGAGGAGTAGTTCTTGTTGCCGATGTAGAGGTGCAGCATCTTGGAGTACCTGCGGATCAGGCGTACTTTTCCAGGATGCGGGTCGAACGCTCCACGTCGGCCTCGGCGTCGGTGCCGCTGACGGCTTCCAGGACCGTACAGGCCATCATGCGGTAAAACGCCTTGTCCATGGCCTTTCGGGCGGCGGACATCTGCTGGGCCACGTCTTCGCAGGAGCGACCGCTTTCGACCATGTCGACGAGCGCCCGTACCTGGCCCTCGATGCGACGCAGCCGGTTGACGATGTCGCGCTGGTGTTCGGAACGGTAAGCGTTCACGACAGGGCCGACGGATGAGGAGACAGCGGTCTTGGAGGTCGTCATGGCAACGGGCTTTCCAAAGGAAAAGGAGGGTTGACAAGTGTGCCAAAAAAACCGCGCCTGCGTGGCGCGGGGGGCTCAGCGGCGCGAGGCCTGCTGGCGAAGCGCCAGCAGCGGGTCGGCTTGACCGGCCATGTCGAGGTAACTCGCGGCGATCGGCTCCAGCGCCTGGGCGGTGATGCCCAAGGCGTCCAGACCGGGCAGCGCACCTGTGGCGACATTGTCCACCTCCATGGAGCGCAGGTTGTCGGTGCTCATGAGGGGTTCGCCCGGCAGCCATTCCATGAACAGGGCCTGGAAGTAGCCCAGTGCGGTCGGCAGGGGCAAGACCGGACGTTCCCGTCCGGACAGACGGCCCGTCAGGCGCACCAGATCGGCCAGGGTGAAGACCGCAGGGCCGGCACACTCGTAGGTCTGCCCGATGGTTTCGGGCTGGTGCAGGGAGCGCACGATGGCCTGTGCCACGTCACCGACCCACACGGGCTGGAAGCGGGTGTGGGCTCCGGCCAGCGGGATCACCGGAAACACCTGCTGCAGGCGGGCAAAAAGGTTGAGGAAGCGGTCGTCGGCGCCGAAGACCACGCTGGGACGCAGGACCGTGAGCGCCAGGTCGGCGCTCCGCAGCACCGCCTCACCCTGGGCCTTGGACGCTTGGTACAGCGACGGACCTTCGTCGCTGGCGCCGAGGGCGCTGACATGGATCAGCCGGCCCACACCCGTGGCCTGCATGGCCTGGGCCAGCTTCTCTGGCAGAGCCACGTGAACATGCTGGAAGCGGGAGCGGTTGCCGTGCAGCACGGCCACCAGGTTGATCACCGCATCGTGTCCAGGAAGCAGGCGCTGCAGGGCGGCCGGGTCGTGCACGTCGGCCTCAATCACATCCACCATTGGCAGCATCTGCACGGAGCGACCGTTGATCATGCGCCGGGTGGGGACGGTGGCCCGGATGCCCAAGCGGGTGAGCTGTTCGCAGACGTGACGGCCAAGAAACCCGGTGCCGCCGAGAACCAGTATTTTTTTCATGTGCAAGAAGGGTTGTGAGCTTCAGGGTAGATCGGTGTTGGGAGCCTGTGCCGTCGCTGACCTCGGGCCCACCACGCCCAGCCGGCTGGTGAGCCGCTGCGGCTGACCGGAAATGAGGGCAGCGTAGTTCGTGGTGTTGGCGAGCACACGCTTGACGTAGTCGCGGGTTTCCTCGAAAGGGATGTTTTCGATCCAGATCGCCGCTTCCAGCGTCGGGCCGTTGCGCCACTGGCGCGGGCGTCCCGGTCCGGCATTGTAGGCCGCTGCCGCCATGGGCATCGACCCTTCGAAATCGTCGAGGGCCAGCTTGAGGTAGGCCGTTCCGATGGTGATGTTGACATCGCGGTCCGTGATCTGCTCGGGCCGGAAGCTGCGCAGGCCGATCTGACGCGCAGTCCAGGTGGCGGTGGCCGGCATGACCTGCATGAGGCCAGCGGCACCGACGTGCGAGCGGGCGTCCATGATGAAGCGGCTCTCTTGCCGAATCAGGCCGTACACATAGGCGGGGTCGAGGCCGATTTCCTGGGCACGGCGCACTACGGCTTCTCTGAACGGCATGGGAAAGCGCTGGGCGTGATCGACCTCGCCATTGGTGCGCTTGCTGGTGTTGATGCAGCGGTCCCAGACCTCCCGGCTGCAGGCGAAATCGGCAGCGGCCAGGAGCTCACGCTCGTTCATGCCGCCTGGTGTGTGAAGGGCAACGGTGTAGTGCCATTCGCGTACGCCTTCGGAGCGCAACCCGAGCTGAATGGCCAGTAGGCCGCGCTGCAGGCCCGGATGGGTGCGTGCAGCCGCCACTTCTGCCAGCGTGAGTGGCGAGGGCGCAGGGGGCGAGGTGATGCTGTGGCCCAAAGCCTCCAGGGCCAGCTGCTCGTAGAAACCCTGGGTGCCGGCGATCTGGTCGAACAGGGCAAGGGCCTGCGCTCGACCCGAAGGGGTGCCTTGGGACAGATGCGCGCGCGCCAGCCAGTAGGTCCAGACCGGTTCGTCGCGCTGCGCCGGGCGCATGGCCTGGATGGCATCGTGGACCTCGTTCCAGGCCTCGACCCGAAGGGCGGCACGGACCTTCCAGGCCAGGTGTTCGTCGGTCAGGTGTTCGTTGCGGGCCTGGGCAAAGGCGTCCATGGCCTCGGGGCTGAGGCGTTGGGCCAGTCGGCGACCGATCACCCCCCAGACCCAGCTTTGCTCTTCCTGGGTCAGTTGAGCCTTCCAGCGCAGCTTGGAGGCTTCTGCCGCCGCGGCTTGTGGATCCCGCACCGCGAGCCGGATCAGTGCCAGCGTCACCAGCTCCTTGGTGCGGGTGCGGATGGCCGTGACCTTTTCGTCCAGGTAGCGTTCCGGGTTGCTGTGCACGGTCTGGACCAGGGGCAGCCACGATGGGTCGAGCAGGCCCACCGCCTGGGAGGCGATGGCCGGCTGGTTGCGTTCCATCGCCAGGCGGGCGCGACGCCAGACCACTTCCGCAGGCAGATCGCCAGAGGCCAGCAGCCGTTCGGCAGCCAGGGCGCAGCCGTCATCGGCGCGTCGCTGTGCCAGCCAGAGTTCCGGAAGTTCAGCCGCCCGGATCGCCGCAGGCCGGTGCGTCTCGGCCACCAGGGCATAGCAGCTCACCTCCCGGTCGTCGTTCATGCGGAACAGGGGGCGCTCCTCCAAGAAGGTGGACCAGTCTCGGGCCTTGCCCAGCTCCAGCAGCCAGTCGTTGCGCAGCCGGTCCTCATAGTAGGTCCCCTGCCAGCGGCGCATGAAGCCGCGAATGTCATGGGGCGAGGCGTCGGGCAGGCGGGCCGAAAGCTCCCAGTAACCGGCCAGTGGCTCCAGCGGGTGGCCGGCGACTTGGGGCAGCAAAGCGGTCAGCCGCTGGGTGTTGCGGGACTGGAACGCCTGACGCATGTCCAGCAGTGCCCGGTCGGCGGCCGATGTGGTTTGTGCCATGGCTGCCGACCCACCGACGGCCGCAGGCATTAAGATGGCGGCGACCATGCACAGCAGGTGTCGCTTGAGCGTGGAATGACTTCGCATACGAGAATTATGGACAACAAACCCCCCGCTGGCCAGAAAGAGCTCAAGGCGCAGTGGCGCAAGCAGTTGCTGGAGGCCCGCCTGCAGCTGGAAGACCGGCTGGCGCGCAACGACGCCCTCCAGCGGGTCATGCGGGTCTGGCTGGTCGAGCGCCCCGACGAGGTCATTGGCGCCTACTGGCCCATCAAAGGCGAGTTCGATCCTCTGCCCGCACTGTTCCGATGGCAGGAGGCGGGCATGGAGGCCGACGCCCTGGGCGCCAGCAGGCGCCGCAAGATCGGGCTGCCCGTGATCAACAAGGCCACGAAAACGCTGACCTTTCACCGCTGGTACCCGGGCTGCCCCATGGAAGAGGATGCCTACGGCATTCCCAAGCCCAAGGACACCGAGATCATCGAGCCTACGCTGCTGTTCGTGCCGTGTGTGGGCTACGGGCTCGGTGGATACCGACTGGGCTACGGCGGCGGCTTCTACGATCGCACGCTCAACGAACTCAAGCCCAAGCCCTTCACGGTGGGACTGAGCTACACCCTGGGATTCCTGCCCGACCTGGAGCCGGAACCGCACGACATGCCGCTGGATGCGATCCTCAATGACAACGGGGTGGTCTGGCCCTTGCCTTGAACAGGATTAGCTGTCGCAGGGCACGTCCCCGAACCTCAAGGATGGTCCGCGCTGGTGTGGACCTCGGGTTGCCGGTGGATGCGCTCGTGCCGCAGCAGGTACAGGCCTGCGAGGATGATGACGGTTGCGCCGGAGAGGGTGTAGCCATCGGGCAGCACCTGCCATAGCAGGTAGTCCAGTCCAATGCCCCAGGCCAGGGCCGT
The DNA here is from genome assembly GCA_030603635.1 of Burkholderiales bacterium. Classification (GTDB taxonomy): domain Bacteria; phylum Pseudomonadota; class Gammaproteobacteria; order Burkholderiales; family Burkholderiaceae_C; genus Tepidicella. The sequence continues at coordinate 1,365 of JAUVXK010000050.1, read as the reverse complement.
GTATTCGAATGGCGCCACCGCCGAGGCCTGACCATGTCGGAATGCCTCGGTGATGGCGATCTGCCCGGCAAAGCCGGTCAGGGCCAGGGCCGCGAGCAGGCCCAGATGCTCGCTGGACACGGGCGTCCAGCCGGGGGCGGCCAGCACCCCTCCAAACAGGGACAACAGCATCATCGACCACAGCACCAGGCTCTCCGGCGGGTCGGTTCGACACAGGAGCCGACCCGCCACCGCCGACGCCGCATAGCAGGCAGCAGCACCGAGCACCGCCAGCCCCGCCCAGCCAAGAAAGGCCCCTGGGCTGGGACGCAAGGCCACCAGCACGCCGATCAGGCCGATGGCCACCGCCCACCAGTGTGCCTTGGGCACGCGTTCCCCCAGGAACGGTACCGCCAGCATGGTGATCAGCAGCGGGGCGACAAAGAACAGCGTGTAGGCGTTGGCCAGCGGCAGGCCGCGCACCCCATAGGTGAACATGCCCAGCATGCCGACCGCCAGCACGCCGCGAAGCAGGTGTAACGGCCAGCGCAGACGCCAGACCTTGCCCCAGGCACCGCGCCAGCTCAGGTAGGCAAACACCAGCGGCAGGGCCACCATGCCGCGCATGGCGGCCACCTGCAACGCCGGGTAGTGCCCCGACAGCACCTTGAGCACGGTGTCCATGAGCGAAAAGCAACCCACCGCCACGATCATGGCGGTGATGCTGCGCAGGTTGCCGGAAAGTGGGGCGGGGTGGATCACCGGGCGACTATAGCCGGTGGTCGGTGACTTGCAGGTGCCACTTGGGCACTCACATGTTGCGCCGGTACTGTCCGCCCACCTCGAACAGCGCCGAGGTGATCTGCCCCAGCGAGCACACGCGCACGGCGTCCATCAGCACCTCGAAGACGTTCTTGTTTTCGATCACGGCGTCTTTCAGCCGCTGCAGCATGGCCGGGGCCTCGCTGGCATGGCGCTGGTGGAAGTCGTTCAGACGCTGCAGCTGCGATTGCTTCTCTTCCTCGGTCGAGCGGGCCAGCTCCAGCGTGTCGGGTATCGGGTCGCCGTGCGGGTTGCGGAAGGTGTTGACGCCGATGATGGGGTACTCGCCGGTGTGTTTCAGCATCTCGTAGTGCATCGACTCGTCCTGAATCCGCCCGCGCTGGTAGCCGGTCTCCATGGCGCCCAGCACGCCGCCGCGCTCGGCAATTCGCTCGAATTCGGCCAACACGGCTTCCTCCACCAGCTCGGTCAGTTCCTCGATGATGAAGCTCCCCTGGCTCGGGTTCTCGTTCTTCGCCAGGCCCCATTCGCGGTTGATGAGGAGCTGGATGGCCATGGCTCGGCGCACCGACTCCTCGGTGGGCGTGGTGAGGGCTTCGTCGT
>JAUVXK010000041.1 GCA_030603635.1 Burkholderiales bacterium | reverse complement strand
AGCATGTCGGCGAGCACCTGGTTGCCCATGAGCTCGGCCATGCGCACGTGAAAGTCACCCAGCAGTTCGGTGCGACCCGGCACGTCGTTGCTTTCCACGGCCTTGCGCTCCTCGGCCACGTGGGCGCGCAGGGCCCGGATTTTTGCCGGCGTCACCTGGCGCACGAAGGCGCGTGTCATCTCCATTTCGAGCATGCGGCGCACCTCGAACACCTGCTGCGCTTCTTCTACCGAAGGCGTGGCCACGAAGGCTCCCCGCGAGGGTTCCATCTTGATGAGCCGGTGCTGCGAGAGCTGGAACAAGGCCTGCCGAACCAGCGTGCGTGAGACGCCGAAATGGTCGGCCAGCTTCTGTTCGGCGAGTTTGGTGCCTGGGTGCAGCCGATGCTCCACAATGGCGCGGGTCAGCGACTCGACGATGTGCGCGGTGCTCGATGATTCCATGCGGGCATGATATCCAGAAAAAGAAAAAGTGTATACACTTTTGGTCGACCGCATCGCTTCTTCATTTTTCATCCCGGGAGCTTCCTCATGGGCCTGAGCACACACGTTTTGGACACGATGCACGGCTGTCCCGCCGCCGGCATGCAGGTGGCCCTGTACACCACGCAGGGCGAACAGGCCACCCTGGTCAAGCGTTTCACCCTCAACGCCGACGGCCGCAATCCCGATGGCCCGCTGTACGACAACGCCTCGCTTCGGGTGGGCACCTACCGCCTCGTGTTCGATGTGAAAGCCTATTTCGCCGGGCGTGGCGTGGCCTTGCCCGAACCCGCCTTCCTGGACCGGGTGGCGCTCGACTTCGGCGTGGCCGACCCGACCCAGCACTACCACGTGCCGTTGCTCGTCAGTCCCTGGAGCTACTCGACTTACCGTGGCAGCTGAGTCCTCCCTGATCGGTGGCGATCTGCCGGCCCTGCTGGCCCGCTTGCAGCATGGGGAGCCCGCCGTGCTGGTGGCCGTGGCGCAGACGCAGGGCTCGGTGCCGCGCGAGCGCGGGGCCTGGATGGCCGTGTTCGCTTCGGATGAGCTGGGCACCATCGGCGGCGGGCAGCTGGAGTGGCAGGCCATTGCCCAGGCGCGCGACATGCTCGCCGACCCGTTGGCGACCGAGGCTCAATGGCGCTGCCCCCTCGGTCCCAGTCTGGGGCAATGCTGTGGCGGCGTGGTGCATCTGCAGGCTCGTCGGCTCAGTGCCGCCGACGTGGCCGATCTGCAAGCCCGCTGGCACGCCGCGCTGACGCCGCTGGCGCTGTTCGGTGGCGGACACGTGGGCCGGGCCCTCGTGCGTGCCCTGGCCCCTTTGCCTTTTTCTGTGCAGTGGATCGACAGCCGCGATGGCGTGTTCCCTCCCGATGTGCCCGCGAATACCCGCACCGAGCATTCCGATCCCGTGCACCGGGCCGTGGCCGACCTGCCGGCGGGCAGCCGCGTGCTGGTGATGAGCTTCAGCCACGCCGAAGACCTGGACATCGTCGCCGCCTGCCTCGAGCGCCAGCGCCGTCAGGCCGATCTGCCGTTTGTGGGGCTGATCGGATCGCGCACCAAATGGGCGGCGTTTCGGCACCGCCTGGAAGCGAGGGGCTTCACCCCCGCCGAGCTCGACCTCGTGACCTGCCCGATCGGCCTGCCCGGCATCACCGGCAAGCAGCCGGAGGTGATCGCGGCCAGCGTGGTGGCGCAATTGTTGCTTGAGGTCTCTCCCGCCAAGTGAGGGGGTGTGGCAGGCGGGCGTCGGCTGGTGCAGTCGCCCCAAACTGTATACACTTCGTCATCCGTGGTCGCAGCGGCGCCTGTGTGTGACGCGACCGTTCGGGGTTCACAGCGCCCGCAGTGGTGAACCCGTGCCTTCCTGGGCCGGCTCGTCCGGCGTCATTGCAAGCCACCATGGAAACGTATCTGCTGGATTGGGCCAACCTGCTGTTGCGCTGGTTGCACGTCATCGTCGCCATTGCCTGGATCGGGTCGTCGTTCTACTTCGTGTTCCTCGACAGCAGCCTCACGCCGCCCCAGGACGAGGCGCTCAAGAAAGACGGCGTGAGCGGCGAACTCTGGGCCGTGCATGGCGGGGGGTTCTACCACCCGGTCAAGTTCAATGTCGCGCCCCCCAGGCTGCCCGATCACCTGCATTGGTTCTACTGGGAAAGCTATTCCACCTGGCTCAGTGGCTTTGCGCTGTTTCTGGTGTCCTACCTGTGGAGTCCCAGCGTCTACCTCATCGACCCGAACGTCATGGACTGGTCGCCCGCTGCGGCCATCACCGCCGCGCTGGCGTTTCTGGTGGTGTTCTGGTTCCTCTACGACGCCATCTGCCGCACCCTTGGGCAGCGCCCCGGGGGTGACGCCCAGGTGGGGCTGCTGGTCCTGCTTCTGGTGTGTGTGGCCTCCTATGCCGCCACGCAGCTGTTCGCGGGCCGGGCCGCCTTCCTGCTCGTGGGGGCCATGCTCGCCACGGCCATGAGCGCCAACGTGTTCTTCTGGATCATCCCCGGCCAGCGCAAGGTGGTGGCGGCGCTCAAGGCCGGCCAGCCGGTGGACCCGATCCACGGCCAACGTGGCAAGCAGCGCAGCGTGCACAACACCTATTTCACGCTGCCGGTGCTGTTCTCCATGCTCAGCAACCACTACAGCTTCGCCTACAGCCACGCATACAACTGGGTGGTGCTGATCGCCATCATGTTCGCTGGCGCGGCCATCCGCCAGTTCTTCGTCATGCGTCATGGGTACAAGCTGGGCCGCAACGCCCACCCCTGGCCCTATGCAGCGGTGGGCGTGGGGGTGCTCCTGGTGCTCATCGTGTGGATGAAACCCATCCCCGTGGAGCCGGTCCAAGTGCCCGCCCAGGTCGGCATGGCCCAGGTGCAGCAGGTCATGGAGCAGCGCTGCGTCATGTGCCACGGTGAAGCCCTGGCTTCGAAGAATGTGCGGCTGGACACCCCGCTCGCCATCAAGCAGCACGCGCAGACGGTGTACCAGCAGACGGTGGTCACGCGTCAGATGCCCCTGAACAACGCCACCGGCATCACCGAGGAAGAGCGGGCACTGGTGGGTCAGTGGTTCCGCTCCGGGGCCCCGCTCGAACCCTGACAGGGGCTTGCGCTGTGCTCTGCACAAGGCATCAGTGCCTGGCCGACTCCATCAGTTTCAGGGCGTGGTGGCGGTGCCGCTCCAGCAGGGGCGGCAGGTCTATGGTCGTCAGTTGGCCATCGCGGACCACCACGCGGCCGTTGACGATGGTGTGATCGGCCTGCGGGCTGGCACACAGGAGCAGGGCCCCCACCGGGTCGTGCACGGCACCGCCCGCCATCGCCAGCGTGTCCAGCCGAAACAGCGCCAGATCGGCGCACATGCCCGGTGCGATATGGCCGATGTCTCGACGGCCCAGCACCTCAGCACCGCCTCGGGTGGCGAGTCTGAGGGCATCACGGGCCGTCATTTCCGCCGGTCCCAGATCACAACCGAAGAACGTACGGCGCTGACCCTGTGCGTCCACCCGGACTTCGGGGGGGTGCATGGCACGTCCCACACGCGCCAGCAGCAGGGCCTGCCGGGCCTCGTTCACCAGATGGCCCGCGTCGTTGCTGGCGCTGCCATCCACACCCAGGCCCACGGGTACGCCGGCATCCAGCATGCGCCGGACAGGGGCAATGCCGCTGGCCAGCCGCATGTTGCTGCAAGGGCAATGGGCCACCCCGGTCCGGGTGGCGGCGAACAAGGCAATGCCCTCATCGTCCAGCTTCACACAGTGGGCATGCCACACGTCGTCGCCGACCCAGTCCAAGGCCTGGACGTATTGCGCAGGCGTCATGCCGAAGCGTTCGCGGCTGTAGGCGATGTCGTGATCGTTTTCGGCCAGGTGGGTATGCAGGCGGACCCCCTGCCCCCGGAAGGAACGGGCCAGCGCCGCGCTTTCACGCATCAGGGACTGGCTCACCGAAAACGGCGAGCAGGGCGCCAGGGCGATCTGCACCATCGCCCCGTGGCGGGTGTCGTGCCAAGTCTCGATCAGTCGTTGGCTGTCGCGCAGGATCGCGCGCTCTGGCTCGACCAGACGGTCCGGTGGCAGGCCACCCGCGCTTTCGCCCACGCTCATGCTGCCACGCGTCGCCACGAAGCGCATGCCGATGGTTTGCGCCGCTTCTATGCTGTCTTCCAGCCGCACCCCGTTGGGATAGAGGTACAGGTGGTCGCTGCTGGTCGTGCAGCCACTCGTCAGAAGTTCGGCCATTGCCACCAGGGTTGAGTCCCTGACCATCTCGGGCGTGAGTCCGGACCAGATCGGGTACAGGCCGTGCAGCCAGCCAAACAGTTCTGCATCCTGTACACCGGGAATGGCCCGCGTCAGCGCCTGAAACATGTGATGGTGGGTGTTCACCAGCCCGGGCACCACCAGGTGCCGGGAGGCGTCCAGGGTGTCGTCGGGCGGGGCGTCCAACTGCGAGAGCACATCGGCTTCCTTGCCGATGGCCACCACCCTATGGCCCTGGATCAGCAGCGACTGGTCGCGCCACTCGCGGCACTCATCGTCCAGGGTGGCGATGCAGGCGGCATGGCGGATCAGGAGGGTGCGGGAACTCATGGGCTGGCAGGCCGGTCCATCGGGCCCAGATTCACCCCGCCAGAGGGGCGCAGGCTCCGGTCGCCCAAGGCGGGCTTGTTGCGGGCCGTGCCGTAGGCTTCGCGCAGCTGTTCCACTCGGGTCTGCCAGCGCTCGGCGTTCGCGATCTCGCTGGCGTAGCGTTGCAGCACCAGCCAGGCAGATTCCACGGCCCGTGCGTTGAGCGTGCCCTCGGCGGTTCGGACCAGGTCCTTGAGTGCCGGCTCGGGTTCGCCACTGCCAGCGGCCTTCACCGGACGTTCGATCAATTGGACCATCTCATCCTGGCTGTTGCGCAGGCGTTGGGCAAACGGCTCATGGGCACTGGCGGCACTGGCCAGCAACTCACCCATGGCCTTGCTGGTGGCAAAGCGCCGCCCGATGCGGTCGATCACCACATCGTCTTTCGGCAACCCCACCCCTTGATGGGCCAACAGCGCCAGGGCACACAGCAGGTTGCACGCCGCTTCCATGTCGAAGTGCGGCTCCGCAATCTGACCACAGGCAATGGTGATCAGGTTAGCGGCTTTCTCCTGGTGGCCCTGTTGGACAAACGAAAGGGCGGCGATCAGGTCGGTGAAGCGTTGCAGACGCAGATCTGCCGGGGTGCCGCGCAGCCGCTTGCGCAGCTCGGCCAGGTGGCGCTCCAGCTGGGCCGGCTGGTTGTGGGCGAAGGCCGCCAGGGCCAGCAGCACCAGGCATTCGCTGTCGAACATCTTGGAGTCCAGGCCCAGGTAGGTCGATCGCTCCAGCAGCTCGATCGCCTTGTCCCGGTTGCCGCAGAAATAGGCGAGCATGCCCAGCCGCTGTTGCCGGCCGATCGCCATCGGAGTCAGCTCCACCGCCTTTTCCAGGGTCGCCAAGGCGGCCTGGAAGTGGCCCAGTTCCAACTGAACCCGCCCCAGCGTGTCGTAGGCTTCGGGGTAGTCGGGCTCGTCGTCAAGCAGGGATTGCAGGGTTTCCTGGGCCCGGTGCGGTGCGCCAGCGTCGAGCTGGGTACGGGCCACCCCCAGGCGAGCCCAGGGCTTGGGGTCTGCTTCCCAGATCGCCTGGAACAGCGATTCGGCCTCTTCAAAGCGCTCCTGCCGCAACAGGATTTCCGCGCCCAGCCGGGCCGCCTGCAGCCACTGGGGCCCTCGTTCGCGAAAACGGGTCCGCGCCAGCGCCACCGCCTCTTCAGGGCGCTGCGACTCCAGCGCCTGGTAGATCGGCTCCAGCGCCACCTTGCGGATGCGGGCCTGCTCGATTCGGTCGTTCAGGCTGCCGGCCGAATAGGGCCGCACGATGTAGCTGTCCACCGACGATTCAGCGGCCTCCGCCACCTTGAGATAGGTGGCTTCATTGGTCAGCATGATGAACACGGTCGCGTAAGGCAGCAACCCGCTGCGCCGCAGGTCGTCGAGCAGTTCCTGGCCGGTGCCTCCCTCCTTGGGAAATTCGTCGCCACACACCACCACGTCGAAGTGGGAGCGCTCCAGTTCGCGTCGTGCGTCGGCAATGCGTCCCACCTGACTCACCGAATTCACCCCCATGGTGCGCAACTGCCCCGCGAGCGTCATGCGTGTCGAGGGGTTGCCGTCCACGACCAGGGCAGCGGCCTTGCGCAAATCGCCCGGCGCACGCGGGGCAACCCCCGTCTGCGGAGGGCGTGGGGAGGAGGGCATGGCAGTGGCCAAGGCGGTGCTCTGGGGGTGGTCGATGCGGAACTCTGCGAGAAATGTACCTGAAACGGCGCCGGGGAAAACCCTGTAAGGCGGGACGAAATGCGTTTTCTGGCCGCCTCCCCTGCTAAGATTTGGCTTCCTGAAATGCCGCCTGTCTTTTCCGCGGCTTCAACCCCATCAAAGGAGTCTCCCTTGAAAAAGATCCTGACCGCCGCCGCTCTGGCCGCCACCATGGCCTTCGGCGCCCACGCCCAGACCAACGTGAAGCTCGGCGTCCTGCTGGGTTACACCGGCCCCATCGAATCCCTCACCCCCGCCATGGCCGCCAGTGCCGAACTGGCCATGAAGGAAGTCTCCGATAGCGGCCTGCTGCTCGGCGGTGCCAAGGTGCAACCGGTGCGCGCCGACTCCACCTGTATCGATGCCGCCGCCGCCACTGCTGCGGCCGAGCGTCTGGTCACCTCCGAGCGCGTGGCCGCCATCGTCGGGGCAGACTGCTCGGGTGTGACCACTGCCGTGGTGTCCAACGTGGCCGTGCCGCGTGGCGTGCTGATGATCTCCCCGTCGGCCACCTCGCCTGCCCTGACCACCGTGCGTGACAACGGCCTGTTCTTCCGCACAGCGCCTTCCGACGCGCGCCAGGGCGAAGTGATCGCCGAAATGCTGCGTGAAAAAGGCGTTCGTCGCGCTGCACTGACCTTCACCAACAACGACTACGGTCGTGGCCTGGCCAACAGCATCCAGACCAACTTCGAAAAGCAGGGCGGTCGCATCACCATCTCTGCTGCCCACGAAGACGGCAAGGGTGACTACACCGCCGAAGTGGCCGCACTGGCCGCCGCCGGTGGCGACATCCTCATCGTGGCCGGTTACGTGGACCAGGGCGGTCGCGGCATCATCCGTTCCGCACTGGACAGCGGCGCCTTCAGCCGCTTCTTCCTGCCCGACGGCATGATCGGCGACAGCCTGCCGCAGGCCATCGGTCGTGGCCTCAACGGTTCCTACGGCGTGGCCCCCGGTACCGACAGCCCCGGCGGACAGCGTTTCGAAGCCCTTGCCAGGGCCGCCAACATCAACATCGGCCCCTACACCCACCAGTCCTATGACGCCGCCGCCCTGATCCTGCTGGGCATGCAGGCCGCCAAGTCCACCGACCCGGCCAAGGTCAAGGAAAAGATCATGGAAATCGCCAACGGCCCTGGCGAAAAAATCTATGCAGGTGAGCTGGCCAAAGGCCTGAAGATCCTCGCCGACGGCGGCAAGATCGACTACGAAGGTGCCTCCGCCGTCCGCTTCGTGGAACCGGGCGAAAGCGCGGGTTCCTATCGCGTGATCGAAGTGCGCAACGGCAAACTGGAAACCGTCGGTTTCCGTTGATGCCGCGGCGGCGGGAGTCCCCAGGCCTCCCGCCCTTGTTCGACGTCCACTCTCCAAACGGTCCGGCCCACCAGGCTCGGACCGTTTGCTTTATCCCATGATTGAAGTCAAAAACCTCAGGATGCAGTTCGGCGGCATACGCGCCGTCGACGACGTGTCTCTCACCCTGGAGACCGGACGCATCACCGGGCTGATCGGGCCCAACGGTGCGGGAAAGACCACGCTGTTCAACGTGATTGCCGGGCACTACAAGCCCACCGCCGGACAGGTGTTTCTGGATGGCCAGGACATCACCGGCCTGCCCCCCCACGAACTCTTCGCCAAGGGCTTGTTGCGCACCTTCCAGATTGCGCACGAGTTCTCCACCCTGACCGTTCGTGAAAACCTGATGATGGTGCCCCCCCGCCAGACCGGCGAATCGCTGATCGGCACCTGGCTCAAGCCTTCCCGCGTCCGCGAGGAAGAGGAGGCCGTGCGCGCCAAGGCCGACGACGTGATCCGCTTCCTTGAAATCGAACATGTGGCTGACGAGCTGGCGGGCAACCTCTCGGGCGGCCAGAAAAAGCTGCTGGAACTGGGCCGCACCATGATGACCGAAGCCAAGATCGTCTTCCTCGACGAAGTGGGTGCCGGCGTCAACCGCACGCTGCTCAACACGCTGGGCGATGCCATCGTGCGTCTGAACAAGGAGCGTGGCTACACCTTCTGCATGATCGAGCACGACATGGACTTCATCGGCCGCCTGTGCGACCCGGTGATCGTCATGGCCGAAGGCCGTGTGCTGGCCAAAGGGTCGGCCGCCGAGGTCATTGCCAACGAGCAGGTGATCGAGGCCTACCTGGGCCGTGGTCTGAAGAACAAACCGGGGGTGGCGGCATGAGTTTCCTCATTGGCGACCAGATGACTGGCGGCTACGGCGGCGCGGACATCCTCAACGGCTGCACCATCGCGGTGGAAAAAGGCGAAATCGCCGTCATCGTCGGGCCCAACGGCGCCGGCAAGTCCACTGCCATGAAGGCCATTTTCGGCATGCTCAACCTGCGCCAGGGCAAGGTCATGTTCAATGGCGAGGACATCACCGCGCTCAGCCCGCAGGAGCGTGTGCTCAAGGGCATGGGTTTCGTCCCGCAGACGCACAACGTGTTCACCTCCATGACGGTGGAGGAAAACCTCGAAATGGGGGCCTACATCCGGCGCGATGACTTCCGCCAGACCATGGAGCAGGTCTATGAACTGTTCCCCATACTCAAGCAGAAGCGCCGCCAGCCGGCGGGCCAGCTGTCCGGCGGGCAGCGCCAGCAGGTGGCGGTGGGCCGTGCGCTCATGACGCAGCCCCAGGTCCTCATGCTCGACGAGCCCACGGCGGGGGTCTCGCCCATCGTCATGGACGAGCTGTTCGACCGCATCATCGAAATCGCGCGCACCGGCATTGCCATCCTCATGGTGGAGCAGAACGCCCGCCAGGCACTCAACATCGCGGACAAGGGCTACGTGCTGGTGCAGGGCGCCAACCGCTACACCGACACCGGCGAGGCCCTGATGGCCAACCCCGAGGTCCGCCGCACTTTCCTGGGAGGCTGACCATGGCCGACATCCTCAACGCTTTTGTGCTGTTGCTCAACTTCGTCATCATCCCCGCTGCCGCCTATGGCAGCCAGCTCGCCTTGGGAGCTCTGGGGGTCACGCTGGTGTATGGCATCCTGCGTTTTTCCAACTTCGCGCATGGCGACACCATGGCCTTCGGCGCCATGGTCACCATTCTGGTGACGTGGTGGTTGCAAGGACAGGGCATCGGCCTCGGCTTCCTGCCCACGGCCCTGCTGGCCATTCCGGTCGCCGTGGCCGCCACCGTGCTGTTCGTGCTCCTGACCGATCGCTGGGTCTACCGCTACCACCGCGTCCACAAGGCGCCGTCGGTGGTGTTTCTCATCGCATCGGTGGGCGTGATGTTCCTCATGAACGGCATTGTGCGTTTCATCATCGGGCCGGGTGACCAGCGCTTTGAAGACGGCGAGCGGTTCATCATCACCGCCAGCGGTTTCCGCGAGTTCACCGGCCTGGACGAGGGCCTGGCCTTCCGCACCAGCCAGGGGCTGACCATCGTCACCGCCATCATCGTGGTGGTGGTGCTGTTCTGGTTCCTGGAGCGCACGCGCACCGGCAAGTCCATGCGCGCCTACTCCGACAACGAAAACCTGGCGCTGCTCTCCGGCATCAACCCCGACCGGGTGGTGATGATCACCTGGATCATCGCCGCCACCCTCGCCACCATCGCCGGGGTCCTGTACGGGCTAGACAAGGGCTTCCGCCCCTTCACCTACTTCCAGTTGCTGCTGCCCATCTTCGCGGCGGCCATCGTGGGGGGCCTGGGCAGCCCGTTGGGAGCGATTGCGGGCGGGTTCATCGTCGCGTTCTCGGAAGTGATGCTGACCTACGCCTACCGCAAGTTTTTTGCCTACCTGCTGCCCGAAACCTGGGAGCCTGAAGGCCTGATGCAGCTGCTTTCCACCGACTACAAGTTCGCGGTGTCCTTCGTCATCCTCGTGGTGGTGCTGCTCATCAAGCCCACCGGTCTGTTTGGAGGGAAAACGGCATGAAAACGCTGTTGAACCAGAAAGTCCAGGCGCCGATGCTGTTCGCCCTCATGGGGCTGGCGCTGGTGCTCGTGGGCACGATGCAGAGCTGGTCGCTGTCGCTGACCATCCTCAACTACTGCGTGATCGCGGCCATCATGGCGCTCGGCCTCAACGTGCAATGGGGCTACGCTGGCCTGTTCAACGTCGGTCTCATGGGCTTTGCCGCGCTGGGCGGCATGGCGGCTGTGCTGGTGGCCATGCCGCCCACGCAAGAGGCCTGGGAAGCCGGTGGCGCAGGCATCCTCACGGCACTGCTCATGGCGCTCGCCACCACGGTCGCGGCCATGGTGGCTTTCAAGAAGCTGCCGCAAGGCCGCAAGCGCCGGCTGGTGATGACCGCCATCCTGTTGGTCGGTTATTTCCTCTCGCGCTACTTCTTCGATCCTGCCGTGGATGTGATCGAGTCGATCAACCCCGCCCAGACCGGCTACCTCGGCGGGGCGGGCCTGCCCATTCTGCTGTCGTGGATCGTCGGTGGGGTGCTCGCGGGCTGCGCCGCCTGGCTCATCGGCAAGATCACACTGGGCCTGCGCTCCGACTATCTGGCCATTGCCACCCTGGGCATTTCCGAAATCGTGCTGTCTGTGCTGAAGTACGAGGAATGGCTGACACGGGGCGTCAACAACGTGAACGGCTTGCCCCGTCCGGTCCCGTTCGAAATCGACCTCATGCAGACTGCCTGGGTGCAGGACGGGGCGGCCCGCATGGGGGTGCACGTCATGGACTTCGCGTCCATCATCGTGAAGGTGAGCTACCTGGGCCTGTCGCTGGGCGTGCTGCTGTTGCTGTTCTGGCTGGCGCAGACGGCCATTCGTTCGCCGTGGGGCCGCATGATGCGCGCGATCCGCGACAACGAAACCGCCGCCGAAGCCATGGGCAAGGACGTGACCGGCCGACACCTGCAGGTGTTCGTGCTCGGTTCGGCCATCGTGGGCATCGCCGGTGCCATGCTGGTCACGCTCGACGGGCAGTTCACCCCCAACAGCTACAACCCGCTGCGCTTCACCTTCTTGATCTGGGTGATGGTGATCGTCGGCGGCTCGGGGAACAACCTCGGGGCCATTCTGGGCGGCTTCCTGATCTGGTTCTTCTGGGTCCAGGCCGAACCCATCGGTCTGTGGCTGATGAACGTGATCACCGCCGGCATGTCGGTCGAAAGCGCCCTGCGCGCCCATTTACTCGACAGCGCCGCGCACATGCGCCTCATGGTGATGGGACTCATCTTGCTGCTGACGCTGCGCTTCCGTCCGCGTGGCCTGCTGCCGGAGCGGGAGGAGCGTCCGCACTCGGCCATGCGCCGCTGAGTCATGGGGGCCCCGAAACCGCAGCCTGCCCGCGTGCAGGCTGAAGACGGGGTGCCACATACCCTGTTTGAAGACGCACAGGGCCTGCTCACCGGAGCCCTGTTTGTGGCACTGGCGGTGTTGCTGTTCCGGGAAGCCGGTCTGCTGACCGGTGGCACCACAGGGCTGGCCTTTTTGCTGCACTACCTGCATGGCTGGCCGCTGGGTGCGGTGCTGTTTGTGCTCAACCTGCCGTTCTACATGTTTGGCTGGTGGACGCTGGGCCGCATCTTCACGTTCAAAACCTTTGCCGCGGTGGCCCTGCTGTCGCTTTACGTGGAGTGGTTGCCCCGCTGGATCGGTTTCGAACACCTGTCGGCACCTTTTGCGGCCGTATTGGCCGGGCTGCTTGCGGGGGCAGGCATTCTCATGCTCATTCGGCACCAGGCGAGCCTGGGCGGGGTGGGCATACTGGCTTTATGGCTGCAGAAGCGGCACGGCTGGCGCGCCGGTCATGTGCAAATGCTCGCCGACGCGGCCATTCTCCTGGGTGGCTTCTGGGTGCTGTCGCCGTGGATGCTGGCCCTCTCGCTGCTGGGGGCGCTTTCGCTCAATGCGGTGATTGCCATCAACCACCGCAAGGGGCGTTATTTTGGCGTGTGAGCACCTCGGTCTTATCCGACCACTTCTCCCAGTTTGAAGATTGGCAGGTACATCGACACCACGATGCCCCCGATGATCGTGCCCAGAACCACGATGATGATGGGCTCCATGAGGCTGGAGAGGCCGGCCACCATGTCGTCCACTTCCGCTTCGTAAAAGTCGGCCGCCTTGCCCAGCATGTGGTCGATAGAGCCGGACTCCTCGCCAATGGCGCACATCTGCAGCACCATGGACGGGAAGATGCGCGCGTTGCTCATGGCCATGGTCAGGCTGGTGCCGGTCGAGACTTCCTGCTGGATCTTCTTGGTGGCGTCCGCATACAGGCTGTTGCCTGAGGCCCCGCCCACCGAATCCAGGGCTTCCACCAGCGGCACGCCCGCAGCGAACATCGTGGCCATGGTGCGCGTCCAGCGTGCCACCACCGATTTTTCCACCAGGGCACCGAACACCGGCACCTTCAGCAGCAGCCGGTCCATGAAGCGCTGGACCTTCTCGTTGCGCTGCCAGGCCTGAAAGAAGAAGTACAGACCGCCACCCAGTCCACCGAAGATGAGCCACCAGTAGGCGACGAAGAATTCGCTCATCGCGATCACCGCGAGGGTCGGAGCGGGGAGGTCGGCCCCGAAGGACGAAAACACCTCCTTGAACGCGGGGATCACAAAGATCATGATCACCGCCACCACCACGAAGGCCACCACGACCACGGCGGTCGGGTACATCAGTGCCGATTTCACCTTGCTCTTGATCGCCTCGGTCTTCTCCATGTAGGTGGCGAGCCGGTCGAGCAGATCTTCCAGAATGCCGGCCGCTTCGCCCGCTTCCACCAGGTTGCAGTACAGGGCGTTGAAGTACAGGGGGTGCTTGCGGAAGGCCGCACTCAGGGACGTGCCCGTCTCGACGTCGGTGCGGATGTCGTTGAGCAACTTGGTCACGCTGGGGTTGGGGTTGCCCCGACCCACGATGTCGAAGGCCTGCAGCAGGGGCACGCCGGCCTTCATCATGGTCGCGAGCTGGCGGGTGAAGATCGCGATGTCTTTCGGCTTGATGCGCTTGGCCGAGGCCATCTTGCGCTTCTTGATCTTCTGCACCAGGATGCCCTGGCGCCGCAGGTTGGCCTGGGCCTGGTTCTCACCAGCGGCCCGGATCTCGCCACGGGTCGTCTTGCCGTTGCGGTCCTTGCCCTCCCACTCGAACACGAACTCCTTGACGCTTTTGCTAGCCGTGGCCATGTTTTCCCCGCTGTGTGGTTGCTCGGTCTCTGGCGGTGAGGGCTCAGTCGTTGGTGCAGCCCAGCACTTCTTCCAGAGACGTAATGCCCAGTTTAACCTTTCGCAGCCCCGATTCGCGCAAAGTGCGAACACCTTCTGTCTTGGCCTGCGCGGCAATCTCGAGGGCACTGCCGCCGCGCAGGATGATCTGCTGCATCGCCTCCGTGATGGGCATCACCTGGTAGATGCCCACACGGCCCTTGTAGCCGTTGTTGCAGGCGTTGCATCCCACCGGCCGGTAGGGTATCCAGGTGCCGTCCAGTTCCTCGGGGCGGAACCCGGCATCGATCAGCGCCTTGTCCGGCAGGTCCTTGATCGGTTCCTTGCACTGCTTGCACAGACGTCGTGCCAGCCGCTGGGCCGTGATCAGGTTCACGCTGGACGCGATATTGAACGGCGCGATGCCCATGTTGAGCATGCGGGTGAGGGTGGTGGGCGCGTCGTTGGTGTGCAGGGTCGACAGCACCATGTGGCCGGTCTGGGCGGCCTTGATGGCGATGTCGGCGGTTTCGAGGTCACGGATCTCGCCCACCATGATGATGTCCGGGTCCTGGCGCAGAAAGGCCTTCAGCGCGGCCGCAAAGGTCAGCCCGGCCTTTTCGTTCACGTTCACCTGGTTCACGCCGGGCAGGTTGATTTCCGACGGGTCTTCAGCCGTCGATATGTTGACCCCAGGCTGGTTCAGGATGTTCAGGCAGGTGTAGAGCGAGACCGTCTTGCCCGAACCGGTGGGCCCGGTCACGAGCACCATCCCGTAAGGGCGGTGAATCGCCTCCAGCAGCTTTTCCCGTTCGTCCGGTTCGTAACCCAACGCGTCGATGCCCATCTGCGCACTGCTCGGGTCCAGGATGCGGATCACGATCTTTTCGCCGAACAAGGTGGGCAGGGTGCTGATCCGGAAGTCGATCACCTTGTCCGGCCCCACCTTCAGCTTCATCCGGCCGTCCTGCGGCACACGCCTTTCAGAGATATCGAGCTTGGAGATCACCTTGATGCGCGAAGCCAGCTTTTCCTTCACCGCGATCGGTGGCGAAGCGATTTCACGCAGTTCGCCGTCGATGCGGAAGCGCACCCGGTAGGTGTGCTCGTAAGGCTCGAAGTGCAGGTCAGATGCGCGCATCGTGTAGGCATCGAGCAGCATCTTCTGTAAAAACTTGACGACCGGGGCGTCTTCCACCTCGGCCGATATCTTGTCGGTGGCGTCCGCCGACGCCATCTCGATGCTGCTTTCGTCGAATTCGAAGTCGCCACCGACGATGTGCTCGATCGCTTCGCTCGCGCTGGCGGTGACGCTGTCGATCAGCTTGTTGAGCTTGTCCACCTCGGCAATCACCCAGTCCACGCCGAGTTGGGTGGCGAACTTCACTTTCTCGGCGGCCTGCTGGTCGGAGGGGTCGGCCGTGGCCACGGTCACACGGTTGCTGCGCCGGCTCAGCACCACCAGCCGGAACTGCTTGGCAATGCGGGGGTCCAGGATATCCTTGGGCAGCCGGTGGGCGTCCACCGCGTCCAGATCGATCAGCGGGGCCGCAAACGCCTCCGACATGGTGTGGGCCAGATCGCGTGCCGATACCGCCCCGCTGCTGATCACCTCGGCGATGAAGCTGGTCTTGCGTGCCTGTGCCTTGGCGTAGATCTCTTCGGCCGTTTTCTGGGCCAGGGTGCCCGAGGCGATCAAGGCCCTGGCCAGCCCGGGCAGGGCCATGGACGCAACGCTGGTTTCCTCGTCTGCCATGGGGTTCAAATGCGGGTGTGGCGGGGCAAATGGGGCAGGGCGGAGACGGCCCGGGTTTTCCGAGGTTGGTGCACTTCGTGTATATTCCCGCCTACTTCTGCCCTGATGCGGAAATTTTGAAGCATTTTAGGTGCAATTTCTGGAGAAAACATGGATTTGCGCAAACTCAAGACCTTGATCGACCTCGTGTCCGAGTCGAATGTATCCGAACTCGAGATCACCGAGGCCGAAGGCAAGGTTCGCATCGTCAAGAGCGCACCCGTTGCCCCGGTGGCCGTGGTGGCGCCCGCTCCCGCCGTGACCGTGGCCGCACCCGCAGCCCAGGCCGAAGCACCTGCCGCACCC
Source organism: Burkholderiales bacterium (assembly GCA_030603635.1). Lineage (GTDB taxonomy): Bacteria > Pseudomonadota > Gammaproteobacteria > Burkholderiales > Burkholderiaceae_C > Tepidicella. The sequence continues at coordinate 6,299 of JAUVXK010000041.1, read as the reverse complement.
GTCGCTGCGGCTCCTGCGGCCGAGCCCGAAGTGAAGGGGCACATCGTCAAATCGCCCATGGTCGGCACGTTCTACCGTGCTTCCAGCCCTGGCGCCAAGCCTTTTGTCGAGCTGGGCCAGCAGGTCAAGGAAGGCGAGCCGATCTGTATCGTGGAAGCCATGAAGATCCTCAATGAGATCGAAGCCGACAAGTCCGGCGTCGTCACGCAGATTCTGGCCGAAAACGGGCAGGCCGTCGAATACGGGCAGCCCCTGTTCGTGATCGAGTGAGGGTCTGTCGCTCATGTTCAAGAAAATCCTGATCGCCAACCGCGGTGAAATTGCGCTGCGGGTGCAGCGGGCCTGCCGCGAGATGGGCATCAAGGCGGTCATGGTCTACTCCGAGGCCGACCGCGACGCCAAGTACGTCAAGCTCGCTGACGAGGCGGTGTGCATCGGCCCCGCGCCTTCGGCGCAAAGCTACCTCAGTATGCCGGCCATCATCTCGGCGGCCGAAGTCACCGACGCCGAAGCCATCCACCCCGGTTACGGTTTCCTCTCGGAAAACGCCGACTTTGCCGAACGCGTGGAAAAAAGCGGTTTCGTCTTCATCGGTCCCACGCCCGAGTCCATCCGCATCATGGGCGACAAGGTGTCGGCCAAGCAGGCCATGATCCGGGCCGGTGTGCCCTGCGTGCCCGGCTCGGAAGGGGCTTTGCCCGACGATCCTGCCGTCATCAAGCGCATTGCCAAGAGCGTTGGCTACCCCGTCATCATCAAGGCGGCGGGCGGTGGCGGTGGCCGCGGCATGCGCGTCGTGCACACCGAAGCGGCGCTGCTGCATGCGGTGCAGACCACCAAGGCCGAAGCAGGGGCAGCCTTCGGCAACCCCGAGGTCTACATGGAGAAGTTTCTCCAGAACCCCCGCCACATCGAAATCCAGGTGCTGGCCGACACCTACCGCAACGCGGTCTACCTGTTCGAGCGTGACTGCTCCATGCAGCGCCGCCACCAGAAGGTGATCGAGGAGGCACCGGCCCCGGGTATCCCGCGCCGCCTGATCGAGAAGATCGGTGAGCGTTGTGCCGCCGCCTGCAAGAAGATCGGTTACCGGGGGGCCGGCACGTTCGAGTTCCTGTATGAAAACGGCGAGTTCTACTTCATCGAGATGAAAACCCGCGTGCAGGTCGAGCACCCGGTCACGGAAGCCATCACCGGCATCGACATCGTGCGCACCCAGATCGCGGTGGCCGCCGGTGAGAAGCTGCCTTTCACCCAGCGCCAGATCCAGGTGCGTGGGCACGCCATCGAGTGCCGCATCAACGCCGAGGATGCGTACAAGTTCACACCATCGCCTGGTCGCGTCACCACCTGGCACATGCCCGGGGGGCCGGGCGTCCGGGTCGATTCGCACGTCTATGCCAATTACATGGTGCCACCCAATTACGACTCGATGATCGGCAAGCTCATCGTCCACGGCGACACGCGTGAGCAGGCGCTGGCACGCATGCGGACCGCGCTGGCCGAAACAGCGATCGAGGGCATCAAGACCAACGTGCCCTTGCACCGCGAGCTCATGGTGGACGCCAACTTCGAAGCCGGTGGCACCAACATCCATTACCTCGAATCCTGGTTGGAGCAACGTGACCGCTGAACCCACGGCCCCTGCGCGCCTGTTCGAGCTGGTGCTTCTGGCGCCGGAGGAGCGGATCGAAGACCTGACCGACGCGCTGGACGCCCTGGACGCGCTGAGCGTCTCGGTCGAGGATGCCGATGCCGAAACCCCCGCCGAACAGGCCTTGTTTGGCGAGCCCGACATGCCCGCCCCGAAACCTGGCTGGCAGCGTTCCCGGGTCGTGGCCCTGTTCCCCGGGCAGGCCGGTGCCGACGAGGCGGCGGCTCTGCTGCAGTTGCAGGACTTTTTCGACGGCTGCGAAGTCGTGGGCATCCGGGCCGTGGCCGACGAGGACTGGGTGCGTCTGACGCAGTCCCAGTTCGCCCCGGTGGACGTCACCCCCGGCTTCTGGATCGTGCCGAGCTGGCACGAACCCCCGGCTGCCGCCCGGCAGGTCATCCGCCTGGATCCGGGTCTGGCATTCGGCACCGGCACCCACCCGACCACCCGGATGTGCCTGCGCTGGATCGCGCAGCGTGACCTGGCAGGCCTGCGTGTGCTCGATTACGGTTGTGGCTCCGGCATTCTGGCGATCGGGGCGGCCAAGTTCGGCGCCCGGGAGATCGTGGCGGTGGACATCGACCCCGCAGCCGTGGAGGCCACGCGCATCAACGCCAGCAACAATCACGTCAGCCTTGAGGCGGGCTTGCCCGAGCTCGCCACAGGTGTCTACGACGTGGTGCTGGCCAACATCCTGGCCACGCCCCTGAAGGTGCTGGCGCCGCTGCTGTGCAGCCATGTGCGCGCTGGGGGGCATCTGGTGCTGGCCGGCATCCTGGAGCGTCAGACGCAGGAACTGCAGGAGGCGTATGCGCCCTGGGTCCGGCTGGCTGTCACCGATCAGGAAGAGGGCTGGATCCTCATGACCGCCTCGACCTGAGGCCTCAGGCAGTCCGTGGCTCCAGCGGGGGTGTCGCGGCCTGCAATAATCCCGGCATGAGCTTCATCACGCGCTGTCCGGCATGCTCCACCTCGTTCAAGGTGGTGTCCGATCAGCTCAAGATTTCCGATGGCTGGGTCCGTTGCGGGCACTGCCACCACATTTTCGACGCCACACTGGATCTCCAGCCCTGGTGGCCCGGGGTTGAGGAACCCTCAGCCGCCGGCCCAGTGCCGGCGCCTGTGCCTGCGGACGCCCCCGCCATCGTTGAGGCACCCGTTGCCGATCCCGCACCCATTGAAACTGAGCCGATCCCGGCGGTGCAGGAGCCGGAGCCGGAGCTGGAGACGGAACCCGAACCCGAACCCGAACCGCCTGTTGTCGAGCCCCCGTCTGTCTCCCCGGACGTCCTGCCCGTCGAGGCTGAGCCTCAACCCTTGCCATCCTTCGTCCGCCAGGCCCAGCGCCGGGCGTTCTGGCGCAAACCCTGGGTCAGGGCAGGGCTGGTGCTGCTTGTGCTGTCCCTGTTCACCTTGCTGGGCACCCAGGCGGCCTATCACTGGCGGGATCAGCTGGCCAGCCGCGTACCGGCCAGCCGCCCGGCGCTCGAAACGCTGTGCGACTCGCTGGCCTGCGAGGTCACCTCGCCCCGTCAGCTCGACGAGGTCGTCATCGACAGCTCGGTCCTCTTGCGCCGCGCACCCGGACGCTACAGCTTCAATGTGGTGGTGCGCAACAAGTCCACCCTGGAGGTGGCGGCGCCCGCCCTGGAGCTCACGCTCACCGCCCTCAACGACGAAGTCCTGGTGCGTCGGGTGTTGCTGCCGCACGAGTGGCCACGCCCGGTCGACACGCTGCCGCCTGGCGCGGAATGGCCGGTTCAGTTCGATCTGGCGCTCGATGGTCCGAGCGATCAGGTCATGACTGGCTATCGAGCCATCCTTTTCTACCCCTGAAACCCCTGCAACGGCCCATGTCTATCCTCATCTGCGGTTCCCTGGCTTTCGACACCATCATGACGTTCGAGGGCCGCTTTGCCGAGCAGATCCTGCCGGATCAGCTACACATTCTCAACGTCTCCTTCCTGGTCCCCGGCTTGCGGCGCGAGTACGGAGGCTGTGCGGGCAACATCGCCTACGGCTTGCGCCAGCTCGGGGCGGAGGCACGTCCGGTGGCCACGCTCGGGGCGGACGGGCAGGACTACCTCGAACGCCTGATGGTCATGGGGGTGGACACGCGACACGTCCGGATCGACGACGCGCACTACACCGCCCAGGCCATGATCATGACCGACCGCGACAACAACCAGATCACGGCGTTTCACCCTGGCGCCATGGGTCAGGCGCACCTCAACCCCATCGAAGCGGTCGATGGGGCACTGATCGGCATCATCTCGCCCGATGGCCGGGAGGCCATGCTCCAACACGCCGAGCAGCTCAAGGCGCTGGGTGTGCCGTTCGTGTTCGATCCGGGCCAGGGGCTGCCCATGTTCAACGGCGAGGAACTCCTGCACTTCATCGACCTGGCCGACTGGGCTGCCCTCAACGACTATGAGGCACGCATGCTCAGTGACCGCACCGGTCTTGACCATGCCGCGCTGTCACACCGCTTGCGCGGGCTCGTCATCACGCTGGCCGACCAGGGATGCGAGGTCTGGCAGAACGGGGTTTGCACCCGCGTGCCGGGTGTGCCGGCCACGGCTGTGGTGGACCCGACCGGTTGCGGCGATGCATTCCGCGCCGCCCTGTTGCATGGCCTGGCCCAGGGCTGGGAGCTGACGCGCTGTGTGGCGCTGGGCAACCGCATGGGCGCAGCCAAGATCGCTTCCCGTGGGGGGCAGAACTACCGCCTGGAGGTCTGAGCCGGACGCAAAAAAGCCCATGGTTGCCCATGGGCCCGGGTAAGAGCGGCAGGGCCGCGTGATTCAGGGCTTCTTGGCCGTCGGGAAGGGCCAGGCTGCCTGCGGGTTCAGCTTGGTCTGGGCCGCCGGGGCAGGGGCTGCCTTGGCCGCCTTGGGCTTGGGCGCGGCTTTCTTTTCGACGGCCTTTTTCACTTCAGCCACTTTTTTTTCGACCGCCTTCTTCACGGCCTTGGCCTTTTTCTCGACGGCCTTCTTCACTTCAGCCACTTTTTTTTCGACGGCCTTTTCCTCTTTGGCAATGGCCTTCTTGGCGGTTGTCACCGTCTTTTTCACGGCCTTCTTGACCTCGGCCACGGCCTGGGCCACAGGAGCTGCCGCCTTCTTGGCCGGAGCGGCCTTCTTCGCGGGGGCGGCCTTGGCCGGTGCAGCGGCTTTCTTCGCCGGTGCCGCCTTCTTGGCGGGTGCTGCTGCCTTCTTGGCCGGAGCGGCCTTCTTCGCAGGAGCGGCGGCCTTGGCCGGTGCAGCGGCTTTCTTCGCCGGCGCTGCTTTCTTGGCCGGCGCGGCCTTCTTCGCGGGGGCGGCCTTGGCCGGTGCAGCGGCTTTCTTCGCCGGTGCCGCTTTCTTGGCCGGTGCAGCCTTCTTCTCGGGTGCCGCTGCGGCTTTGGCCGGGGCAGCTTTCTTTGCAGGGGCCGCCGCTTTCTTGGCGGGTGCCGCTGCCTTCTTGGCCGGTGCGGCCTTCTTCGCAGTTGCCATGTTGTTCTCCTTGATCAAGTTGCCAAAAGCGCTTGACCTCGGACGATTCCGGGCAAGCGATTCAGCACTCGGACCACCGGCATGCACGACACGCCTGGCCCTCCCGAGTGTTGAATGGGGGAAACCACCCCGGCCACCGACATCGGGGCCATGCAAGCGGGGTGGGCATGAAAGGACCGCATGAAAGAAGGCTGTTCCGGCAGGGCGTCAATCCCAGGACAGCGCACCTCCCGACTGGTATTCGATCACCCGTGTCTCGAAGAAATTGCGTTCCTTCTTGAGGTCGATCATCTCGCTCATCCAGGGGAAGGGGTTTTCTTCGTTGGGGAACAGGGGCTCCAGGCCGATCTGCGTGGCGCGCCGGTTGGCGATGTAGCGCAGGTAGCCCTTGAACATCGAGGCATTGAGCCCCAGCACGCCGCGCGGCATGGTGTCTTCGGCGTAGCGGTATTCGAGCTCCACGGCCTTGAGGAAGAGTTCCTTGATCTCGGCCTTGAACTCAGATGTCCACAGGTGCGGGTTTTCCAGCTTCAACTGGTTGATCAGGTCGATGCCGAAATTGCAGTGCATGGACTCGTCGCGCAGGATGTACTGGTACTGCTCGGCGGCACCGGTCATCTTGTTCTGGCGGCCCAGCGCCAGAATCTGTGTGAAGCCCACGTAGAAGAACAGGCCTTCCATCAGGCAGGCGAACACGATCAGGCTCTTGAGCAGGGTCTGGTCGGCTTCCTGGGTGCCCGTGTGGAAGTTCGGGTCCATGATGGCGTCGATGAACGGCAGCAGGAACTCGTCCTTGTCGCGAATCGCCTGCACCTCGTGGTAGGCGTTGAAGATCTCGCCTTCGTCCAGGCCCAGGCTTTCCACGATGTACTGGTAGGCGTGGGTGTGGATGGCTTCCTCGAACGCCTGGCGCAGCAGGAACTGACGGCACTCGGGCGCCGTGATGTGGCGGTAGGTGCCCAGCACGATGTTGTTCGCCGCCAGGAAATCGGCGGTGACGAAGAAGCCGAGGTTGCGTTTGACGATGCGGCGCTCGTCTTCGGTGAGACCGTTCGGGTCTTTCCAGAGCGCGATGTCGCGGCTCATGTTCACTTCCTGCGGCATCCAGTGGTTGGCGCAGGTGGCGAGATACTTTTCCCAGGCCCACTTGT
>JAUVXK010000057.1 GCA_030603635.1 Burkholderiales bacterium | reverse complement strand
CCCGAGTTCATCGAGGGCGTGCGGCAGATCTTCGAGGAAAAGATCGTCTTCAACACCGTGCTGGGGCTCAAGATCACCGCCATCGCCCCGGAGTTGGTCACCGCCCGCATCGACATGCGTCACGAGCTGGTGGGGCACTTTGCCTACAACCGCGTCCACGGCGGCGTGATCAGCGCCGGGCTGGACGCCATGGGTGGGCTGGCGGTGATGGCGGCCATTGGCGCCCGTCACATGGACGAATCCCCCGAGCAGCGCCTGCACCGCTTCAGCAAGCTGGGCACGATCGATCTGCGCATCGATTACCTGCGCCCGGGCATAGGGGAGTGGTTCGAGTTGCGTGCCGAGGTGTTGCGGCTGGGATCGCGCGTGGCGACCACCCGCATGGGGTTCCACGGTGCCGACGGCAAACTGCTGTCCAGTGGGGCAGGTGCCTATATCGTGTCCTGAAGGAGCGAAGGCCCGGGGGTCGGCCGGGCTTCGCAGAGGTCAGTGGCCGTGCGCCACGACCTCACCGGCCTTGAGCCGGTACACCGTACCGCAGTACGGGCAGCGGGCCTCGCCAGTCTTGGCCACGTCCAGGTAGACCTTGGGGTGGCTGTTCCACAGTTTCATGTCGGCCAGTGGGCTGGGGCAAAACACGCCGCCGTGGGCGTTGAGGTCCTTGGCGGCGATTTCGATGGTGGCGGGAGCTTGGCTCATGGCAATCAGACCTTGGTCAGCCAGTGGGCATACTTGGGGTTGCGGCCGTTGACGATGTCAAAGAACGCTGTCTGCACTTTCTCGGTGATCGGGCCACGGCTGCCGGCGCCGATCTCGATGCGGTCCAGTTCACGGATCGGGGTGACTTCGGCCGCTGTGCCGGTGAAGAAGGCCTCGTCAGCGATGTACACCTCGTCGCGGGTGATGCGCTTCTGCACGATGTCCAGGCCCAGATCCTTGGCGATGTGGAACACCGTGTTGCGGGTGATGCCGTTGAGCGCGCCCGCCGACAGATCGGGCGTGTAGATCACGCCGTTCTTGATCACGAAGATGTTCTCACCCGCACCCTCACTCACGAAACCAGCCGAATCCAGCAACAGGGCCTCGTCGTAGCCCTCGTCGGTGGCTTCCATGTTGGCCAGGATGGAGTTGGTGTAGTTGCTCACCGCCTTGGCCTGCGTCATGGTGATGTTGACGTGGTGGCGGGTGTAGCTGCTGGTCTTGACGCGGATGCCACGCTTGAGGCCTTCCTCGCCGAGGTAGGCGCCCCAGGCCCAGGCGGCCACCATCAGGTGGATGGTGTTGCCTTTCGGACTGACGCCCAGCTTCTTGTCACCGACCCAGGTCAGCGGACGGATATAGCCGCTCTCCAGTCGGTTCTCGCGGATGACCGCGCATTGCGCCTCATTCACCTGCTCCTGGGTGAACGGGATTTTCATGCGCAGGATCTTGGCGCTGTTGAAAAGGCGTTCGGTGTGCTCCTGCAGACGGAAGATGGCAGGCCCGTTGACGGTGTTGTAGGCGCGCACCCCCTCAAATGCCCCGCAGCCGTAGTGGAGGGTGTGGGTCAGCACGTGGATCTTGGCGTCGCGCCAGTCCACCAGCTGGCCATCCATCCAGATTTTGCCGTCGCGGTCGGACATGGAAAGGGTCACGGTCATGGTTTGCCTCGGGGAAAGTGGTCAGGTCGAAAAGGGTGCGAATCGGGCGTTATTTGCCGTATCGGGATTTTACGGCCTGACGTATCGTGAAAAATTTTTTTGCGATTCCCTAAAGTTAAGGCCAGAATCGCCGATGAGGAGAAGGAAAGCGGGAATCCCGCCTGCAGATTGCTCTGCCGAGGAGTTTGTCATGTTGACCATTTCTTCTGTTGCCGTTTCGCCGGTGCCTCCTCAGGCGCCGACGGTGGCGCGCGTGCAGCCCACCACGCCCGCCAAGGCCAGCGACAATGTGACTCCCGAAAACCAGGGGGTGATCGCTCCCGTGGCACCGGCGGGTGAGGGTTCGCGTTCCCAGGTGGTGTATGCCCCGTCCTCCCTGCCTCCGGTCAACCCGACCGGAGAGGCTCTGCGCGTCAACAACTTCAACAACGCCGCCGTGCCGGAGCGTATCGGCGTGCTGCCTACGGGCAGAGAGGCGTCGACCCGCGGTCGGGGCGCTACCGAAGAAGCCCGCAACGTCGGCGCGTCACCGGCGCAGGAGCAGGCCGTTAGGCCGTCTTCCACAGGTGCGTCCCAGGCCGAGGCCCAGCGGGCCACGCAGAACCCTCAGGCCCAGCAACAGGCCGCCCGTGAGGCGGAGCGACAGCGCAACGAGCAGGCGCAGGCCCGCGAGTCGAAAAACCCCGCTCTGGAGGCCATGGACACCCAGATCAAGGAACTGCTGCCCAACATGTGGAAAGCCAGTCGGGCTGCCGTGGACGTGCTCATAGGAGAGGAGGCCCGCGCAGCGGCGGCGGCCCGCGCCGAACTGCTGGTTCCGCCCAAGCCGGCCGTCACTCCCGAACGTGCGGCCGAGGCGACCGAAAACTACACCCGAACCTCTGTGGCGCCCGACAAGGGCACGCAGGGCGTCAATCTCGACCGATTGGCCTGACGCGGTTTTAGCCCTGCGTCTCAGATGCGGTGGCGGACGCCACCCGAGCTGATCACGCGCTCGATCAATGCCTTGGCGATGCTCTTGAGGGGCAGCACCTCATGTACGGCGCCGGCCTGAATGGCCATTTTGGGCATGCCGAACACGATGCAGCTGGCTTCGTCCTGGGCGTAGTTGTAGCTGCCGGCGTCGCGCATTTCCTTCATCGCGGTTGCGCCGTCAGCCCCCATACCCGTGAGCATCACGCCGATCGCGTTCGGGCCCAGCACACGTGCGCAGGACTTGAACAGCACCTCGACCGATGGCTTGTGCCTGTTCACAGGCGGGGAGTCATCGACCACGGCCACGTAGTTGGCACCGCTGCGTTCGATGCGAAACTGCAGGCCGCCCGGGGCGATGTAGGCATGGCCTGGCAGGATCCGCTGACCGTCCACCGCCTCGGATACGCGGATCTTGCACAGCGAATCCAGTCGCGCCGCGAAACTGGTGGTGAACCCCGCAGGCATGTGCTGGGTGATCACGATCGCGGGGGAGTCGGCCGGCATGTCGACCAGGATTTCCTTGATGGCCTCGGTGCCGCCGGTTGAGGCCCCGATACAGATGATCTTTTCCGTGGACAGGCGGGTCATGCCGACCGGACGGACCGGGACGGCCCCCTCCTCGCGGGGGACGGTGGGCGGAGCCGGTGGCGCCACATGGCGCGACACCCGGGCCTTGCTCGCGATGCGGATTTTCTCGACGATCTCGTCGCCCAGTGCAGACAGCCCACTGGCCACCCCGATACGGGGCTTGGCCACGAAGTCGACCGCCCCCATTTCAAGGGCCCGCATCGTCGTGTCAGCTCCCTGTTCGGTCAGCGTCGACACCATGACGACCGGCATCGGGCGCAGTCTCATCAGTCGCGACAGGAACTCCAGCCCGTCCATCTTGGGCATTTCGACATCGAGGGTGATCACGTCCGGATTGAGCTCGCGGATCATCTCGCGGGCCTGCAACGGATCGTTGGCGGCACCGATGCACGCCATGTCGGACTGCTTGTTGATGATCTCCGTCAGCAGGCTGCGCACCAGCGCCGAGTCGTCAACCACCACCACCTTGATTTTTTCCATGCGTTGCAGATCCGATTGTCAGAACAGATCGACGGAGCCGCCTGCAGTGGACTGCACCACCCGGGTGGCCACGCCCTGACGCTCCTGGGATTCGAGGGTTTCCGGGTGGGCGTGCGCCAGCCGCTTCACCATGGCTTTGCCCGTCACCGGGAAGAACACCACCTTGCGGGGGTAGATGTCGAGCACGTCCTTGGAAACCACCGGAATCCGTTCCGTGGTCAGGTAGTCCATGACGAACTTGGTGTTGCGCTCCCCCACGTTCATGCTGGTGAAACCGGAGATGACCGCGCCACCACCGAACACCTTGGCCTGCATGTACTCCCTGGATGATCCCATTTTGACGAGTTCGTTGATCAGCAGTTCCATGGCGTAGGAACCATAGCGCCCCGAGGTGTCGGCTCCACCGTCCGGGAGCATGAAGTGGTTCATGCCTCCGATGCGCAGCCGGGAGTCCCAGATGCAGGCGGCGATGCAGGAGCCCAGCACCGTCATGATGATGACGTCCTCGTTGGCGACGAAGTACTCTCCAGGCAATACCTTGGCGGCGTTGTACTTGAAATGCTGATCGTGGAAGAAAAAGGAGGCCTCTCCCGGTTTTCGGGCCCGGGTCTTGAGCTGTTGCAGGTATTCGATGCTTCGGTGCATGGGGCTCAGACTTTTTCGTAGATGGTCTTGCCGCGCAGGGCAAACAGGGTGCGGGCGTCGCTGAAGTTCTCGGCGTGCCCGACGAACAGGGTGCCCTTGGGCTTCATCAGACGGTGGATGCGTGCCAGTACCTGCCTTTGGGTGGGGTTGTCGAAGTAGATCATCACGTTGCGGCAGAACACCACGTCGAACGTCTCCTTCAGGCTCCAGTTGTCCTCGATCAGGTTGAGGGTGAAGAACTGGATGTGCTTCTGCAGCTCGGGGCGGACCCGGGCGAGGCCGGTGTTGGCCCCCTTGCCCTTGAGGAAGTATTTCTGGAGCTGGGCGCTGCTCAGGTTCTTCAGGCCGTCGAGCTTGTAGACGCCGCGCGAGGCGGTGGACAGCACCTTGGTGTCGATGTCGCTGGCCCAGATCTGGAAGCGGCCGTTGAGGCCGAGCGCATCGGCCATCGTGATGGCGATGGAGTAGGGCTCCTCCCCCGTGGAGGCGGCACTGCACCAGATTTTCCAGTCGCGGTTCGGATCCTCACGGACCACCCGGGCGAGCTCGATGAAGTGGTGGTTCTCGCGGAAGAAGGACGTGAGGTTGGTGGTGAGTGCGTTCACGAACTCCTGCCACTCGTCACCCCCTCCCTGACGCTCCAGCCAGTCGAGATAGTCCCGGAAGCTCTGGTGACCCGTGTCGCGCAGACGCCGGGCGATGCGGCTGTACACCATGGCCTGCTTGCCGTCGTGCAGGCTGATGCCCGCATGCCGGTAGATCAGCTCCTTGATGCGATGGAAGTCCGCCGTGGTCCAGGCGAATTCCCGGTTCTGCAGCGCGATCTCGTCGGACATGATCGTGGAATCGCCGCCTTCAGTGGCGCGCGCGCCGCACCAGGGCGGAGGTGTCGAGGATCAGCGAGACACTGCCGTCGCCCAGGATGGTGGCACCGGAGACATTGGGCACCTTCTTGTAGTTGGCTTCGAGGTTCTTGATCACCACCTGCTGCTGTCCGAGCAGCTCGTCCACCATGAGGGCGACCCGGGAACCGTCGGACTCGATCACCACCATGATGCTGTTCGCGGAGGGGTCTCCTGCCTTGCGCGGGACACCGAAGGTCCTGTCGATCTCGATCACCGGCATGTATTCGTCGCGGACCTTCACCAACTGGGCATTCTGCGCCACGGTGTTGATGGAGGTGGCCTCCACCTGGAAGGACTCGACCACCGACGACAGGGGCAGGATGTAGACCTCATCGCTGACACGCACCGTCATGCCGTCCATGATGGCCAGCGTCAGGGGCAGGCGCACCTTCACGCTCATGCCGAAGCCCTCGGACGAGTCGATCTCGACCGAACCGCCCAGCGAGGCGATGTTTTTCTTCACCACGTCCATGCCCACGCCCCGTCCCGAGACGTCGGTCACGACCTCGGCGGTGGAAAAGCCCGGGGCGAAGATGAGTTGCCATACGTCCTGGTCGGGCATGTCGTCGGAGACGTCCATCCCTTTGGATCGGGCCTTGTCAATCAGCTTCTGCCGGTTCAGGCCCTTGCCATCGTCGCGCACCTCGATGAGGATGGAGCCGCCCTGGTGGGCTGCCGACAACGTGATCGTCCCAACCTCCGGCTTGCCGCTGGCGATGCGGGCATCGGGCAGTTCGATCCCATGGTCACAGCTGTTGCGGATCAGGTGGGTGAGGGGGTCCGTGATCTTCTCGATCAGCCCCTTGTCCAGCTCGGTGGCCTCACCGTGGGTGATCAGCTCGACCTTCTTGCCCAGCTTGCCGGCCAGATCGCGCAGCATGCGCGGGAAGCGGCTGAACACCACCGACATCGGGATCATGCGAATCGACATGACCGATTCCTGAAGGTCTCGCGTGTTGCGCTCCAGGTCAGCGAGTCCCGACAGCAGTTGCTGGTTGAGCGTCGCGTCGAGGGTGCGGCTGTACTGGGCCAGCATGGCCTGGGTGATCACGAGTTCACCCACCTGGTTGATGAGCTGATCGATCTTGCTGACCGATACCCGCAGGGTCGTGGTTTCAAGTTGTGCCGTGGTGGCGGTTCGGGCGGCCTTGGCGGTCTCGCGGGCCTTGGTCTCGGCCGGTGAGGCTGCCCCCGCGCTGGCTGCTGCGAGCGATTGCGATTCGGCCAACAGGCTTTCGGCGTGGTCACGCGGGGTGAGCGGGTTACCCGGGGCGCCAGGGAAGAGCCCGTAGCCCTGGACCAGATCCTGGGCCGGTACGGTGGCGCCGCTTTCGGAGGTGACAGTGGAGGCGACCGGGCTGCCGGGCGCCCCGGCGAACAGGCCGTAGCCTTGTTCGATGATGTCGTGGCTGTGTTCGGCGCCGGTGTCTGCGACGGGGGCTGCAGCCACTGCGGCAGCGGCTGGAGCCGCGTTTGCCGGCAGCAGCTGGATCTTGTCCTTGGCCACGTGGAAGGCAAACAGGTCCAGCAGGTCGTCGTCGGTGCTCTGGGTGGTGATGTCGTACACCCGGGCGCCGTTGTCGGCCCGTTCACCGGTGATGGTGCCGAGTCCGGCGATGTCGCGGAACAGCTCCTTGATCGGATCGGCGAGGCTGAGATCGTCGAGTGGGCCGATGACCGCCACCAGCTGGCGGGTGGCGCCGGGGGGAGCAGCAGCGGGCATGCCGCCCACGGTAGGGGCGGGAGCCGGGGCAGGCGGAGGTGGTGGCGGAGGCGGAGGCGGGGGTGCCTGGACGGCCGGGGCCGCACCGCTGGCCAGCACGCGGATGCGTTGAACGAGACCCGAGGTTTCAGGGGGCTCGCCGCCGAGGCCCTGGTGACGGGCCAGCAGGCCCTTGAGGGCGTCCGACGCTTCCAGCAACACGTCCACCATCGGCATGGTGGGCGTGAGTTCATGGCGCCTGAGCTTGTCGAGCAATGACTCCATCTGGTGGGTCAGTTCGGCCACGTCCTCGAAACCGAAGGTGGCTGCACCGCCCTTGATGGAGTGGGCACAACGGAAGATCGCGTTGAGCTCCTCGTCATCTACCGTCTCGAGATCCAGGTTGAGCAGTTGCTGTTCCATCTGCTCCAGGTTCTCTCCGGCCTCCTCGAAGAAGATCTGATAGAACTGGGTCAGGTCGAAGCCGTCGTTCTTGTCGTCTGCCATGGGCGGTTCTCGGTTGTGACTGTCGGCGTGTCCGGGGGACGCTGGCTCAGCGGATGACCTTGTTGATCACCTCGATCAGACGGTTGGGGTCGAAGGGCTTGACCAGCCAACCCGTCGCCCCGGCGGCACGGCCGGCCTGCTTCATCTGGTCACTGGATTCCGTGGTCAGGATCAGAATGGGAGTGGTCTTGAACTTGGGGTGCTCGCGCAGTTTGCGCGTGAGCCCGATGCCGTCGAGACGTGGCATGTTCTGATCGGTCAGCACCAGGTCGAAGTGCTGCTTGTCCGCCTTTTCGAAGGCGTCCACGCCATCCACGGCTTCCACCACCTTGAAGCCGGCGCCGACGAGGGTGAAGGACACCATCTTGCGCATGGAGGCCGAGTCGTCAACGGCGAGTATCGAGTGCATGTGATTACCTTGTTTCTTGGGAACGGTTGATGTCGGTGGCTTAGAACAGCTCAATCGAGCCGGCGTCCATTTCGCTTTGGGTGACCGGGTTGGGGTTCTTGGGCATGTGGGTCACGACCACGCCCACCTCTTCCTCGTCCGGTTCCATGGCCTGGTCGGCCAGAATGTACGCACAGCCCTTGAGCACCTTGCCTATGTGTACCAGCAGCTGGGTGGCCATGTCGTGGAACTGCAGCTCCGTGACCGCAAGCTGCAATGCCTCGCGCACCTCGTTGAAGCGAGGATCGTCCGGCAGGTCCCCGGTGACCTGGATGGCGCGGTTGAAGCGGTCCAGCAGGTTGCCGGTCGCGTGGTCAAGCAGTCCCTCCAGCCGTTTGAGGTCGTTCATCGCGACAAGCAGCGAGTCCTGGAGGTCGGCGACCACCGACACCTCCATTTCCACGGCCGGCTCGTCGGAGCGCGGTGGCACGGGCTCAACGGTGGTGTATTCCTCGCGTGGCCAGCGGCGCTTGTTGTGCGGGGGGTCGGTGGATTCTTGCATGGGCGGCGGGCTGAGGTCCCGTCAACATTGACACATGTGCAAATATAAGGCTGAGCCGAAGTCTAGACTAGGCTGTGCGGTTGACATCGCTCAAAATAACGACATTTTCCGGCCAGACCCCGCTCAGAGCAGGGAAGGGCGGCACCAGTCTATGTACCAGAGGGTAGTTTGACAGATTTGCGCATCCTTCATCTTGAGGACAATCCCGCAGACCACGAGCTGGTGGTCCGAACGCTCGACCGCAGCGATCTGTCGTGCGTGGTGACCTTGGTCGACCGGCTCGAGGATTTCCAGGACTGCATCCGGCAAGGCGGCGTGGACGCCGTGCTTGCCGACTACCACCTCGGGGGTTTTTCGGGGATGGACGCCTGGGAGTGGCTGCGCGAGACACAGCAGGAGTTGCCGTTCATCATCGTCTCGGGCGCCATTGGCGAGGCCACGGTGGCCGATGCGATGGTGCGCGGTGTCAGCGACTATGTGGACAAGAACCGGCTGGCCCGGTTGCCTGCGGTGTTGCAGCGTGCGCTGGATTTTCACGCCTCGCGTCAGGCTCGTGCCATGGCCCAGGCCGAGCTGGCCGAGTCGCGGCGCCGGCTGGTGGACCTCACCGAGCACCTGCAGGCCAGCATCGACCGGGAGCGTGCCGACATCGCCCGGGAGATCCACGACGACATCGGCGGTTCTCTCGCCGCCGCGAAGCTCGACCTGTCCTGGCTGGCACGGCACATCGACGACCCGCAGGCGCAGGGCCATATCCGGGCCGCCCTGGAGATGGCGGAGCACGCCCTGGGAGCCAGCCAGCGCATCATGCGCAACCTTCGCCCTGCCGTGCTGGACCAGGGCCTGATGCCGGCGTTGCAATGGCTCACCCATACCTTTGCCGAGCGGACCGGGCTGATCGTGAGGCTCAAGGGCCAGTTGCGTGCGGAAGTCGCGCCCGGGTTGGCCATGGTTGTCTACCGCACGACGCAGGAGGCACTGACCAACGTGCTCAAGCATGCGCAAGCGACCGAGGTGACGCTGGACCTCAGCGACCTTGAGGCCGTCCTGACGCTCGAAATTGCCGACAATGGGCGCGGTGCCTACGCAGGGGATATGGAGAAGCTGCAATCGTTCGGGCTGCTCGGACTGAAGGAGCGGGCACAGAGCGTGGGTGGGTGGCTCGACGTGGTCACCGAGCCCGGGCGAGGCATGACGCTGATCCTGTCCCTGCCGCTGGCCGGCGAAACATCGAAAGATTGGGAGTTCAACGAATGATCAAGGTGGTGTTGTGCGACGACCATGCGGTGGTGCGTCGCGGTGTGCGCGACACGCTCATGGAGGCCACCGACATCCAGGTGGTGGCCGAAGCCGATGGCTATCCGACCCTGCGGGAGGCGTTGCGCCAGAACCGGCCCGATGTGCTCCTGCTCGATGTAGACCTGCCCGGGCGCAGCGGGCTTGAAATCCTCTCTGTGCTGCAGGAGGAGGACTCGCCCGTGCGCACGGTCATGGTCTCGATGTACCCCGAGGACCAGTACGCCATCCGCTGCCTGAAGGCCGGGGCCATGGGCTATCTCAACAAGGGTGGTGATCCGGCCGATCTGCTGTCCGCGGTGCGTACCGTGGCCCAGGGGCGCAAGTACATCACGGCGCAGATCGCGGAACTGTTGGCGAACCACCTCCATGCGCCGGAGAGCGCCGAGCTGCACGACAGCCTCTCCGAGCGCGAACTGCAGACGCTGCGCAAGATCGCATCCGGCAAGAAACTGTCACAGATTGCCGAGGAGCTGATGATCAGCCCGAAGACGGTGAGCGTCTATCGGGCGCGGGTGCTGGAAAAGCTGGGGCTGAGCAACAACGCCGAACTCACCGTGTACGCGATCCGCAACAAGCTGGTGTGAGCGGCGGGCCCGTTTCGGGCTCCTTACCCGCCGATGAACAGGTCGGCCACCACGCGCATGAGCTGCATCACCGGACGGTCGAGCATGGGCAGGGTGAAGGCGATGCCGAGCAGTCCCACCGACAGCGTCAGGGGAAAGCCGATGGCGAAGACGTTCATCTGTGGCGCGATGCGCGAGACGATGCCCATCACCACGTTGACGAACAGCAGCATGCCGATCATCGGCAGGGCAATCCACAGGCCGTAATAGAAGATCACGGCCCCGAGTTCATGCAGTCGCATCGTGCGCACCGCCTCCAGCATGCCGTCCCCCACGGGGAAGGTCTGAAAGCTGGAGGCGACAGCCATGATCATCAGCAGGTGCCCGTTCATCACGATGAACAGCAGCATGGAGGTGTTGCCGAAGAAGCGTCCGACCGTGCTCGCCTGTGAGTTGGTGGTCGGATCGAAGAAGCCGGCGAAGTTCAGCCCCATCTGCAGGCCGATGATCTCAC
This sequence comes from Burkholderiales bacterium, assembly GCA_030603635.1. GTDB lineage: Bacteria > Pseudomonadota > Gammaproteobacteria > Burkholderiales > Burkholderiaceae_C > Tepidicella. Next base: position 5,988 of record JAUVXK010000057.1, on the reverse strand, counting down.
CTGCCATTTCCATGGCGGCGAACACGATGCGAACCGCCAGCCCGATCGCCACACCGATGGAGATCTGCTGGATCACCGCACCCAGCGCCTCCGGACTGGTGAGGGAGATCATGGGGGGCTCCGGCAGCGCCGGCTGGATGCAGACGGCGATCACGAAGGCCAGGCCGATCTTGGTGCGCATCGGGACCGTGCGTGCCGAAAAAATCGGAGCGCTGGCAAACAGCGCCAGCACGCGCAGGAACGGCCAGAAGATCGGCGCCACCCACGCCATGATCTGGGCTTCGGTGAAGCTGATCATTGGGCCATCCATCGCTGGCGGCCCTTCAGACGGCGTAGGTCGGAATCGACTGGAACAGGCGCCGGATGAAGTCCACCAGCGTGACCAGCATCCACGGGCCGGCGATCGCGAACACCGCGACCGCCGCCACCAGTTTGGGCACGAAGGACAGGGTGGCCTCGTTGATCTGCGTCAGCGCCTGGAACAGGCTGATCACGAGACCGACCAGCAGCACCGTGCCGAGCACCGGGGCCGCCACTGCCAGCAGGATGAAGAGGGCGTTCTGCCCGATGGTGAGTACCGCTTGAGCGTCCATGTGCGTGGGCTGTGAGGGGGTCAGGTGCTGAAGCTGGCCGCGAGGGAGCCGACCAGAAGGTTCCAGCCATCGGCCAGCACGAACAGCATGAGCTTGAAGGGCAGGGCGACCAGCACGGGTGAGAGCATCATCATGCCGAGCGACATGAGCACGCTGGCCACGATCATGTCGATCACCAGGAAGGGGATGAAGATCATGAAGCCGATCTGGAATGCCGTCTTCAGCTCGCTGATGACGAAGGCAGGCACGAGCACGCGCAGGGGCGCGTTCTCGACGGTGACTTCGGGTCCCTGTCGCCCCAGCCGGGCGAACAGCTCGAAGTCGGACTGACGCGTCTGGCGCATCATGAACTCGCGCATGGGGGCTTCACCCCGGGCCAGTGCTTCCTCGAAACTGATCGTGTTTTCGGTGTAGGGCTTGTAGGCGTTCTCGTACACGCGGTCCAGTGTGGGACCCATGACGAACAGCGTGAGAAACAGCGACAGCCCCACGATCACCTGGTTGGGCGGAGCCGACTGCGTGCCAAGCGCCTGCCGCATGAGGGACAGCACGATGACGATCCGGGTGAAGGACGTCATCATCAGAAGCACTGCGGGCAGGAACGACAGCGCGGTGAAGAACAGCAGTGTCTGGATGGGAACCGAATAGCTGGTTCCTCCCGGGCCCTGTCCCACCAGAAGCGGCAGTGTCCCTTGAGGTGCTCCCTGGGCCCAGGTCAGGCCTGTCCAGCCCAGCAGCAGGCCGCCCGCGAGCCAGCGCCACGCAAAACCGGTACCACTCCGGTTCATGGGCGTGACTCCCCGGGCCGGTGTCCGGTATCCAGGGCCTGGGCCACCTGCCGGTAGCTTGCCCCGACGGGAACGTTCTGAGTGTGCAGGGTGTTGACGGTCTGGGGTGTCACGCCCAGTGTCAGCTGCACCGGGCCCTCCGGGCCATCCAACTCCACCACCACGACACGCTGCTGGGGGCCTACCATGAGTTGGGAGACGACGCGCAGCTGTGCCCCCTGGCCGGTGCCCACGGGGGCGGTGCGCTTCTTGACCCATTGCACGCCCCAGGCCAGCAACCCCATCAGGAGCAGCAGGCCCAGTGCGGGCGCAAATGCGGTGAACGACGGGGTCATCAGTGGCGGCTCAGGCGGCGCAGGCGTTCCGACGGGGTGACGATATCCGTCAGCCGGATGCCGAATTTCTCGTTGACCACGACCACCTCGCCCTGGGCGATGAGGTAGCCGTTGACCAGCACGTCCATGGGCTCGCCAGCCAGCGCGTCGAGCTCGACGATCGACCCCTGCGCGAGCTGCAGAATGTATTTGATCGGCACCTTGGTGCGGCCCAGCTCCACCGAGAGCTGGACCGGGATGTCCAGCACCATGCTGATGTCGTTGTTGCCGGTCGGGGCGGGTACCTCGCCGTCGAAATGCGGGGCCCCTTTGGCGAAGTCATCGCTCCCGCCGCTGGAGGTCTGTTCCTGCAGCGCCTGTGCCCAGTCGTCGGCCAGGGCTTCGTCGTCCACCGCGCCGGCGGGGTTGTCGTTTTCATTTGTCATACTGCTCTCCGTGCCACACCGCGTCTCGTTCTCGCAGCAGGCGTTGAACCTTCAGGGCGTATTTGCCGTTGTGCGTGCCGTATTCGGCATCGATCACCGGTACCCCGTCCACCCTTGCCTGTATCACCCGCTCGCGTTCGAGTTCGATGAAGTCGCCCACCTTCATGGCGAGCAACTGCTCGATGGTGGTGCTGGTGGAGGCCAGTTCGGCTGTGATCTCGACCTCGGCGGACTGGATCTCGTGGCTGAGCAATCGCACCCAGCGACGGTCCACCTCCATGGAGTCGCCCTGGGAGGTGGAGTACAGCACGTCACGGATCGGCTCCAGGGTGGAGTAGGGGATGCACAGGTGCAAGGAACCGGTGAGGTCGCCGATTTCGAGGGTGAAGCTGGTGCTGACCACGATTTCGCTGGGGGTGGCGATGTTGGCGAACTGCGGCTGCATCTCAGAGCGCTGATACGCCAGCTCCAGCGGATAGACGCCCCTCCAGGCTTTCTTGTACTCCTCCGACACCACCTCGACCATGCGATTGATGACCCGCTGTTCGGTAGGGGAGAAGTCGCGGCCCTCGATCCGGGTGTGAAACTTGCCGTTACCGCCGAACAGGCTGTCGATCACGCCGAAGAGCAAGGTCGGTTCACAGACGATCAGGCCACTTCCGCGCAGCGGGCGCACGGCCATGATGTTGAAGTTGGTGGGGACCACGAGTTCGCGCAGGAACATGCTGTACTTCTGTACCTGCACCGTGCCCACCGAGATTTCGGGGCTTCGGCGGATGAAGTTGAACAGCCCGACCCGCAGGTTGCGCGCGAAACGCTCGTTGATGACCTCCATGGTGGGCATGCGCCCACGCACGATCCGCTCCTGACTCGACAGGTCGTATGTCCGGATGCCACCGGACTCGAACTCTTCCTTGGCGAGCTTCTGGCTTTCGCCCGTGACGCCCTCGAGCAGGGCATCGATCTCGTCCTGGGAGAGAAAGGCTTCGCTCATGGTCGTGTCTCGGAGTGGGTCGTGGGTTACTGCACGATCAGGCTGGAGAACAGCACCGCCTGAACAGGACTCTCGCCGCGGACCACGGGCAGGCCGGTTTCCTCCCGCACCAGATCCAGGATGTCCTGGGCCAACTGGTCCTTGCCTTCCGGACGCAGCAACTCGTCAGCGGTGCGGCGGGATATCTGGCGCAGAATGCCGTTGCGCACGGTAGGCAAAAAGGCCTTGATCCGATCGGCCGTCGCGGTCGTGTCCACCTGCAGGGTGATACCCACCTGGGCATAGCGGATGCTGCCCGGATCGGCCAGGTTGATCACCACCGGATCCAGGGCCATGTACTGCGGGGGCGTGCGGGGCCGGGCGTCGCGCACCGGCTGGGTGGTTTTCTCGGCATCGTCGAAATCGTCGTCGCCGCCCCCCTTGAGCAGCAGGAATGCGGCGGCGCCCAGACCCAGGAGCAGCACCAGCACCGTCACCAGGATGATGACGAGCAGCTTTTTGCTCTTGGGTTTGGCTTCGGCGCCAGCGGCGGGTTTGTCGGCCATCGGATTTGCCTTCCTGTTCAAAAATACGCCAGACCAGGCCCTGAGGCCCTCCACTGGGGTATTGTGTCATGCCGATTATGCGGGTCGTCCGTCCGGCCTTGAGTCCGATAAAACCGGTCAAAACCCGTCAATTTCCGGCATAGGCGCAGCGGTGAGAGCCTATGAGCGATCTCAGGCGTAAACGCTCAGCCCGGCGCCGGCGATGCGGCCCAGTTGCACCGTGGGCGGGGAGGTCGAGGATTCAGGTTCGGCATTCGGGGTGCGGTGCCCCCGGTCATCGGCGCCGGGCTCTCGAGAGTGGTCTCGGTCCTGGCTGCCGACCGACAGGCCCTCAAGCGCGATGCCGGCACGGGCCAGCATGTGGGCCAGCACGTCCTGGGCCTGGGCTCGCAGGGCCTCTCGGACCTGGGCATCGTCGGTTCGGAAGGCGAGGTGCGCCTTGTCACCTTGGAGGCTCACCTCCACATCCAGTGCCTGGCGCAAACCGGCTTCGAGCCGCAGGTTGGCTTTTTTGGCGTTGCCGGCCGCCCACAGGCTGACCTGCGTTCCCAGGTGTTCGAAGGCGTCGTCCATGGCACCGCCCAGCGTTTGGCCGAGCACCGCCGCAAAGGGGCGGCCGGCCGGGGCGTCCTGAGCCTGTCGGGGGCCGCCGGCCGCTTCCAGAATGACGCGGCCCGGCTCACCCCGTTGGCCCTGTCCCTGCTCACGCTGTTCCCCCGAGCGCTCGGTGCTGGAGGAACCCAGTGCCCCCAGATCCAGCTCTTCCGGGCTGCCCAACGTATCGGTCAACAGACCTCCGGCCTGCCCGGCTGCATTCGCGTGCCAGGCGCTGCGTTCGGTCTGTTGTGCCTGTCCTGCGGCGTCGAGGCTGGCTTGTGCCAGTTGGGTCAGCAGTTGCGGAGGAGGGGTCTTCGATCGTGCCTTGGCTACGGTGGACACCCATTGACCCACGGCTTGGGTGTCCTGCTCCAGGGCAGCGGAAGGATGGCGGTTGTCGGCTGTCGTGAATGCCGTCTCATCGGATGGCGGCTGTGCCCCGACCGTGAGGCCGAGGAGTTCCTTCAGGGCCGGGTCGGTATCGGAGGGTGCCCCTGTAGGCAGGGCATCGGCGGCCAGCCAGGCGACCGTGTCCAGCGCATGACGGGGGTCGGATTCGGCATCGGATAGAGGCGGTTGTGCTTCGCCCAGTCCCTGGTCTGCAGCGAACAGCAAGGTGGCGAACAAGTCTGTCGGTGCATCGCCCGATGAAGCGGTCTGACCGCGCTGGGACTGAGCGTGCTCGGGGGGGCGGGCGGGAGAGACGGATTCGGGTTTCATGGGGTAGGTCTCCATGGGCTGAGGTGAGCGTGCTGGCGGTGCTGGGTCGCGGCCATTTCGTCGTTGGCCTTCTGCTCCAGGCGCTGCTGCTGGCGCTGCCACACATCGTGGCGGCGTTGTTGGTATTTCTTGAGACTGGCCAGTTCGCGTTCGCTTTCCCGAACGGCGTGTTCACAGCGCTGAACGTTCTGAGCCAGTCGTTGCAGGACGCCTTGCTGGAACTGTACGGCGTGTTCCAGTTTGCCCATGAGGTTCTGGTGAGCGTGCAGAAGGGCAACCGAGACGCCCAGGGTCGCGCGGGCACTCCAGCGTTGCTGAGATTCGCTGGTGTAGCCCTGCAACTGGCTCATCTGCAGCAGCGCCTGTTGCTGTTCGTGCCGGGCCTGTGCCAGCCCCCGCAGCGCGTCGTCGCGCTTGCGGGCGGCCACCTCGATCACCGTGTGCAGGGCGTGGGAAGGTTTCATGCTTCGGCCCTCTTGCGGCCTTCGCCGATTGCCTGTGCCAGTTGCTGCACGCTGTCTTCGAACAGGGCCTGTTCGCTCATGTCCTGCACGATGAAGCCTTGCATGGCCGGGAACAGCTGGATGGCGCGATCGGTGTCTGGATCGCTGCCGGGCACGTAGGCGCCGAGCTGGATCAGGTCGCGGCTCTTCTGGTAGCGGGAATACAGCTGACGGTAGCGCCGGGCCTGTTCCTGATGCGCAGGTGTAACCACGTTGTGCATCACCCGGGAGGCCGAGGCCTCCACATCAATGGCCGGATAGACGCCCGACTCCGCCATGCTCCGTGACAGCACGATATGGCCGTCCAGAATGGCCCGGGCGGCATCGGCGATCGGGTCCTGCTGGTCGTCGCCTTCGGACAGCACGGTGTAGAAGGCGGTGATGGATCCCTTGCCCTCCGGGCCATTGCCGCTGCGTTCCACCAGTTGCGGCAGCTTGGCAAAACAGCTTGGGGGGTAGCCCTTGGTCGCGGGTGGTTCGCCGATGGC
>JAUVXK010000033.1 GCA_030603635.1 Burkholderiales bacterium | reverse complement strand
CTCTTCGGTCATGCCGGTCATGGAGCCAGCCATCTGCTGGAAGCTCTTGCCGTCGGTGGCGCCGATCTTGGCCAGGAAGTAGATGTTGCCGCCCGTGCGCATGCACCAGTTGAGGTCGCGTGCCAGCACGGCCTGCTTCTGTTCTTCGGTCATGGGCCATTCGTCGAGGTAGGCGCGCTCGTTGGACTTGAAACGTTCGCGGTTCTCGGCCTTCATGAGGCTCATGCAGAACTGGTTCAGCCAGTAGCCTTTGCGAGATTGCTCGGCATCAAAGATGATGGTGCCGGGCACGTCCTTGTAGGGTTTGTCCAGAGCCATGGGTCAGCCTTTCACTTCTTCGGGCCAGTACAGGCGCATCGGGTTGTCCACCAGCAGCTTCTTCTGCAATTCGGGCGTGGGGGCGATGTGCGGGATGAAGTCGACCAACAGACCGTCGTCGGGCATGTGGTCCTTGAGGTTGGGGTGCGGCCAGTCGGTGCCCCACAGCACGCGGTCGGGGAATTCTTCCACCACTTTGCGCGCGAACGGCACCACGTCCTGGTAAGCGGCCTGCTCACCGTTCAGCGCCTTCAGGCCCGTCACGGACAGGCGCTCGGGGCAGCTCACCTTGCTCCACACGTTGGGGTGCTCGCGCATGAACTTGAGGAACAGCTCGAACTCCGGGCCGTCCACGGGCTTGCTCACGTCGGGGCGGCCCATGTGGTCCACCACCACGGTGGTGGGCAGGCTGGTGAAGAAGTCCCACAGCTCGGGCAGGTCCACCGCCTCGAAGTAGATGACGACGTGCCAGCCCAGCTTGCTGATGCGGGCCGCGATCTCCATCAGTTCGTCCTTGGGGGTGAAGTCCACCAGACGCTTGACGAAGTTGAAGCGCACGCCGCGCACGCCAGCAGCGTGCAGTTGCTGCAGTTCTTCGTCGGTGACGCTGCGCTTGACGGTGGCCACGCCACGCGCCTTGCCACCACTGGCCAGGCAGGCATCCACCATGGCGCGGTTGTCGGCGCCGTGGCAGGTGGCCTGCACGATCACGTTGCGGGCAAAGCCCAAGTGGTCGCGAAGGGCGAACAGTTCGTGCTTGCTGGCGTCGCAGGGGGTGTACTTGCGCTCGGGGGCATAGGGGAATTCGGCGCCAGGGCCAAAGACGTGGCAGTGGGCGTCCACCGCGCCTGCGGGCAGCTGGAATTTGGGCTTGCTGGGGCCGGTGTACCAGTCGAGCCAGCCGACTGTTTTGGTGAAGTCACCCGTGGTGGGTTTGGTCATGGGTTCTTCCTTCCGATCAAGTAATTTGAGCTTGTGGCATGTGGTTCTCGTGGGTCGTTGGCGTTGGCCCCGGCGACTGGGCAGGGGTACGGGGCCCGCGCTCATGCTGTCCTGCGGACAGGAAATCGCGCAAACCCCGCACCCCTCCCCTGCCGCCTGCATGCCGAAACACCCCAAAAATGGAAGTGGTTGGTGTACCAGCACGCAGCGCAGCGACCGTGGGGGTCCGCTGTGGGGCGCCATTCCGGCCCGCAGGGACGGCTAAGCCCCATGGCGGACCCCCACGGCGCCCCACACATCAAAGCAATCAACCGCCACATGCCGGGCATCAATCCACATACCGCAACCCGGCAGCCGCCAGCGGCTCCCGCATCTTGTACATGTCCAGGCCCAGCACGCCTGAGGCCAGCTGGTCGCGCTTGGCGCCTTCGTTGGCTTCGCGCTTTTGTGCCTCGGCCAGCGTCTTGGCAGCCAGGGCCTTGGGCACGCAGACCACGCCGTCGTCGTCAGCCACTATGACGTCACCGGGGGTGACGTAGGCGCCCGCGCACACGATGGGGATGTTGACCGAGCCCGGGGTGGCCTTGATGGTGCCCTTGGACGAGACGTAGCGGCTCCACACGGGGAACTTCATCTCGCGCAGGGTCTTGGTATCGCGCACACCGGCTTCGATGATGAGGCCGAGTGCACCGCGTGCCATGAAGCTGGTGGCCAGCAGGTCACCGAAATAGCCGTCGCTGCAGTCTGCCGTGACGGTGGCCACCACGATGTCACCTGGCTGCACCTGTTCGGCGGCCACGTGCATCATCCAGTTGTCGCCGGGTTGCAGCAGCACGGTCACGGCCGTGCCGGACACGTTCACATCCTGCTGGATGGGCCGCATGTAGGGCTTCATCAGGCCCACACGACCCATGGCTTCGTGCACCGTGGCGGACCCCAGGGCAGCCAGTTGATCGGTCACCTCGCGGTCGGCGCGAGTGATGTTTCGATAGACAACACCGAGTTCGTACATACTTATTTCCCTTGAAAATCAAAGGCCTTTGGCCTTGAGCGCGGTGTCGAGGCGCGAGAACACGCGCCGTGCGTTGCCTTCGAACACCTTGAAGCGCTGCTCTTCCGTCAGGTGGGGCGTGGCCGCCACGTAGCGCTTGGTGTCGTCGTAGTTGTGGCCGGTTTCGGGGTCGATGCCGCGTACGGCACCGATCATCTCGCTGGCAAACAGGATGTTGTCCACCGGGATGACCTTGGTCAGCAAATCGATGCCGGGCTGGTGGTAAACGCAGGTGTCGAAGAACACGTTGTTGAGCAGGTGGTCTTTGAGCAGCGGCTTTTTGAGCTCCTGCGCCAGGCCCCGGTAGCGGCCCCAATGGTAAGGCACCGCGCCGCCGCCGTGCGGAATCAGGAATTTGAGTGTCGGGAAGTCCTTGAACAGGTCACCCTGGATCAGTTGCATGAAGGCCGTGGTATCGGCGTTGATGTAGTGCGCGCCGGTGGTGTGAAAGCACGCGTTGCAGCTGGTGGAGACGTGGATCATCGCGGGGATGTCGTACTCCACCATCTTTTCGTAGATGGGGTACCAGTGGCGGTCGGTCAGCGGGGGGCTGGTCCAGTGGCCGCCAGACGGATCGGGGTTGAGGTTGATGCCGACAAAGCCATAGTCCTTCACGCACTTTTCCAGCTCGGGAATGCAGGTGGCGGGGTCGACACCCGGGCTCTGAGGCAGCATGGCGGCGCCGATGAAGTGGTCGGGAAACAGCTGCGCCACACGGGCACACAGTTCATTGCAAATGGCCGCCCAGGTGGACGAGGTGTGGAAGTCACCGATGTGGTGGGCCATGAAGCTGGCACGCGGGCTGAAGATGGTCAGGTCGCTGCCACGCTCGCGCATCTTGGCAAGCTGATTGGTTTCGATGGACTCACGAATCTCGTCGTCGCTGATCTTCAACGCCTTGGGGTCGGCGACGATGGACGGGTCCTTGAGGGCGGCAATCTGCAGATCGCGCCAGGCACCCAACGCCGCCGGGGCGGTGGTGTAGTGGCCGTGGACGTCGATGATGAGGGGTTTGCGCATGGGGATTCCTGTAGTGGGTGCAAGGGAGGGAAGTCAGGCCGGGTCCATGCCCTGGCGGCGCTTGGCGTCTGCCGTGTCGGGGCCGGCCATGAAGGTGAGCAATTCGCGCACCGCGTCGGGCTGCGGTGACGCCGTGGCCACCGCGCCGGAGAACACGGTGACGATCTCGCAGCCGGCCGGCAAGCCGCCCAGCAGAGCGATACCGGGCACGTGCAGCATTTCGCTGAGTTGCTGAAAGCCGAGCCCGACCTCGCCATTGGCCACCAGCGAGGCCACCGGCACACCCGGCGGCGGGGTGACGAGGCGAGGCCGCAGCGTCTCCATGAGGCCCCAACGCTCGAACAATCCCAACAGGGCCACGCCGCTGGGTCCGGTGGAGACGCTGAGCGAGCGGGCCTGAAGCACGGCGTTGCGCAAGGCCGCCTCGGTGGAGATGTCCGGGTGCTCGGCGCCTTCACGCACCGCCACGGCCACGCCGGAACGCACCAGATCCACCCGGCTGCCCGGCAGCACGTGTCCAGAAGCGGCCAGCTTGTCCAGGGCATCGGCGGCGAGGAACACCACGTCAAACACCTCACCGGCCTGCACGCGCTTGGCGGCATCGACGCCACCCACCGATTCGATCACCACCTCCACCCCGGAGCGCTTCCGGTACGCCTGCGCCAGTTCGGCCAGTACCTGCCGGGTGGCCATGGAGGAAATGCCGGTGATCCGTTTGGAGGTCATGGGTAACGAGGGGTCGAATGCCTGGAAACAGGTGCCATTGTGGCCAAGCAGCGGACCGTCCACAAGGCAGCCACCCGTCTATCAGTTATAAAGATTTGGCATTTCCAAGGTCGGGCTATCTACAATTCGATCATGGACCTGAAACAGCTCGAGTATTTCGTCCGCGTCGCCGAGATGGGCAGCTTCACGCGGGCGGCGGCCGCCTTGCAGGTGGCGCAACCCGCGCTCAGCCGCCAGGTGCGGTTGCTGGAAGTCGAGTTGCGCCAGACGCTGCTGTTGCGAAATGGCCGAGGCGCCATCCCCACCGAGGCGGGCAAGCTGCTGCTGGATCATGGTCGAGGCATTCTTCATCAGGTGGAGCGCGCCCGCGAAGAAATGGGCCGTGTGCGGGGCGCCCTGGCCGGTCGCGTGGCGATCGGGCTGCCGCCCACCCTGGCCCGCATGCTCACCGTGCCACTCACGCGCGCCTTCCGGCGGCAGATGCCGCAGGCGCAGCTTTCGATCACGGAAGGACTCTCGGCAGGCATGATGGAGGCCGTCGGGAACGGACGGCTGGATCTCGCAGTGCTCTACAACGCGCAACCCATGACCGAGATCGAACTGCAGCCGCTGTTCGACGACTCTCTGGTGCTGGTGGAGGCCCGGGCGCCAGGGCTGCAGGAAGACCCGCCCCCGGCACCGGTGACACTCGCCGAAGTGTCCAGGCGACCGCTGGTCATCCCCAGCCGGCCGAATGCGGTGCGCATGCATGTCGAAACCGAAATGGCTCAGCGCGGTTTGCGTCCGACCATCGCCCTGGAGATCGACGGCGTGGGGGCCATACTGGATCTGGTGGCCGAAGGCATGGGTTGCGCGGTGCTCTCGCCGCACGCCGTGGCGAGCACGGTCCGGCCGTCGGCCTACACGGTACGTGCGATTGGCGATCCCCCGCTCGACATCCGCGTGTCGCTCGCCCTCAGCTCGCAGCGCCCCACCACGCTGACGCAGCAGGCCTCGATCGAGCTCATCCGCCAGACGTGTCAGACCCTGCTGGGGGACATCAGACCACCGGCAGCCAGCCCAGCACGTGACGCAACCCCCACAGCAGACCGCTGAGCGTGAAGAACGAGGCGACCGTGGTGGCCAGCAAAGCGGCCGAACTCAGGCCCTCGTGACCGTGACGTTGGGCCAGAATGGCATAGACCCCGAGCATGGGCATGGCGGCCGAGAGCACCGCGGCCGTTCGCAGGGCGTCGTCCAGCGCGATCCCCGTGGCTGACAGCGCCCAGACCGCCAGTCCGACCGCCAAGGGATGCAGCAACAGCTTGCCCACCGCGATCTGGGCCACCCGGCTGCGCAGACCCTTCACCTGCAAACCGTAAAGCGAGCCTCCGATGACGAACAGGGCCAGGGCACCGCTGGCCAGGGCAAACAGGCTCACCGTGCGGCCGATGACCTCCGGCAGGCGCCATCCCAGCGCAGACACCAGCGTCCCCGCGAGAATGGCCAGAATCATCGGGTTCGTGCTCAGGCGTCGCACCGACTGCACCAGCACCTCGCGGCTGGACGGACGGCGGCCATCGCTGCCGGGATCGGCCTCGGCATAGGCCAGCAGCAACGGAATCTTGAGCAGGTTTTCGACCAGCATGTTCAGCGCCAGCACCACCGGCGCGATCGGCCCGAGCGTGAGCATGAGCACCGGATAGCCGACATAGCCGCTGTTCGAGCAGGTCATGCCCATGGCGAAATAGGCACTGGCGCTGCGCGATTGCGCCAGCCGCCGCCGCGCCCACCACAGCCCGGCTAGCAGCACCACCAGGGAGCCCGCCGCATAGGCCAGGAGGTAGCCGACGTTGAGCACCTCGCCGAGGCTGCGCTGGGCCAGGGCGTTGAAGAGCAAGGCCGGCAAGGCGAAGTTCAGGACGAACTTGCCGAACACCCGCATGTCGGCCTTCTCGAAAACGCGCCAGCGCACGCTCAGGAAGCCGAGCACGATGGTCAGATAGATCGGCCCGGTGATGGCCAGGATATCCAGCATCGTCAGGGCCTGTCGCGTCCGGCGAGGAGCCCGTCCGCATAGGCCTGCCAGGGATCGCGACGCCCATCGGAAGGCACATGACCGGCGCGGGCCTGCGCGGCCATCCAGTCGTCCTTCTCGGCGATGGCCGAAGCCATCCAGGGCTCGAAACCGGCCTCCCGCACCGTCTGGGCAACCTCTCGCATCTCCTCGGCCCGGCGTTGGCCGTGCTGCGCCACGCGGCTGAAGAAATAGGCGCCCTGCTGCGTCCAGTCGATGCCGGGGAAGGTTTCCTGCAAGGTGGCGATCATGGCGTCCTCCACCCCATGGTGTCGGGCGGCGGTGTAGCTCTCGATCACCAGCGCCTCCAGCCCCTTGATGAGGATGCTGCGGCACATCTTCGTGGCCGAGGCCACGCCGATGCGGCTGGACACCACGGTCACATCCATGCCCCAGCCCGACAGCACCGCAGCGAGTTCGGCCGCACCGGCACCCCCGAGCAGCATGGGCACGCGTATGCCGTACGGTGGCACGGAGGTCATGACCCCGGCCTCGACGTAACGGCCCCCTGCCCGGTCCACAGCCGTTGCGGCCCTCTGTTTCGTACCGGGCGAAGCGGAATTCAAATCCAGGAACCAAGTGCCGGGGCGCAGCGCGGTCGCCGCCTCCTCGGCCACGACCAGGGTGTTCGATGCCGTGACCGCTGAGATCACCAGATCCGACTGTTGCACCAGTTCCGCGGCCGACATGCAGGGCTGCAGCCCGTGGGCCTTGGCATGGGCGCATGCGGCATCACCGATGCCGGGACGGACAAATTGCCGATCCCATGCGCCCACCCAGGCGAACCCCTGGGCCATCAGCGCCTGGCCGAAGATACGACCCACCTCGCCGTAGCCGATGAAGCCGACACGCCAGGCCTGCACGTCCATCAGAGCCGCAGCACGAACAACGTGATCGCCGGGAACGCCGCCAGGATCACCGTACGCACCAGATCGCTGACCACGAAGGGCGTGACGCCGCGATAGGTGTGCGTGATCGGAATGCCCTTGGCCATGTTGTTGATCACGAACAGGTTCATACCCACTGGCGGCGTGATCAGCCCCACCTCCACCACGATCAGCACCAGAATGCCGAACCAGATGGCCGTCTCTTCAGGCGTCAGACCGAAATCCAGTCCCATGATCATGGGGAAGAAGATCGGGATCGTCAGCAGGATCATGGACAGCGAGTCCATCACGCAGCCCAGCAGCAGGTAGATGACCAGAACGGTGGCCAGCACCAGCCACGGGCTCATGCCCAGGTCCAGCACCCACTGGGCCATCTCCTGCGGCAACTGCGAGAGCGCCAGAAAGGTGTTGTACAGCCCGGCACCCAACACGATCATGAAGATCATGCCGGTGGCCAGTGCCGTGCCCAGAATGGCATCGCTCAGCGTGCGCCGGTTCAGCCCGCCTGCAGCCCAGGCTGCGATGCCGGTGCCGAAGGCCCCGACAGCCGCTCCCTCGGTGGGGGTGAAGAGGCCCGTGTAGATACCGCCGACCACAGCGAGAAAGATCACGATCACCGGCCAGGTCTTGGCCGTGGCTTTCCAGCGCTCGGCCATCGGCATGGGCGCCATCTTGCCGGCGCTGCCGGGCTTGACGCGCACGTAGATGGCGATGACGATCATGTAGCCAATGGCCGCCAGAATGCCAGGAACGAACGCCGCCAGAAACAGCTTGGCGATGTTCTGTTCGGTCAGGATGGCGTAGATTACCAGCACCACCGACGGCGGTATCAGGATGCCCAGCGTGCCACCCGCAGCCAGACACGCCGTGGACAAGGCGCCGGAATAGCCGGCCCGCTTGAGCTCAGGCAGGGCCACCTGCCCCATGGTGGCGGCGGTGGCCAGCGACGAACCGCAGATCGCGCCAAAACCCGCGCAGGCCCCCACCGCAGCCATGGCAACACCGCCCTTGCGGTGCCCGATCCAGGCTTCTGCGGCCTTGAAGAGCGCCTGAGACAAACCGCCCAGGGCCGCGAACTGCCCCATGAGCAGGAACAGCGGGATCACCGACAGCGAGTAGTTGGAGAACGTGCTGTACGTGACCTGCTTGAGCTGGTTCAGGATGGGCAACGGCGTACCGTAGATGAAGTACGCGCCCACCAGACCACACAGGGCCATGGCCAGACCGATCGGCACCCGGATGAAGATCAGCGCCAGCAGTACGGGGAACGACCACGCGGCCAGTTCAATTCCGGACATTTCAATGTTCCTTTGCTTCTTCAACAGGCCAGCCGGCAGGATAGGAGGCCAGGCCGAACATGATCAGGTTTTTCGCGATATAGGCCAGGCAACCGATGGCAGCACCCACCAGACACAGGGCATATGCCCACCAGACCGGCATCTGCAGGATGAAGGTGGACTCGAAGTAGGCCCGCTTCTCCAGCATGCCTTCCCATAACCGGTGGGTCAGCACCAGCCACAGCACCAGCATGAGGAAATCGCTGAACGTCACCACCACCCGCTGGGCCCAGCGCGGCAGGTGTGAGTACAGGAGATCCACCGTGGCGTGCCCACCACGCAGGTAGGTCCAGGGCAGAAAGAAAAAGACGGCGATGGCGGTGCCCATCTCCACCAGTTCAAAATCGCCTGGCACCGGCCCCAGGCCCATGTCGATCAGCGCACGCCCGCTGACGCTGGTCACGATCATCAGTGTGAGAAGCACCAGCAGGATGCCACCCAGGATAGCCGACCACTTGGACAGTCGAAACACCCACGCAATCATGTTGCAGACCTCAATTGCAGAACAGGCAGGGTCGCCCCTGCCTGCGTTAACCCACACGTTACGAGTGGACTCAAACGGGAAAGTTTACTTCGCGCTGTGCTTGGCGATCAATGCTCGGGCCTCGGCGGCCAGTTTCGCACCGTCGATACCGCGGCCGCGCATCTCGTTGAGCCAGTCGGCCTCGACCGCTGCGGCGGTTTCCAGGAAGCGGCGCGTTTCGGCATCGCTCAGGGCAATGATGTTGTTGCCGGTCTTGCGGGCGTCCTCGAAGGCCACCTTGTCGCCCTGGTCCATGGCGCGACCAAACGCGGCAGAAAGCGCCAGGCCCGAGTTGTTGTCGATCACCTTCTTCAGGTCATCCGGCAGGCGGTCGTAGCTGTTGCGGTTCATGGAGAACGCAAAGGCCATGTTGTACAGCCCTTTGTCGCCTGAGAAGGTGGTGTGGTTCTTCACGATCTCGGTAACCTTCACGCTCGGCGCCACTTCCCAGGGGATGGTGGTGCCGTCGATCACGCCACGCGACAGGGCCTCGGTCACAGCCGGCACGGGCATGCCCACAGGGGTGGCGCCCAGCTTGACCAGCATGTTGTTGACAATGCGGGTGCCGCCACGGATCTTCATGCCGCGCAGGCTCTCCAGGCTGGTGATCGGGTTCTTGGTGTGGAACAGGCCCGGGCCGTGGGTGTGCACGGCGAGCAGCTTGACATCACGGAACTCTTCCGCCGCGTGCTTCTGCACGAACTCCCAGGCGGCCTTGGAAGTGGCTTCCGCCGCACCGGCCCCAGAAGGCGCGATGAAGGGGATTTCGAACACCTCGGTGCGGACGAAGCGGTTGGGGGTGTAGCCCAGCACGGTCCAGGTGATGTCGACCACGCCGTCCTTGGCCTGATCGTACAGCTGCGGCGGGGTACCGCCCATCTGCATGGCGGGGAAGATCTGGACGCGCAGACGGCCCTTGGACTCTTCCTCGATTTTTTTGGCCCACGGAGCGATCGCGTTGGCCGGAATCGTCGCCTGCGGCGGCAGGAAGTGGTGCAGGCGCAGCGTCACGGTCTGCGCCATGGCACTGGCGGCGGTGAAGGCCGCACAGAGAACACCGAGGGTGCGAAGTTTCAAGCGTTTCATGGAACGATTCCTTTCCAATTTCCAAACAGGAGCCAAGCCTCTGATGCAGGGGTGTCGCGCATCTGACTGTTATTTAATATAACAGTCAGATGCATAAAAGTGCATAGGGAAAACCCGAGAAGCCAATTCACCCTCACAATCAACACAAGCACCTGACTGTATGTCAGTCCACAGCGTCTTAAAAGACAACGAGTACGCTATCTGATATAGCAACTCAGCATATCCCAAGCACAACAGTACCGGTATGTGAAAACACGGTTCATTCTCTGGCGGGAAGCAGCGTCCCGCGGCACTCGCCAAACCCGATGCGCGCGGCACCCGGCTTGTCGCACCAGCCACGCAACACCACGGCATCGCCGTCGAGCAGGAAGGTGCGGGACTCTCCATTGGGCAACTGCACCGGCTGCTTGCCCCCCAATGTGAGCTCGATCAGCGCGGCGGCCTGGTCCAGCGTGGGGCCGGAAAGCGTGCCGCTGCCCAACAGATCGCCGGGCTGGAGGTTGCAGCCGTTGACGGTGTGGTGCGTCACCATCTGCGCCACCGTCCAGTAGGCGTGGCGGTAGCTGGTGGCACTGATGCGGGTGTCACGCAGGCCAGCTTCGCGCATGGCCTGGGTCTGCAGTCCCACTTCCAGCTGGATGTCGATGGCACCGGCGCTGCGGTTGGCCGCGGAATCCAGATACGGCAGGGGCTGTGGATCGTCGGCCGGGCGCTCGAACGCCGTGCGGTACGGGGCCAGCGCCTCCAGCGTCACCACCCAGGGGGAAACGGTGGACGCGAAATTCTTGGACAGGAAAGGACCCAGCGGCTGGTATTCCCAGCCCTGGATGTCACGGGCCGACCAGTCGTTGAGCAGGCAGATACCGAACACGTGTTGCTCGGCTTCGGTGATGGCGATCGGATCTCCCAGCGCATTGCCGGTGCCGATGAACACACCCAGCTCCAGCTCGATGTCCATGCGCTGGCTGGCTCCCAACACGGGCGCTTCGGCATCGGGTTTCCTGAGCTGGCCTTTGGGCCGGTGGAAATCGGTGCCGGAAATGACGATGCTGGAGGCACGCCCGTGGTAGCCGATCGGCACCCATTTGTAGTTGGGCAGCAGGGGGTTGTCGGGTCGGAACTGCTTGCCGATGTTGGTGGCGTGATAGACCGAGGTGTAGAAGTCGGTGTAGTCGCCGATACGAGCGGGCACGTCGTATTCCGCCTCGGCCTGGGACACCAAGCAGGCCTGCAAGGCTGCCTGCTGGGGACTGCCTTCACGCAGTGCCCGCGACAGCGCCAGGCGCAGCGCCGAACAGGCTCCCTGCCCCAGCGCCATCAAGGCGTTCAGCTTGTCCTGTGCACCGGCCTGGGCGGCCTGAGCGGCTTCACCGGAGAACACTCCAGCCTGGGCCACTGCTGCCAGATCGACGATCTGGTCGCCAATGGCAACGCCGCCGCGCCAGGCCTCTCCTGCCCCCTTGCGCCGAAACACGGCGAAAGGCAGGTTCTGCAGGGGAAAGTCGGTGCCTGCCTGGTTGGCCGAGGCCACCCAGCTGCGCAGTGCCGGATCGTGGGTTTCGTTGAGCTGTGTCATGTGCGGATCAGACGGGAGAGGCCAGCGTATTGTCACGCGCCAGGGCGATCGCCTCCTGCAGCACCTCGCGATCACCGATGTGGTTGCACAGGATCAGCACCAGCTTGGCCAGCATCATGTCGGCCTGCTCGTCGCTCAGGTCGCGCTGGGCGTTGATCAGCTCGGCGTAGAAAACGTCCTGATCGGGAATGTTGGGTTGACGGTTGAGTGCCATGGTCTGTCTCGCTATTTATTGCAGCTTGAGGGCGCGACGCATCGCGGACTGCACCTGGCCCGCATCGAACCGGCGCCAGCGGGCAGCCACGTGCTGATCGGGACGGATCAGGTAGACCGTGCCGGGCTGGCCATCGTATCGCTGCGTCAGCACGCCCTTGGTGTCAACGATGTCCTTGCCCACCTCCAGCACCTGGGCGGTGAAGTTGCCGACGGTCACGGGTTGTGCGGGGCCGAAGCTCAGCAGCACAAAGCCCTTGCCCAGTTGTTCCAGCAACCAGGCGTTTTGGCCACCGCACTCGACAGGGGCATCGGCGCAGTTGGTGCCGGGCAGCATCTTGCCGGCAAACACGTCGCTGTCGGGCGTGTTGAGGGACGACACCAGATAGGGCGTGGGCGTGGACAGGCGGCCGCTGTTGACCAGTGGGCGGGCGAACGGCTCGGTCCGCGCCAGTTCCAGCACGGCGTTGCGCAGGCGCAGCGAGGTGCGACTCTTGGGCGTGATGAAGTCGGTCGCGCGGGTGGAGTGGCCGATGTTGTCGTCGGCCGCGTAGGCGCGCTCTTCGTGGTAGGTGTCGAGCAGGGCCAGCGGGGCGTCACCGTCCAGCACGGCTTTGAGCTTCCAGCTCAGGTTGTCGCAGTCTTGCACACCGGTGTTGGCACCGCGCGCACCGAAGGGCGACACCTGGTGCGCTGCATCACCCGTGAAGATGACGCGGCCGTGACGGAACTGGTCGATGCGGCGGCAGGCGAACTGGTACACCGACACCCATTCGAGTTCGAATTCCACGTCCTTGCCCAGCATGGCCTGGATGCGAGGAATCACCTTCTCGGGCTTCTTCTCTTCCACCGGATCGGCATCCCAGCCCAACTGGAAGTCGATGCGCCAGACGTCATCCGCTTCCTTGTGCAGCAGCACGCTCTGGTTGCGATGGAAGGGCGGGTCAAACCAGAACCAGCGCTCGGTCGGGAACTCGGCCTTCATCACCACATCGGCAATCAGGAAGCGGTCCTGGAAGAACTGGCCGGTGAAATCGGCGCCGATCATGCGGCGCGTGTCGCTGTTGGCACCGTCGGCGGCGATGACCCACTGCGCCTCCATCTTGAAGATGCCGTCCGGTGTCTCGACGGTGAGGGTGGCGAAGTCGTCGGCCTGCTCAATGGCCAGCACCTTGTGCTTCCAGCGCAGGTCCACCAGCGAGGATTCGTCACAGGCCTTGACCAGGCGCTCTTCCAGGTGGTACTGCTGGTAGTTGATCATGGCCGGCATCTTGTGGTCGTCTTCCGGCAGCAGGTCGAACGTATAGGCCAGTTCGTCGCGGAAGAACACCTTGCCCACCTTCCACTGCACCCCCTTGGCCGCGAACTCCTCGCCCAGGCCCAGACGGTCCCACACTTCCAGCGGCCGCTTGGCGTAGCACACCGCGCGAGAACCGATGCTCACGGTGTTGTTGTCGTCCAGGATGACGGCGGGCACACCGCGGTAGGCGAGGTCCAGCGCCTGTGTCAGGCCAATGGGGCCGGCACCGATGATCACCACCGGGTGGCGCTTGAGCGCCCCTGTGCGCTGCTCTTCACTCTGCCGGTAGGCGTATTCGGGGTAGGTGTAGGTCTTGAGCATGGTGTTGTTCAGCAAAAAAGGGCAAACGGTTCAGTCCAGTGCCTTGAACTCGTGCTCGTGCATCCAGGCGGCGTGCTTGGGCGCGCGCTTGGTCTGCGCCCATTCGTTGAGCATGTCCCACTTCACTTCGTCGAGCTGCTTGTACATCTCGGGCGTGCCGACGTCGGCCGCCAGTTCCAGGCGATGGCCGTTGGGGTCGAAGAAGTAGATGCTCTTGAAGATGGTGTGATCGGTCGGGCCGATGACCTCGATGCCGCTGGCCTGCAGCTTGGCCTGGATGGCTTCCAGCGTGGCCATGCTGTCCACCTTGAAGGCGATGTGCTGCACCCAGACCGGGGTGTTGGTGTCGCGCCCCATCTCGGGCGAGTTGGGCAGCTCGAAGAAGGCCAGCACGTTGCCCTGCCCGGCGTCCAGGAACACGTGCATGTACGGGTCAGGCGCCTTGGTGGAGGGCACCTGGTCTTCGGCGATGGCCAGCACGAAGTCCATGTTCAGGTGCTTGACGTACCACTCGACGGTTTCTTTGGCGTCCTTGCAGCGGTAGGCAACGTGGTGAATGCGGTCGATTTTCATGGTCGTGTCTCCTGGGTGATCAACCTTCAAGGGCTTCCCACATCTGGCGATCGCGGTCAGCGGTCCAGATGCGGGGGTCGGGGTAACCGGTGGCTTCGTCGTAGGCGCGGGTCACGTCGAACGGCATGCAGTGATTGAAGATCACCCAGTTGCCGTATTTGGGTTGCAGCTTGGCGAAGGTCTCTTCGTAGACCTTGCGCAGGTCGCGTCCGGCGTCGGCGCCGGCCTTGACGCTGGCCCACACGTCGCGGATGAAGGCGCGCGTGACTTCCAGCCCCTTCTGCACCTGCGCTTCGCCGCGCAGCGCCGGGCCACGGCCGGGTACCAGGGCCAGCGGGTTGAGCTTGGCGATGTTGTCCAGCGTCTGCGGCCAGTCCTGGAAGTAGGCGTCACCGGCGTAGGGGGTGGCGTCGAATTCGACCAGGTCGCCCGACAGCAGCGTGCGCTCCTGCGGCAGCCACACCACGGTGTCACCCTTGGTGTGGCCACGGCCCAGCTGCAGCAGCTGCACTTCCAGCTTGCCCAGCCACAGGGTCATCTTGCCGGTGAAGGTCATGGTCGGCCAGGTCAGACCTGCAGGCACGGTCTCCAGGTTGCGGAACAGGCGCGGGAAACGGCCGATCTCGCTGGCCTTGTCCTGTTCGCCACGCTCGACGATCAGGTCATAGGTGTCCTGGCTGGCCAGGATCTGCTGCGGCTGGTAGGCGCTGGCGCCCAGCACGCGCACGGCGTGGTAGTGGGTGAGCACCACGTACTTGATGGGCTTGTCGGTGACTTCGCGGATGCGGCGGATCACGTCGGCGGCCATGGCGGGCGTGGCCTGGGTGTCGGCCACCAGCACGGCGTCGTCGCCGATGATGATGCCGGTGTTCGGATCGCCTTCTGCCGTGTAGGCCCAGGCGTGCTCGGACAGCTGTTCGAAAGTGACCTTCTTCTCTTCCAGGTCGGCAGCGGAGGCAAACGTTTTGGTGCTCATGAGCAATCACTCCTAAAATTCAACATTAACGAATCGATTCGCCATTGATCAATGCCGCGATCTTAACGGGAAAATTCACCATTGACAAACAGGTTCGTTTAGGTGAAAACCCTGATGCCGCTCCGACATCCGTCGGGGCAGAGTGACAATCTACGCATGAACACCACGAAACACAACCCGCAACCGGAAGCGATGGAGGAGCCGGAGGAGCGCACGTCACGCGGCATCCAGAGCGTGGAGGTGGGCGGCCAGTTGCTCAAGGCGCTGGCCAACACCGGCCGGCGCATGGCACTGAAAGACCTGGCACGGGCAGCCGACATGACGCCGGCAAAAGCCCACCCGTACCTGGTGAGTTTCGGCAAACTGGGCTTGATCGAGCAGGACCCGGTCAGCGGCCACTACGGGCTGGGCCCGCTGGCCATGCAGCTGGGGCTGATCAGCCTGCAGCAAGTGGACCCGGTGCGCCTCGCGATCGCTGAACTCCCGGGGCTGGCGCAACGCGTCGGCTGCACCGTCTCCGCCGCCGTGTGGGGGGCTCAGGGACCGGTCATCATCCGTGTGGAAGAGGGTCCCACCCCCGTGCATGTGGCCATGCGACATGGCATTCCGGCTTCGCTGCGGCACACCGGAACGGGCAAGATATTTGCCGCGTACCGGGCCCGCCCCGAAGTGGCGGCCGCGCTGGAACGCGAAGGCCTGACGGGCGAGCTTGACGATCCGGCCTTTTCCGCCGAGCTGGACGAGATCCGCACCACGGGCATTACCCAGGTGCGCGACGAGCTCCTGCCGGGCATCAGCGCGATGGCCGTCCCGGTGTTCGACGGCTTTGGCCGGCTCGTGCTGGCCATCGCCGCCATCGGCCCGAGCAAGATGCTGGACCTGCGCCCGACCGGCCCCCAGGCCAAGGCTTTGCGCGAGGTGGCATCGAGTCTGTCGCAGCGATTGGGAGCCCCGACCCCCTAGGGCACACCGGCTCCGGATCGCCCACCCTTGGAGGGGCGCCAGATTTGATCAAAAATGCCGGCATCTCAGCCGAACACCAAGGAAGCACATGGCCATCCCGGAGGGGAACAGGAGAGGCGGGCTGGCGTCGATCAGCGCGGGCATCGACGGCGCTGCGGTTGCGATCCCCACCACACTGGGGGCAACCGTCATCGTCTACGGCAGCATCGGCCCGCAGTTCCTGGGCCTCGGCGTCCTGGCGGGCTGCCTGGCCATCGTTTTGATGCACGTCATGACGGCCGGCTCTCGACGGCCAGTGGTCTACGCCGCCCGCTTTTTTGAAGCGGCCGCGCTGGCCACCATGGTGCAGCAGGTCGCGGCCCAGTCTCCCGCGCTTGGCCTGCCCGCCACCGGGGAAGTCCGATTGGCCCTGGCCATGACCATGGTCTCGCTGGCCGGCCTGGTGGTCGGCTTGCTGTGGCTGGCCCGCGCGGAACGGTTTGCCCGATTCATCCCGGCACCGGTGTACCTGGGGTTTGGCAACAGCATTGCACTGGCCCTGGTCATCAGCCAGACGCGAGCCATCACAGAACAATCCGGTGGGTTCACCTACTGGCCCCCGGTGCTGGTGGCCGCTGGTGTCTTCTGCTCTGCCGTGGCGCTGCGGCGCCTGCGACCCGACTGGCCGGCCGCCACCGGGGCCTTGACCATGGGAGCCGTTCTGGCTGTCCTCCTGTCTGCCCAGGGGGAGCACTTGCCCATGCTGATGCAGGGCACCACCTGGACACTGCCGATCGCCCATGCCGACATCGCGGGATTGTGGGCTCCGGGGGTGCAGACGGGCTCCCTGCTGCTGATCCTCCTGCAGAATGGACTGACCTTGGGTGTGCTGCTTTTCCTGAACACCGTGGTCACGGGCCAGATGCTTGCTCAGAAGGACGACCGCCAGCGGCTGCGCGTGAAGGACAGGCTGCTCCAATCATGCGCGATGACACTCTCCGGCCTTGCAGGGGCACCGCCCATGTCCGGCTCCCCCAACGTCGCCATGGCCGTGACCCGGAGCACGCGGCTCAGCACCACGGTGCTGCTGGCCCTCGCTGGCGCGACCGCCCTGCTCTACGCCAGCCAGGGTCTGGCCTGGGTGCCCCTGTCGGCCCTCGTGGGAACGTTCCTGTTCGACGCCTGGCTGATGTGGGACCGCCCGTCTGCCCGAAGCCTGCTTCAGTGGCTGAGGCAGCGCAAGGTGGCTGCGCATGCCCTGGAGGACCTCGTTGTCATCCTCTGCGTGATGGCGGCCGCACTGCTCATCAACATGGTCGCGGCCCTGTTCGTGGGGCTGGTGCTCGGGCTGCTGCTGCACGCCCACCGCAACACCCGCAGGCCCGTGCAACGGGTGCTCACCGGCCGGCAGCTCAGCTCCAACTGTGCCCGTTCCCGTGACGAACAGGAACTGCTGGCCCGGCACGCCGACGCGATCCGCGTCTTCGAACTGGACAGCAACCAGTTCTTCGTGTCGGCCGAGCAGCTCAATATCAGCGTGCGCGCCCAGCTCTCGGGCAGCGAAGTGGCGATCCTAGACTGGTCGGGGGTACGCACCATAGACACCAGTCTGGCCCAAGTCGTCCAGCGACTGGAGATTCACGCGCGCGTCAACGGCATCCGGATGATCCATGCCGGTACGCTGCTACAGGGCGAGGGGGTGCACGACATCCTTTCCCAACACCTCGGGGACGCCCAATGGGCTCCGGACCTGGACCGGGCCCTGGAATGGGCCGAAAACCATCTGATCCACACCTATGGCCAGGAGCTGCCTCAAGGCGAGGAATCGGCGCTGGACGCCGCCAGTCTGCTGCGCAACCTTTCCGCCCCGGAGCAGGCAGTGGTCATGGAACACATGGAATACGCCAACTTCGCGCCCGGTGAGCCCCTGGTGCGCAAGGGCGACCCGAGCGACTGCATCCTGCTCATCCTGGAAGGCACGGGCAGCGTCATCATGCCCGTGAACGGGCAGCAACCGGTGCGGCTGGCAGGGGTGCGCAGCGGCACGCTGGTGGGCGAAGTGGGCTTCCTCGACGGCGCCAGCCGCTCCGCCACCGTGGTTGCCGAAACGCCCCTGCGCGCCGCCGTGCTCAGGCGTGAGGCGTTCGACCGCCTGGCGCACAATCACCCCCGTATCGTGCAACGGCTGCTGACCAACATGTCTCTGGACCTCGCCTCGCGCCTGCGCAAGGTCAGCCTGCAGGCAGCCGCACGCAACCACCATAGCCTGCCAACTCCCTCCACACCCATCCAAAGCTCCTGACCCGTTCATGACCACCCTGCCCGACCAGTCCACGCCTCCCGTGCTCACCGTCAAGGACGGCGTGGCCACCCTGTGGATCAACCGCCCGGACAAACGCAACCGCCTGCAGCCCGAAGACCTGCGCGAGATCATCGCTCACTGCCAGCGCATCGATGCGGACCCTTCGGTGCGCGTGGTCGTGCTGACCGCCAACACCGCAGGACAACCGCGCCCGGTGTTCTGTGCGGGGTATGACGTGGGCGGTTTCGAGGGCGACAGCCAGGACACGCAACTGTTCGAGCAGACCGTGGAAGCCCTGGCCGGCTTGCGCCCCGTGCTGATCGGTGCGCTCAACGGCAGCGTCTATGGCGGCGCCACCGACATGGCGTTGGCCTGCGACCTGCGGGTGGGGCTGAGCGGCAGCGAATTTCGCATGCCCGCCGCGGCGCTCGGCCTGCATTACTACCCCAGCGGGCTGCGCCGCTACGTGGCCAACTTCGGGGTCAACGCAGCCCGCCGCGCCTTCCTGACGGCGCGCCCCATGCCCGTGGAAGAACTGCTGGAACTGGGGGTGCTGATGGATGTGGCCGACACCGAGCACTTCGTGCCCACCGTGGCTTCGCTGGTGGCCGACGTGTCCCGGCTGGCGCCGCTGGCCGCGCAGGCCACCAAACGCTCGCTCAGCGAGATCGCCAACGGCCTGTACGATGCCAAACAGCTGCACCAGCGGCAGGCCATGACCCTGAAAAGCCAGGACTTCGTCGAAGGGCGGCAGGCGTTTGCCGAACGCCGCCCACCCGTGTTCCACGGCCGCTGACACCCGTGACCATGAACTCGTCCCGCCACGCCGTCCCGATCCCGATGCCCGGCCACCGCGCCCCGGCCAGCGGCTTTGAAGCCCCCTTCGACATGCTGGCCGCCTGCCACGAGCGGGTGGAACGCATGCTCGGCCTGCTGCAGCGCCTGCGCGCCCACCTGCGCACCCATGGCCGGGACGCCGACGCCGGCACCGCCGCCCGCGACGTGATGCGCTACTTCGACCAGGCCGCCCCGCTGCACCACCAGGACGAAGAGCTGCACGTGTTCCCGCTCACACTCGCCAGCCAGGACGCTGCCGTGGTGGAGACCACCCAGCGCCTGCTGCGCGACCACCGGGAAATGGAAAGCCTGTGGCCGCAGGTGCGTTTACTGCTGCAATCGGTGGCCGACACCACACAACCTTGGCGCCCCTGGGGCCCCGAAGCCGACGCGCTGCTCAACCGCTACGCCCGCCTCTACGAGCGACATCTGCACGACGAGGACGGGCTGGTCTACCCGGACGCCCGCCCTCGCATCGATCCCGACAGACTTCAGGCCATGAGCCGGGACATGATGGCTCGCCGGGGTGTACAGCCCTGAGCCCTCTGCGCACGCGGTTCAGGTCGGGGCCAGACCCAGCAGGCGCACCGCGTTGCCCTTGAGGATACCGGGCATGACCTCGGGTCTGAAACCCGCCACCTCGAAGTCCTTCATCCAGCGCTCGGGGGTGATGAGCGGGTAGTCGCTGCCGAACAGCACCCGATCCTTCAGCAGCGTGTTGGCGTACTGCACCAGCTGCTTGGGGAAGTACTTCGGGCTCCAGCCGCTCAGATCGATCCACACATTGGGCTTGTGCATGGCCACGCTCAGGGCCTCGTCCTGCCAGGGGAAGCTCGGGTGCGCCATCACGATCTGCATGTCGGGCCAGTCGATGGCCACGTCGTCCAGGTGCATGGGGTTGGAGTATTCCAGCCGCAGCCCGCCTCCGCAACGCATGCCACTGCCGATGCCGCTGTGCCCCGTGTGAAAGATCGCCGGCAGCTTGTAATGGTTGATCACCTCGTAGATCGGCCAGGCCATCTTGTCATAGGGGTGGTAGCCCTGCACCGTGGGGTGAAACTTGAAGCCCTTGATGCCTTCTTCCTGAATCAGCCGTTCGGCCTCGCGTGCCCCCATCTTGCCCTTGTGCGGATCGACGCTCGCAAACGCGATCATCATGTCGCTGTTCTCACGAGCGGCCTGGGCGATTTCCTCGTTCGGGATACGCCGGCGCCCCAGCTTGGATTCGCTGTCCACCGTGAACATGACCAGACCGATCTTGCGCTCCCGGTAGTAGGCGATCGTCTCGGCGATGGTGGGCCGGCGGTCACTGCCGAAGTAGCGGTCGGCGGCACGGTCGTATTCCTCGCCGTAGTTGTCGAACGGATTCCAGCAACTCACTTCAGCATGGGTGTGGATGTCGATGGCGATCAGGTCTTCGTGTTTCATGGGAAGCTTTCAGGTATCGGTTGTAGGACTTGCACGTTCAGAATGGCAAGGACTTGAAGGTCAACAACTGTTCGACAAACTGGCGGCGTGCCGCCTTGTCGGCCTCGGAGCCTTGGGCACGGAAGAGGGATTCGGCCTGCATGTAGGCGTAGAGCACAAAGGCGCGGTGGTGGCTCTGTGGTTCATCAAAACCCAGCTCGAGGAAGGTCCCCTGGATGTAGCGCAGGCGCAGGGCATCGACTTCGTCCACCACGGCTCGGGCCATGTCGTCGCGACGGGCCCAGGCCCGTATCGCCAGCTCCACTGCCCCGCCGCGTCGCGCCGACACCCCGTGAAACGGCAACTCCGCCAGTTCGCGGATCACCGTCTGCGCATCGCCCGGCTGGCCACTGTGTGCCGCAATCACCTGCTCCGTCTGCACCTGTTTCCAGCTTTGCAGCAGGCGCTGCAGCAGGTCGTCGCGGTCAATGAAGTGCCAGTAGAAACTGCCACGGGTCACGCCCAGCTGGCGAGCCAGTGCATCCACCCGCACCGCGTCAATGCTTTTTTCGACCAGCAGGTCTGCGGCACCGCGCAGCCAGTCCTGAGGCGTCAGCTTCGCGTCCCTGGGACGGGCAACACGCCCCACAGGGGGCTCGGAGGAATCGACCGGGTTCGTGACATTCATCGTGCCAGCCATGATAGTCGCCTCACCTCCCGACCAAAGCCTCCCGCGCCGGCCTTCACACTTGGTGTTAACCCGGATGCACGAAACTCTGGAGGACCGGTACATTGACGGCAACATACAGATATGTATTGAAATCAAATGTCCGCCTTTCTGCAAGCTTGCATTCGAACAACGATTGCATTTGCCTGGTTTTTTGATTATAGTTTATAACGTTATACCTCACTCAGGAGACCTACCTCATGCGCCCCCACTCCACCGCCCCCGCCACCGACGCCGTCCAGCTCACCTTGCAGGGCCCGGTCGCCGTCATCCGCCTGTGCCGTCCGGCCAAGCGCAACGCCCTGAGCGATGGCCTCATCCTCGCCATCCGCCACACGTTTGAGAACCTGCCCGCCGGGACACGAGCCGCCGTGATCCACGGCGAAGGAGACCACTTCTGCGCCGGACTGGACCTGTCGGAGCTGCAGGAGCGCGACGCGGGTGAAGGCGTCCACCACTCCCGCATGTGGCACAACGCCCTGGACCAGGTGCAGCACGGTCCGGTCCCGGTGATTGCCGCCCTGCACGGCGCGGTCGTGGGCGGTGGGCTGGAACTGGCCAGCGCCTGCCATATCCGCGTGGCCGACGAGACCACCTTCTTCGCGCTGCCCGAAGGCACGCGCGGCATCTTCGTGGGCGGCGGCGGAGCGGTGCGCATCCCCAAGCTGATTGGTGCTGCCCGCATGACCGACATGATGTTGACCGGCCGCGTCTACAACGCCGTGGACGGCGAGCGCATCGGCCTGGCGCAGTACCTGGTCCCCACGGGCACCGCGCTGGAAAAGGCGCTGGAGCTGGCCCAGCGCATTGCCACCAACGCCCCGCTCACCAACTACGCGCTCATGCACGCGCTGCCGCGCATTGCCGAACAGCCAGCCGACCACGGCTTCTTCACCGAAGCGCTGATGGCCTCCATCGCCCAGGCCGCGCCGGAAGCGAAAGAACGCGTGCGCGCCTTCCTGGAGGGCAAGGCCGCGAAGGTGCAAAAAGGTTGACACCCCATCCGCCCCGCCCCATAGCAGGAGACAAGATGAGCACCCCCACCTTCCGCCCGATGACCTTCGGCGTCACCTCTGCCGTGCTGCGTGACGGCCCCACCGGCACGCACTATCTGCGCGCCAATCAGGAACTCCAACCCTACCCCGAGCGCCTGACCGATCGCCTGCGCCACTGGGCCGAAACCGCACCGGACCGCACCTGGATGGCGCGCCGCCAGCCCACCGTCGGCCCCGACGGCAAGCCCGCGCTGGGCGACTGGCGCCACATCAGCTACGCCGAGGCGTGGGCCACCGCCCGCCGCATCGCCCAGGGCCTGATCAATCGGGGGCTCAATGCCGAGCGCCCGGTGGCCATCCTGTCGGAAAACAGCCTGGAACACGCACTGCTGGCGCTGGGCTGTCTGGTGGCAGGCGTGCCCTATGTGCCCACCTCGCCCGCGTATTCGCTCATCAGCACCGATTACGACAAACTCAAGCACGTGGTGCGCACCACCACGCCGGGCATGCTGTTCGCCAGCGACGCGGCGCGCTACGGCAAGGCCCTGCGCGCCGTGGCCGGTGAAGGCGTGGAAATCGTCCTGGCCGAGGGGCTCCTGGACGGCATCGCCAGCACTTCCTTTTCCGATCTGGCCACCACACCCGACACACCGGCGGTGGACGCGGCCATGGCCGCCACCGGTCCGGACTCCATCGTCAAGTTCCTGTTCACCAGCGGTTCCACCAAGCTGCCCAAGGCCGTCATCAACACCCAGCGCATGTGGTGCGCCAACCAGCAGCAGATGATGCAGTCCATGCCGGTGCTGGCCGAACAGCCCCTGGTGCTCGTGGACTGGCTGCCCTGGAACCACACCTTCGGCGGCAACCACAACTTCGGCATGGTGATCTTCCATGGCGGCACCCTGTTCATCGACGATGGCAAACCCACGCCCGCGCTGATGCACGAGACCCTGCGCAACCTGCGCGAGATCGCGCCCACCGTGTACTTCAACGTGCCCACGGGCTTCGAGGCCATCGCCCACGCGATGAAGACCGACGACCTCTTGCGCAAGACGCTGCTGTCGCGGGTGAAGATGTTCTTCTACGCCGGTGCCGCGCTGGCCCAGCCCGTGTGGGACAGCCTGTACGAGAGCGAGGAGCGCGAGATCGGCCAGCGCATCGTCATGGGCACGGGCCTGGGCATGACCGAATCGGGTCCCTTCGGCATTTTCGTGACCAACCCCTACGTGAAGGCGGGCGACCTGGGTCTGCCCACCCCGGGCCTGGAACTCAAGCTGGTGGACACCGACGGCAAGACCGAGGTGCGCTACAAGGGCCCCAATATCACGCCGGGCTACTGGCGCATGCCTCAGGAAACGGCCGAGGCCTTCGACGAGGAAGGCTTCTTCAAGACGGGGGACGCGGTCAAGTGGATCGATGAGACCGACATCCATCTGGGCCTGAAGTTCGACGGCCGCATCGCGGAGGACTTCAAGCTGGCCACCGGCACCTTCGTGAGCGTGGGGCCGCTGCGCGCCAAGATCATTGCGGCGGGCGCTCCCTACATCCAGGATGTGGTGCTGACCGGCCTGAACCTGAAGGAAGTGGGGGCCATGGTGTTCCCCACGCCCAAGGTGCGCGAACTGGCCAACCTGCCTGCCGAGGCATCGTTGCACGACGTGCTGGAAAGCGCCCCGGTGCTGGCCCACTTCCAGACCGTGGTGAACGAACTGGCCAAGACCGCCACCGGCAGCGCCAACCGCATCGCCCGCCTGTGCCTGCTGGCCGACGCGCCCACCATCGACCGGGGCGAAATCACCGACAAGGGCTCCATCAACCAGCGCGCCGTGCTCACTCACCGTGCCGACACCGTGGCCGCCCTGCACGAGGACCGCCTTCACCACATCCTCAAACCCCAGGCACACTGAAAGCGACACACAGCCATGACCCACAAGGGATTTTTCAACGCCTTCAACGACGTTTGGATGCTGGACGGCGTGCGCACCCCGATGGTGGACTACTGCGGCGCGCTCGGCCACATCTCTCCCACCGACCTGGGCATCAAGGCCGCACGCGAGACGCTGGCCCGCAATGGCGTCAACCCGGCCGACATCGGCTCGGTCATCACCGGCAACATGGCACCCGGCGACTTTGACCAGTTCTTCCTGCCGCGCCACATCGGCCTGTATGCCGGGGTGCCGCAAGAGGTGCCAGCCATCATGGCGCAGCGCATCTGCGGCACCGGCTTTGAGCTGTTCCGCCAGGCCGGTGAGCAGATCGAAGCCGGTGTGTGCAACGCCGCGCTGGTGGTGGGCACCGAGAGCATGACGCGCAACCCCATTGCCGCCTTCGACCACCGCACCGGCTTCAAGCTGGGCGCGCCCGTGGGTTTCAAGGACTACATGTGGGAGGCGCTGAAAGACCCGGCCGCTGGCATCAACATGATCCAGACCGCCGAGAACCTGGCAAAGAAATACGGCATCACCCGCGAGGACGTGGACCGGTTCGCCAGCGACTCCTTTGCCAAGGCCGTCGCCGCGCAGGAGGCCGGTTTCTTCGAC
>JAUVXK010000025.1 GCA_030603635.1 Burkholderiales bacterium | reverse complement strand
ACGGGCACTCCCCCCCCCTCGTCAACGGGCAACCGGTGGGCCAAGAGCCCGTGGTGCTGCACAGCAACGACGTGATCACCCTGGCGGGCACCGAAATGCAGTTCCTCACCTGAATCCAACCCCCCTCACCACCATGCGTCCCGCCACCCAGCGATACCTCCAGCGCGTCGGGCTCGGTCTGTGCGTGGTGGCTCTGGCTCTGGGGGTGGCCGCCGGCGCCTGGAAACCGGACTTCATCGACCGCTTCGACGCGTTCATCTACGACGCCCGGCTGCGCGCCACCATGCCCGGCACGCTGGACGAGCGCATCGTGATCGTGGACATTGACGAGGCCAGCTTGGCCGAGTACGGGCGCTGGCCATGGTCTCGACACCACCTGGCCCGGCTGGTGGACATTCTTTTTGATGAGCAGGACATTGCCGTCCTGGGCTTTGACGTGGTGTTCGCCGAGGCAGACAACAGCTCGGGCCTGCTCCAGCTGCAAGCCCTGGCCACGGGCACGCTGCAAGACAACACGGATTTTCTGGAGGCGCTGCCATCCCTTGCCCAGGAACTGGACTACGACCGCCGCTTTGCCAACGCCTTGCGGGACCGCCCGGTCGTCATGGGGTACTACCTGACCAGCGATCGCCTGGGCCATCGTACGGGACAATTGCCAGCACCGGTACTCGACCCTGACGCCACCGGCGAACGGCCGTTCAATGCCACCACATGGAATGGCTATGGCAGCAACATCCCCATGCTGGCTGAGGCAGCCTCTCAGGCAGGATTTTTCAACCCC
This sequence comes from Burkholderiales bacterium, assembly GCA_030603635.1. Classification (GTDB taxonomy): domain Bacteria; phylum Pseudomonadota; class Gammaproteobacteria; order Burkholderiales; family Burkholderiaceae_C; genus Tepidicella. The sequence continues at coordinate 29,203 of JAUVXK010000025.1, read as the reverse complement.
ATCGTGGACAGCGACGGCATCGTGCGCTCTCTGCCTCTGCTTGCCCGACATGAGGGCAAATACTACGAATCCCTGGCGCTGGCCATGTTCCGCGTGTTGACCGGCATGCCCGAGGTTCGGCCGGGCTTCCCCGAAGGGGTGTCGTTTCTGGATCAACACCCCTACATCAGCCACATCGCCCTGGAACAGGAGGGCCGGAGCATGCACATCCCGGTTGACCATCGGGCGGCCGTTCTGGTCCCTTATCGTGGGCCTGGCGGCGTCGATGGCAACACCTTCACCTACATCTCCGCCGAAGACGTACTCGCTCAACGCCTGCCGCCCGGCATGTTGGCCGGCGCACTGGTGCTGCTCGGCACCACCGCCCCCGGCCTGCTCGATTTGCGGGCCACCCCGATCAGCGAGGTATACCCTGGCGTGGAGGTGCACGCCAACCTGCTGGCGGGCCTGCTGGACGGACGCATCCCGGTCAAGCCGGACTATGCGGCGGGCTTCGACGTGGTCATGGTGATTGGCAGCGGCTTGCTGCTGGCCCTGGCATTGCCTGCCCTCGGGGTCTGGTCCTCCGTCGCGCTGACGCTGGCCACCCTGTCCGGACTGGTGGCATTCAACACCTGGCTGTATGCCGCCCAGGACCTCGCGCTCCCCCTGGCCACCTCACTGCTCGCCGTCTTTGCCATCTTTGGCCTCAACCTGATCTACAGCTACTTCATTGAAAGCCGTTCCAAACGCGAACTCGCCCATCTGTTTGGCAGCTACGTGCCCCCGGAGCTCGTTGAAGAAATGGTTCGCGAACCGGAACGCTACAGCATGCAGGCCACCGACCGAGAACTGACCGTGATGTTCAGCGACATGCGGGGCTTCACCAACCTCTCCGAAACCATGGCGCCGGCCGATCTGCAGCACTTCCTGAACCGGCTGTTCACCCGCCTGTCGATGATCATCCGGCACGAACGCGGCACCATCGACAAGTTCATGGGGGACTGCGTCATGGCCTTCTGGGGGGCCCCCGTCCAGGAACCCCAACATGCCCGGCTGGCCGTGCTGGCAGCCCTGCAAATGCGCCAGGCGGTGCTGGACATCAATGCAGAAAACCGCCAACAGCAACTCCCGGACATCGGCATGGGCGTGGGACTGAACACCGGCATGATGTGCGTGGGCGACATGGGCTCCGAGCTGCGCCGCAGCTACACCGTGATCGGCGACGCCGTCAACCTCGGCTCACGGCTGGAAGGCCTTAGCAAATACTATGGGGTTGACGTGGTGGCCAGCGCATCCACACGGGAGCAAGCAGGCGATGACTTCGTCTGGCAAGAGCTTGACAAAGTGAAGGTCAAAGGCAGGGAGGAGGCCGTGACCATCTACACCATGTGGGGTCTGGCCAGCGAACACACACCAGAACAATTAGAGCCTCTGGAATGCTGGAACCGATTCTTGCACAGCTACCGCTCCCAGGATTGGAACGCGGCACGCGAACACCTGCGCGCCTACGCGGCCATCGGCAAGAACCCCAAACTGTGCGAGCTCTATGAAGCCCATATCCAGGCATGGGAGGCCCACCCTCCGCCTGTGGACTGGGATGGCAGTGCCCGTTTCGACACCAAGTAACCGCCAACCGACGCCTGCGCCGCCATGGACCTGACACATTACCAGCGCCTGCAGGCGCTCTCCAACCGCATCCATGCCGCCGACCAGCTGGACGCCATCATGCTCGGGCTCAGCGGCCCCATCTGCGAATTGCTGGATGCCGAACGCCTCACCCTCTATGCCGTGGCAAATGATGGCGAGCATATCGTCTCCAAGATCAAAACCGGCCTGAACACCATCCGTGAACTGCGGCTGCCCATCGCGCACAACAGCATTGCCGGCTTTGTGGCGCTGACCCGCCGACTGGTCAACATTAACGACGCACAGGACGAAGCCTGCATCAAGCATATTTCACCGCAACTGACCTTCCTGAAAGCGGTGGACAAGCACTCTGGCTTCACCACACGGCAGGTGCTGACCCTGCCCATCGAACACGAAGGCACTTTGTATGGGGTATTGCAACTGCTCAACAACCGGCAACAACAGGCATTCACCACACAAACACAGGAAACCGCTATCGAACTGTGCAAGACACTGGGCATTGCCTTCGCCCGTCGCCCGCATGCTCCTGTCACCCAAGCCACCGTCCCCACGGCCCTCCCTGCGCATGCGGCCAGAACCCCAACAGGAACTTCACAAGCCGCACGCCTGCCGCTGGCATGGTCGCGCCACCAGTGGCTGGTAGACCAGGGCATCATCTCAGCGCCACGGCTGATCGAATCCCTGACCGAGGCGCGCGAACAAGGCCTGTCCACCGAAGAGGCCTTGCTGGCTGAAGGCGTGTCGTTGTCGGAGCAAGGCGCTGCGCTGGGGGCGTTCTGCCGCGCCCGTTACGAAGGCTTCAAGGCCACTCGGCTGCGGGTCGAAAACCTGCACGGCGCGCTCAAGCGCGAGATGGTGATCGAACAGCGTTGGCTGCCGCTGGAAGAAACCCCGAACGGTCTGGAAGTGATGTGCCTGGACCCCGAGTCGGTGCAGGCTTCGCGTCAGGTGCCCGGCATTTACCCCTGGGTCAAGCAGGTGGTGTACCTGGTCACCACCCGACCGGAATTCCTCAAGACCGTCGATCAGATCTGGCCACCCGACCACCCCGTGCTCGACGGCACGAGCATCGACGACCTGATCGCCGACCTGCCCGAAGCCCTGGACAGCGAAGGCGACGACCTGGTGGCCGAAACCGCCGCCGCCGACAACGAATTGGTCAAGCTGGTCAACAAGATCATCGTCGACGCCTACCACCAGGGGGCCTCCGACATCCACATCGAGCCCTTGCCCGGCAAGGCCAAGACCGGCATCCGCTTCCGGGTGGATGGCGTGCTGCGCCCCTACATCGAGGTACCAGCAGCCTTCCGCTCCGCGCTGGTCACGCGGCTCAAGATCATGTGCGACCTCGACATTTCCGAGCGCCGCAAACCACAGGACGGCAAGATCAAGTTCCGCCGCTTCGGGCCACTGGACATCGAACTGCGCGTCGCCACCCTGCCGTCATCCGGCGGGGTGGAGGACGTGGTGATGCGCGTGCTGGCCTCTGGCGAACCGATTCCGCTGGACAAGCTGGGGCTGACGCCGCACAACCAGGCACGCCTCATTCCCACCATCGAGAAACCCTATGGCCTGTTCTACGTGTGCGGCCCCACCGGCTCCGGCAAAACCACCACCCTGCACTCCATCCTCAAGCACCTGAACACACCGGAAACCAAGATCTGGACCGCCGAAGACCCGGTGGAAATCACCCAGAAAGGGCTGCGCCAGATCCAGATCAACAAAAAGGCCGGCATCGACTTCGCCATGGTCATGCGTGCCTTCCTGCGGGCCGACCCGGACATCATCATGGTGGGCGAGTCGCGCGACCACGAAACCGTCAGCATGGGGGTGGAGGCCTCACTCACCGGCCACCTGGTGTTCTCCACTCTGCACACCAATTCGGCGCCGGAATCCATCGTCCGCCTCCTGGACATGGGCATGGACCCCTTCAATTTCGCCGACGCGCTGCTGGGCATTCTGGCGCAACGCCTGACGCGCCGCCTGTGCAGTTGCAAGGAAGGCCATGTGGCCTCCGAGCAGGAGCTCGACAGCCTGGCCCATGAATACGCTGTCGAACTGCAGAAAACCCCGCTCTGGCAGCAAGACCCGGCAGGGCAGCTCCGGGCCTTGCGGCAACGCTGGCAGCAGACGCACGCCGATGCACAAGGTCACATCACTCTGTACACCGCCAAAGGCTGCGATGCCTGCGCAGGCACCGGCTACAAGGGTCGACTGGGCCTGCACGAACTGTTGCTGGCCAAAGACGAAGTGAAACGCCTGATCCAGGAACGTGTCCGCGTGGCCGAACTGCGCACAGCCTGCCTGATCGAGGGCATGCACACCCTGAAAATGGATGGAGTCGAAAAGGTGTTGATGGGAATGACCGACCTGAAGCAGGTGCGTTCGGCTGCGGGAAGCTGAAAGACGGGGGTGATATTGTCTGAAAAAAATGCCACAATGGACTGTTGATACGTTGCGGGGGTGGCTATGAACCGAGGGGTGTTCCGTCTTGTTTTCGATCGCTGGCGCGGCATGCTCGTTCCGGTTGCCGAGTGCCTGCCCTTGGCACAAGGCAAAGGCGTCTCAGGCAGCGCAGGTGCGGCATCCAGGCCAGGCTTTACGCTCAGCCTGAAACCGCTGTCCCTGTTGACGGCGCTGTGCTTTGCTGCCCCAACCTGGGCACAGCCCACCGGCCCTCAGGTGGTGCATGGCACCGCCACTTTTTCCACCCAGGGCAATACCCTTACCGTCACCAACAGCCCCAACGCCATCATCAACTGGCAGAGCTTTTCCATCCCCGGGGGAAGCACCACCCACTTTGCCCAGCAGTCCGCCTCGAGTGCGGTGCTCAACCGAGTGGTCGGGCCAGACCCTTCACTCATCTACGGCACCCTCAGTTCCAACGGCCATGTGTTTCTGATCAACCCGGCCGGCATTCTGGTGGGCGCCGGTTCGCGAATTGATGTGAACGGACTGGTGGCCTCCACCCTCAACCTCAGCAATGCCGACTTTCTGGCTGGCCGGCTCCACTTCGACAACGGCTTGCTGGCCGGTCATGTCAGCAACGCAGGCCAGATCACCACCCCAGAGGGTGGTCAGGTCTATCTGGTCGGGAAGCACGTGACCAACAGCGGAAGCATCACCAGCCCACAAGGCCAGGTCATGCTTGCCGCCGGTGATACCGTGCACATTCTGGACAGCGCCACCCCCAACGTGAATGTTCTGGTTACGGGCACCGACACCACAGCCACCAACCTGGGACAGGTGGTGGCCGACAGTGGCCGCATCGGCGTGCTGGCAGCGACCGTACGGAACCAGGGCGTACTCAATGCCAGCAGTGCGGTGGCAGAAGGCGGCAAGATTTTTCTTCGGGCCAGCCAGGACGCTTACGTCGATGGCGACGGGCGCATCGTCACCACAGGCACCAAAGGCGGACAGGTGGAGGTGCTGGGCCAGCGCGTCGCCGTGACAGACAACGCACAGATTGACGCGTCGGGTACGGAAGGCGGTGGACGCGTGCTGATAGGGGGCGACTTTCAGGGGCGCAACCCGGATGTGATGAACGCCGAGCACACCGTCTTTGGCGCTGAAGCCCGCATCCATGCCGACGCCACGGTCAACGGCGATGGCGGCACCGTGATCGTGTGGGCCGATGGCAGAACTCAGGCCTCCGGTCGCATCACGGCTCGCGGAGGCGAGCAGGGCGGCAATGGCGGGTTTGTCGAGGTGTCGGGCAAGACTCAACTGGCTTTTGATGGCCGGGTTGATACCCGTGCGCCAAATGGCAGCAATGGGATGTTGTTGCTTGACCCTACGAACATCACGATCGGTGATACAGACCCTGGTTTCACCAGCTTCGATGAATCATTTATCAGTTGGTCAACTATTGAGGGCAATCTGAGTGATGGTGGCATGATGATCACCACTTCATCAATTTACGGCGGAGTTGGCAACATCACTTTGGCCAGTAGCAGCCCAATTTTTGAATACTCAGATTCGTTGACATTGCTGGCTGAAAACAATATTGACTTTTCCAGCTTCAGCATCACCAATACCGGTTCGGGCAGTTTCACCGCCATGGCGGGCTGGGACGGCGACTCTAATTCGCCTGGTCTGGATTCATCGTCCAGCGGAAGCATCCTGGGAACAGGATTGCTGTCCTTCGGTGGCGGCGGCAGCATCACCCTCCATGCGGCGGGATCGATTGGCTCAGCCTCCGCCCCGATCCACACCCAGACGTCATCGCTGAGCTTTGAATCGGGCGGCAACACCTACCTGACCAACAATGCACCATCGAAAGGCCTGACAGCAGGCAGCCTCAATGTACATGGCACCGCCAACGGCATCGCCCAGGTAGTCAACTACGGAGAGACCACCGTCCCTGTAGAGACGCTCTTCAGGGGTGCCTCGCAGGCGATTCTGACGGCCAACAGCCCGCTCACCATCAATGGCAGCGTCAGTTCCAACGGGCAGGTCACGCTGACGGCAGCCAACCCGGGCAACCTGACCATCAACGGCAGCGTGAGCGGCAGCCCGGTATTCCTGAATGCGCCCGGCGGCTTTGTCACGGGCAACATCCCTGCCGGAGCGATCATCAACCAAAGCAGCACGGGCGACACAGCGGCGACCCAACAAAGCACGACCAGTGCCTTGAACGACAGCTCAACGGCCCCGTCCCTGGACACGACCAGGCCCCCAAGCGGGACGCTTACCTTCCTGGACGACGACCCGGAAGTGACGCTCTACACACTCATGTTGCTGGATGAATCGGCACGAGAAGACAACGAGGAAGCGCACGACGAGCGCCGCAGTGGTGAGGATCCCGATGGCCTCAACAGACCCGATCACTGTCCGTGCTGAGCGAGGTTGCCCCATGCTCCCCAAGATAACCCCTTGTTTTCACGCCCGCCCCTGGCTGATCGGCCTGGCTCTGCTGGTCTTGGCGTTCATGCACTCTGCCGCCTGGGCATCCATCGGTGTGGTGACCCATGTCAGCGGCGTGCTGTATGTCACCAAGCCTGGTGGACAAACGCGTGTTCTGGCCCCTCAGTCCGAAGTGGAAGAAGGCGATCAACTGGCTTCAGAGGCCAAATCGTTTGCCCGCATACGCTTCAATGACGGCGGCAATTTGCTGGTCAGACCGAACAGCAGGATCACGATTGAACGCTATCACTATGACAAGGACAAGCCCGAAGAGGATGCGGTCAATGTCAACCTGCTCAAAGGCGGCATGCGCGCCATCACCGGTGCCGTGGGCAGACGCAGCATGGACAAACACCAGACAACCACTGCCACCGCCACTGTAGGCATTCGCGGGACCCACTATGGTTTGCAGCAATGTGCCGGCGACTGCACCAACCTCAAGAACAACAGTGGGCGCCCCCTAGAGGACGGGCTGCATATCGACGTTCTCAACGGCGCCATCGTGGCCACCAACAACGGGGGCGCGCAAGAGTTCAAGGCCGGTCAGTTCGGCTTCGTGCGCGACATACAGACCCAACCTGAAATTGCGCCAAGAGAGGAAGGCTTCCTCGCCGGCGTTCCGCCCAGCATGACCACATCCACTGGCGGCGGTGCCACCGTCGGTTTCAACAGCAACGACAATATCTGCGTGATCCGATGAAGCCTCACCATCACCTTCGTGCACTCTGCGCAACGGCCCTGCTGGGCGTGACCCTCAGCACCTGGGCCCAGGGTCCGACCTTCCCGATTGAGCGCTTCGAGATTGAAGGCAACACACTGCTCGGCCCCGAGCAGATGGCCACGCTTGTGGCCCCCTACCAAGGGCAGAACCAGAGCTTTGCCGACATCCAGCTGGCCCAGGAAGCCCTGGAGAATGCCTACCGCTCCCAGGGGTACAGCGCCGTTGCCGTCACACTGCCGGAGCAGGACATCAGCAAGGGGGTCGTCAGGTTCCAGATCGTGGAGGCACGGCTCGACACCATCAGCGTCCATGGTCAACAGCACTTCAGCCAGGACAATATCCTGCGCAGCCTGCCGGCCTTGCGCAGTGGGGACATACCCAACACCATCGAGATGGCCGAGAACCTGAATCTGGCCAATGAAAATCCGGCCAAGCGCGCAGAGATCACCCTCAAGCTCAGTGACAGGCCCGGCTTTGTCAACGCCGACGTCAAGGTGGAAGAAGAGAACCCCAAGCGTTTCATGGTCAGCCTGGACAGCACGGGGCAAGGCTCCACCACCGGGGACTGGCGACTGGGATTTGCCTGGCAACACGCCAACCTCTTTGACCTTGACCATGTGCTCAACCTGCAATACACCACGTCCCCCACTCACCTCAAGGATGTGAAGCAAATCAGTGCCGGCTACCGTATCCCGCTGTATGCCCAGGGGGCCAGCCTGGACATGTATGCAGCCCACTCCAACGTGGACGCGGGCTCGTTCGGCTCCAGCAGTGGGATTGATGGCTTTGTGGGCAAGGGGCAGGTTGTGGGCATGCGCTACAACCTCAACCTGAAACGCCGTGGCGAGTACAGCCACATGCTGTCCTTCGGACTGGACTGGAAAAAGTTCGTCAACAGCTGCACCGGCCTGGCGTGTGCCGTCATCGGTGCCGACGTGGTGTCCACGCCCTTGAGCGTGAACTATCTGGGAACCTGGACCCAGCCCGGCACGCAGACACGCTGGGGCTTGTCCCACGTTCAGAACACCGGCTGGGGCGGCATGAACCGGGCAGCCAACTACGCTGGCGCCAACCACCAACCAGGTACGCAGGGAACCCGGCATCGCTTTATGCTCTGGCGTGCCAATGCCTCCCACCTGCAACTGCTGGACAATGGCTGGCAAGGGCGTGTGGCCGTCAACGCCCAGTACACCCGACACCCCCTGATCCTGGGTGAACAGCTGGGGCTGGCAGGCCATATGGCGGTGCGCGGCTTCAATGAACGCGAGGTTGCACGTGACTCGGGGATCGTGGGGAACCTGGAGCTGTACACCCCGAATCTGGCACCTCGTCTGAAGGCGGGCGTCGACGAGCTGCGAGGTTTGTTCTTTGTGGATCTGGCCCAGGGTCGGTATGTCAAGAATGCCTTCGAGATCAGCTCCCTGAACCAGACCATTGGCAGCATAGGGGTGGGCCTGAGACTGACCCATCAGAAAAGGGTGAACCTCAAGTTCGATCTGGCCCATGTGGTCAATGGAACCGAGGCCCAACCTGCCGGGGCATGGAAGGGCCATATGGCCGTCACGGTGGCGTTCTAACTGACCAGCGACTCGATTCGCCTGACCAGATTGCTCAGTACCGTACCTTGCTGGAAGGGTCGGTATTTGGCCGCAAACGCCTCAGCGCTGGCTCTGTAGCCTGCGTGGTTGAGCAGTTCTTGGAGCATTTTCCCGATGTCTGGGTTGGCCAGTTCAGGGTGTACCAGAATGCCCGCCCCCATATCCTGCACCCGCTTCGCCAGCATGTACTGCTCCAGATGGCCCGGAAGCAACAGCATCGGTTTGCCGGCCAGCAAGAAGGCCGTCGTGGTCTGCAATCCGGCATAGCCAATGGCCACATCCGCCTCTTGTGTCGCTTGCTCCAGATTCAGCGGTGAGCGGTACACCTTGACACCCGCATCGGCCATTTTCAAGGCCAAAGCGTCATTCACATCCGGAAAGAACATCACGGTTCGTGCCCCAGATTGAACCACGGCTTCCAGGAGAGTGTTCAGGTGAGGGGTCGAGCGCCGCAGATAGACAAAGCATCTGGGGCCTTCACCCTCTGGCCAGTGAAATGTCTCCCCGGTCTTGGGATCCGGCAACCCTCCCCAGTACGCGGCCCTGGGACGGTTGTCCCCATAATGATCGAGTTCCGGGTAAGTGAGCAACCCCACCTCTTCCACCTCAAACAGCTTTGCGGTAGAGCCGACAGGACGACTCCCCAGCCACGCCAGCACCTGGTTGACCACAGCGCTGACTTCGTCATCGATTTTCTTGAGGATTTCAGGCTCGACCTCGAGCCACGGACGGATCGAAGGGCATGGGTAACGATCCGGCGGACATGTAAACCCATAAGAAAACAGCATCACCGGAACATTCAGGCTACGGGCGGCAATCAAGGCTGTTGGGGCGTGATCTGCCAGCACCAGCCGGGCATCCGTCAGCTGGATCAACGCCCGCCACGCTTGCACAGCCCCATAAAGCACCTCTGGGCTTTGGCAAGAGATTCTTCGCAGAATATCTGGGTAGGAAACAGGAGGAGTTGGGTAGCGCCGCTCATCCACAACTGGCGCCTGAAAACAAGTGAATGGTTTCCTCAGAAGGAGCTCGGACAGGGTTGATGGTCTCGGAGCGGTGAGATACACCTGATGGCCTCGCTCCTTGAGTTGTTCGGCCAATGGAACAAATGGGCTGACATGCCCAAGGTTGTTGCCCAGTTCCCAACCGTAGAGTATGGATGCCATCTAATGAAGCGGCAGATGCTGCCGCAGCACACTACAGGTCGATCTGATCATCTGTCAAATATTTCCGGGCGTACACGCTATAAACCTGCTGCTGCACGAACACGTCGTACAGATCGGGGTCAATGTGCCCGTTGCTCTTGAAGTGGTCCATGATCTTCAACGCCTGCGATAGCGTCATGGGCACCTTGTAGGGCCGGTCCGATGCGGTCAGCGCCTCGAAAATATCGGCGATCCCCATCATACGGGCCTGCCAGCTCATCTGCTCGCGGGTCAACCCCTTGGGATAGCCCTTGCCATCCATGCGCTCATGGTGGCCCCCCGCGTACTCGGGGACGTTCTGCAGCCCCTTGGGCCAGGGCAGTTTTTCGAGCATCTGGATGGTGGCAACGATGTGGTGGTTGACGATCTTGCGTTCTGCAGCCGTCAGCGTGCCCGCACGGATGGTCAGGTTTTCCAGCTCGTTCTCGTTCAGCAACGGGTGACGGTTGCCATCGGCGTCGCGCCAGCTGTAGCGGTTGGCGATGTCATGCACCCGCTGCACGTCCTCATCGCGCATGCGCTCGGCCCCACGGTTGGCGAATCGCAGGAAGACCCGGTCGTCGGCCATCTGCCTGAGCGTGTCCTCCAGCAGCCGTTCCGCCTCTGAAGGCGAAAGGGCACCCCGAACCTGCTGCCTCAGCAGATCCAGCTCCAGTTCCTGTCGCATGACGGCAAAACGGGCGTCGATCAGCTCGATGCGGTCGAAGATCGTCTCCAGCTTGGTCGCCTTGTCCACCACGTGAACCGGGGTGGTGATCTTGCCGCAGTCGTGCAACAGCGCCGCAATGCGCAGTTCTCGAAAATCCTTGTCGCTCAGATGGAAGTCGGCCAGCGGCCCCTCTGTGGCCTCGTTGACGGCGTGGGCCAGCATCATGGTGAGCTCGGGCACACGCTCACAGTGCCCGCCGGTGTAAGGGGACTTTTCGTCAATGGCACTGTTGACCAGCCGGATGAAGGACTCGAACAGGTTTTCCAGCTGCTGAATCAGGTAGCGGTTGGTGAGCGCGATCGCTGCCTGCGACGCGAGCGACTCCGCCAGATGCTGGTCGGCCTGGGAAAAGGGCACCACCCCCTCGCCGTCGGGCCCTCGGGCATTGAGCAGTTGCAGCACGCCGATGAGGTCCCCTTCGTGGTTCTTCATCGGCACGGTGAGGAAGGAGGTCGAGCGGTAGCCGGTCTTTTCGTCGAAACGGCGTGTGCCGGAGAAATCGAAGCCCTGGACGCAATAGGCATCGGGGATGTTGACGGTTTCGCCGGTGTTCGCGGCATAGGCCGCGACCATGTGGTTGTTGGGCTGGCCATCCGGCAGGAACAGTGGGATGTCGTGGAACTGCGCCGTCAGCGGCTGGCCGGTCACGCCTCCGAGCCGGATACCCAGGGAGTCGGTGCGCAGGATGGTGAAGCGCAACGCAGTACGGTCGGACGTGGGGAGGTAAAGTGTGCCGCCGTCGGCCCGGGTGATGTCCTTGGCCGCCAGCAGGATGTCTTCCAGCAGACGGTCGATGTTGTTCTCACTGGACAAGGCCACACCGATGCGGTTCAGCTGTTCAAGCCGAAGGGCATGGCTGTCCGAGTACTTCATGGTCCGCTCCTGATGGCGCCGCATGCGGCCGATGCGTTCGTGACTTGCGATGCAGTGTAACGCGCTCGTCGTCGGCCGGCATCAGCCGGGTTCGCGAAAACGCCACAGGGCGTCGCGGGTGCGCTCGGCTTCCCGGCGAGCGGCCTCGGCAAAGTCCGCGCCGGCACCCGCATACAGAATCGCCCGCGAGGAGTTGACGGCCACCAACCCGGTGGTGTGCTCTCCTGTGCCGCGCCAGCCCGCCTTCACGGTCGCCTGCGCGTCGCCCCCCTGAGCCCCCACACCGGGAATCAGCAAGGGTACGGTGGGCGCGATTTCCCGCACGCGGGCGATTTCCGCCGGGTAGGTGGCACCCACCACCAACCCCACCTGGCCACCGAGGTTCCAGGGGCCCTGCGCCAACCGGGCAATGTGCTCGTACAGCAGGGGCTGGCCCTCGACACTCGCCAGCCGTTGGCTCTGAAAGTCGTCGCCACCCGGGTTGCTGGTGCGGCAGAGCAGGAACACGCCCTTGCCGGGGTATTGCAGATAGGGCTGTACGGAGTCGAAGCCCATGAAGGGCGACAGCGTCACCGCATCGGCGCCGTAACGCTCGAACGCCTCCTTGGCGTACTGTTCGGCGGTGCTGCCAATGTCGCCGCGCTTGGCGTCCAGAATCACCGGCACATGCGGGGCCGCCACGCGGATGTGGGCCATCAGGCGCTGCAGTTGGTCCTCTGCGCCGTGGGCGGCGAAATACGCGATCTGGGGTTTGAAGGCGATCGCCAGATCGGCGGTCGCGTCCACAATGGCGGCACAGAATTCGTAGATCCGGTCAGCATCGTTGCGCATGTGGTGCGGAAACCGGGCCGGATCGGGGTCCAGCCCCACGCACAACAGGGACCGGTTCTGACGTTCGGCGGCGTGCAGCATGTCGATGAAGTTCATGCCTCGGATTGTAGGCAGGCTGCAGTGATACCCTTATGTCATGTGCCAACTGCTCGGCCTCAACTGCGCCACCCCCACCGACGCGAACTTCAGTTTCACAGGCTTCCGCCGGCGCGGCGGTGGAACCGACCACCATGCGGACGGTTGGGGCATCGCCTTTTTCGAAGGCAAGGGGCTGCGCCTGTTCGTGGACCACGAGAGCGCAGCGCACTCCCCGATGGCGGACTTTTTGCGCCGCTACCCGCTCAAGAGCACCAACATCATCGCTCACGTGCGCAAAGCCACCGAAGGCGAGGTGAAGCTGGAAAACACCCATCCGTTCACGCGCGAACTGTGGGGCCGGCACTGGGTGTTCGCCCACAATGGCGATCTGAAGGCCTACCACCCCCACCTGCACAGCCATTTCCGCCCGGTGGGCAACACCGACAGCGAGCGCGCGTTCTGCTGGCTGATGCAGGAGCTGGCCAAGTCCCACGCGGGCCTGCCCAGCGTGCCGGAGCTGACGCTGACGCTGCGGGAGCTGGTGCCCCAGGTCCGCGCCCACGGCACCTTCAACTTCCTCCTGTCCAACGGCGAAGCCCTGTGGGCCCACTGCAGCACTCAGTTGCACTACCTGATCCGCCAGCATCCCTTTTCCCAGGCCACCCTGATGGACGAGGACTGGACCGTGAACTTCGCGGAAATCAACCAGCCGGGTGACCGCGCCGCCGTCATCGTGACCACGCCCTTGACCCGCAACGAAGCCTGGACCCCGTTTGCGCCCGGCGAGCTCAGGGTGTTCGTGGATGGCCTCCTGCTGGACCAGGAGGCGCCATGAACACATCCCCCACCCTCTGGCGGCTGCTGGGCTGTATGGCCTTCGCCGCTGGCGTTGCCGCCTTGGCACCAGAGACTGGCCAGCTTCGGGCCGGCCTGGGCCTGTTTGCGCTGATCGGCAGCCTGTGGATGACGCAGGCGCTGCACCTGAGCTTCACGGCCCTGCTGGTGCCCCTGCTGGCCGTGCTGGCTGGCGTGCTGACGGTGCGCGAGGCCCTGGCCGCTTTTGCCCAGCCGGTGATCTTCCTGTTCCTCGGGGGCTTCGCCCTGGCGGCGGCCCTGGCCCGACACGGGCTGGATCAGGCGCTGGCCCTGGCCATGCTGCGGCTGGCCCAGGGCCGGGCGGTGCTGGCCGTGCTGATGCTGTTCGGCCTCACGGCGCTGCTGTCGATGTGGCTGAGCAACACCGCCACGGCCGCCATGATGCTGCCGCTCGCCCTGGGTCTGCTGCCACACCGGACACCCGACCAGGCCGAGCCCTTGGCGGACCAGCGCACCCGCGCCTTCGTGTTGCTGGGTTTGGCCTACAGCGCCAGCATTGGGGGCATGGGCACGCTGGTGGGCAGCCCACCCAACGCGATAGCGGCCGCCCAGGCCGGCATTGGCTTTGCCCAGTGGCTGGCCATCGGTCTGCCCCTGGTGGCGGTTCTGCTGCCACTGATGATCGGCCTGTTGTTCCTGGGGCTGAGGCCGCAGCTGCACGGCACCACCCCGACCGGTGGACCGACCACACCGGCCGAACCCTGGGAATGGACCCGCGAAAGGGTGCTGACGCTCGGCATCTTCGGCTTCACCGTGGCCGGGTGGGTGTTCGGCGCCCCGCTGGCTCGTGCGCTGGGCGTGCAAGCCGACATCGACACGCTGGTGGCACTGGGCGCGATCGCTCTGCTCGGCGCCACCGGCGTGCTGCGCTGGCCCGACGTGGAGCACCAGACCCAGTGGGGGGTGCTGCTGCTGTTCGGCGGCGGACTCACGCTGAGCCAAGTCATGTCCACCACCGGGGCCAGCGACTACCTGGCCCAGGGCCTGGTGCACTGGGTGGCCGAAGCGCCCACACTGCTGGTGGTGCTCGCCCTGGTCGCCTTCGTGGTCATGTTGACCGAACTGGTGAGCAACACCGCCAGCGCGGCGCTGATCATCCCGATCGCCATGGGCACCGCCACCGCCTGGGGACTCAGCCCCGTGACCCTGGCTGCGGCCGTGGCGCTCTCTGCCTCGTGCGCCTTCATGCTGCCGGTGGCCACACCACCCAATGCCATCGTCTATGGCTCGGGCGGGATCACGCAGCAGACCATGATGCGAGCCGGCATGGGTCTGAACCTGCTGGCGATCGCGGTGATCACGGTCTGGGTGGAAGTGCTCGGCTGAAGGGCCGGACACTGAGCCAGAGCATGGCCCCCGCGGCCACGCCCACGGCATCGGCCAGCAGATCCAGCCAGTCGCCATGGCGCCAGCCGGTGGCGCCCTGAGCCAGTTCGATCATCGCCCCCAGCAGCAACATGCCCACGAGCACCCGACGCACGCGGTGTGGATAAGCCCACAACCCCAGGAAGGTGAGGACCGCAAAACCGAAGGCGTGCTGCGCTTTGTCCCAGAGGTTGAAAGCCACCTCGGGCAGGTGCTGGGTCGGCAGCAGCGACAGCACGACCACGACAGCGGCCGTGGTCCAAAACGCCAGCGCTCGCAGCCAGCGCGGCACCCAGGCGCCCACCCCCATGGCCCAAGCCATGTTCAGGCGCTCACGCGCAGCGCGCGCTCCAGCGCATCCACGAACATGGCGGGCACGTCGAAGCCCGTCTGCTGCTGAATTTCCTGGAAGCAGGTGGGGCTGGTGACGTTGATCTCGGTGACCTTGTCGCCGATCACGTCCAGGCCCACCAGCAGCAAGCCGCGCTCAGCCAGTCGCGGAGCGATGGCCCGGGCGATGGCCCAGTCGCTCTCGGTCAGCGGCTGGGCAACCCCTTTGCCACCGGCAGCCAGGTTACCGCGCACTTCCGTCCCCTGGGGAATACGGGCCAGACAAAATGGTGCCGCTTCCCCGCCGATCAACAACAGGCGCTTGTCGCCGGCCACGATCTCGGGCAGGTAGCGTTGCACCATCACGCTGGTATGACCTCCGTGGTTCAGCGTTTCCACAATGGAGCCCAGGTTCATGCCGTCGGGTCCCACGCGGAAAATGCCCATGCCGCCCATCCCATCCAGGGGCTTGAGGATGATGTCGCGGTGCTCGGCGTGGAACTGGCGGATGGCCTCGGGAGAGCGCGTGACAAGCGTGGGCGGTGCGAATTCGCCAAACTCCATCAGGGCCAGTTTTTCCGGGTGGTCACGCAGGGCGCTTGGGCGGTTGAACACGCGGGCGCCCTCACGCTCGGCCTGTTCCAGCAGGTGGGTGGCGTAGAAGTACTCGCTGTCGAACGGCGGGTCCTTGCGCATCAGCACCGCGTCGAAGTCCTTCAGCGCCTCCCGGCCCTGGTGGGTCACCCGGTACCAGTCGTCCGCGTCGCCGGTCAGGGAGATGTGCCGCAGCAGCGCGGTCACGGGCTCGCCGCTTTGCCACTGCAGATGCGCGGGCTCACAGGCCGCCACCGCATGACCGCGCCGCTGCAGTTCGCGCATCATCGCGAAGGTGCTGTCCTTGTAGGTCTTGAAGGTGGCCAGCGGATCGGCCACGAACAGGATGCGCCTCGCCGTCATTCGTACTCCTCGGCGTTCGGGTCGGTGGCTTCCAGCTCGTAGCTGGCGGCCAGCATGGCGAGGCGTCCGATCACACCATACATGTAGAAACGGTTGGGCACGCTGGCGCCCGGCTTGACGCCCGGCTGCGGCTGCTGTGCACCTTTCTCGAACGCCAGCGGCACGAAGCTCGCCCCGGGGGCGTTGAGGTTCTCGTCGACCCCCCGGTCGGCGTGCACCCGGTAGAAGCCCCCCACCACATAGCGGTCCATCATGTACACGACCGGCTCGGCCACGGCGTCGTTGATGCGCTCGTGGGTCAGCACGCCTTCCTGGATGATCACGTCGGACACCTGCTGGCCGTCTTTGATGACGTTCATCTTGTTCTTGGTCTTGCGATTGAGCGCCTCCAGTTCCTTGGCGTCTCGGACCGTCATGATGCCCATGCCGTAGGTGCCGTTGTCGGCCTTCACCACCACGAACGGCTTTTCGTTGATGCCGTACTCCTTGTACTTCTTCTTGATGCGGGTGAGCAGGGCATCGACGTTGGTCTGCAGGCACTCCATGCCGGTGCCTTCGGCGAAGTTCACTTCACCGCAGTGGTTGAACATCGGGTTGATGAGCCATGGATCCAGGCCCAGCAGCTTGCCGAAGCGCTTGGCCACCTCTTCGTAGGCCTTGAAGTGGTTGCTCTTCTTGCGCACGTGCCAGCCCGCATGCAGCGGCGGCAGCAGGTACTGTTCGTGGATGTCCTCCAGGATGCCGGGAACCCCGGCACTGAGGTCGTTGTTGAGCAGGATGGTGCACGGATCGAAATGTTTGAGGCCCAGGCGGCGCTTGTCGCGGATCAGCGGCTCCAGTGTCACCTGCTCGCCATTGGGCAGATCGAAGGTGGTGGGTTCCTTGATGTCGGGGTTGAGCGAACCCAGGCGCACGTTCAGCCCGGCCTGGTAGAAGATCTTCTGCAATTGCGCCACGTTCATCAGGTAGAACATGTTGCGGGTGTGGTTCTCGGGCACCAGGAGCAGGTTCTTGGCCTCAGGGCAGATTTTCTCGATCGCGGCCATGGCGGCCTGCACCGCCAGCGGGAGCATCTCGGGCGTGAGGTTGTTCCATCCGCCGGGGTAGAGGTTGGTGTCCACCGGCGCGAGCTTGAAGCCGGCGTTGCGGATGTCCACCGAGCTGTAGAACGGCGGCGTGTGCTCCATCCACTCGAGCCGGAACCAGCGTTCGATGACGGGCGTGGATTCGAGGATGCGCTGTTCAAGTTCGTTGATGGGGCCTGTGAGGGCCGTGACGAGATGGGGAACCATGCAGGGCCCTCCGCAGATTGGCTGTTGACAGATGACGGATTGTAGAGAGTGGGGATGAGGACGGGATTTCCAAGGTCTCCCCGGCGGACGGAGCGGACAGACAGGCCGCTCGCATTCGTATATAAACACACGGTTATGAACAAAAACCTCTGGCTGCTGGCCGGCGCACAAGGCCTGTTTCTCACGAACAACGTGGTATTCATCGCCATCAATGGGCTGGTCGGCCTGAGCCTGGCCCCGCTCGGGTGGATGGCCACGCTGCCCGTCATGGGCTATGTGGTCGGAGGCGCCCTGTCCACCGGACTGGTGGCGCGCAGCCAGCGGCGCTGGGGGCGACAGGTGTCGTTCCAGCTCGGGCTGCTGGTGGCCTTCCTGTCGGCCCTGATGTGCGCGGCTGCGCTCTACGTGGGCAACTTCTGGCTGCTGGTCCTGGCCACGGTGGTGGCAGGCTACTACAGCGCCAACGGGCAGCTGTACCGCTTTGCCGCCGGCGAACTGGCGGCCGCTTCCTTTCGCGAAAAAGCCGTGTCGCTGGTGCTCGCTGGCGGACTGATCGGCGCCATCGTCGGCCCGAACCTGGCCAACCACACCCGAGACTGGCTGGGCAAGCCCTTCCTGGGGGCCTATCTGGCCCTGGCAGTCGTCGCACTGGTGTCCATGGCGGTGATGGCCGGCATTCACTTCCCCAAGGATCCCCCCAAGAAACCGGGGGCCACCAGTGGCAGGCCCCTGCGCGAGATCATGCGCCAGCCGGTATTCATCGTGGCCACCCTGGGTGCGGCGCTCGGCTACGGGGTGATGAACCTGCTGATGGCCGCCACCCCACTGGCCATGCAGGTGTGCGGGATGCCCTTCTCGGATGCCGCGCTGGTGCTGGAATGGCATGTGATCGGCATGTTCGCGCCGGGCTTTTTCACCGGCCATCTGATCAAGCGCTTCGGGGTCCTGCCGGTCATGGGTGTGGGCGTGGGATTGAACCTCGCCTGTATCGCGATCGCCCTCTCGGGCCAGAACCTGCACCAGTTCCTGGTGGCGCTGTTCCTGCTGGGGGTGGGCTGGAATTTCCTGTTCACCGGCAGCACCACGCTGGCCATGGAGGCCTACAGGCCGGAAGAAAAGGACAAGGCCCAAGCGGCCATCAACTTCTTCGTCTTTGCCACCATGGCGATCACGTCATTTGCTTCTGGCGCACTGGTGACCACCCGGGGCTGGGAATGGTTGAACATGGGCTCTCTGGCACCGGTCGTCTTGCTCGGCCTGTCCTTGCTGTGGCTGGCGGCCAAGCGCCGGGCGCACGCCCGGGAGGCGGTGTGAACACAGACCGCTCCAGGCGGAGCGCTCAGGGCATGCGCGCGATCACCTCGGCCACCGCTGCCGTGAGCCGCTGGGCAAACGGCACATGGAGGAACTCGTTCGGGCCGTGGGCGTTGCTCTTGGGTCCCAGGACACCGCAGACCATCATCTGCGCCCGGGGAAAGCCCTGGCTCAGCATGTTCATGAGCGGGATGGTGCCGCCCTGGCCGATGAACCCGCAGGGCGCGCCGAAGTGGGCCTGGCTGGAGGCGTGCAGCGCCTGCTCGAACCAGGGCGCCGTGGCGGGAGCGTTCCAGCCGGTGGCCGCGCCTTCGGGGACGAACGTCACCTTGGCCTGATAGGGCGCATTGTCTTCCAGCAGGGCTTTCAGTTCCTGCACCGCCTCGGCCGCGTCCACCAGCGGAGGCAGACGCAGACTGAGCTTGAACGCGGTGTACGGACGCAACACATTGCCGGCGTTCTGCAGCGTCGGGAAGCCTTCGGCACCCGTGACGCTGAGCGTCGGGCGCCAGGTGCGGTTGATCAGCGCCTCGACCGGGTCGGTGGTGGTCGGCAGGGCAAAGACACTGGAACCTCCGCAGTCGTGGTGCGCCCAGGGGAAGCGCCGGTAGACCTCCTCACCCAGGATCGCAGCAGTGGCGCGCGCCTGGTCAAGGCGCTCGGCCGGCACCTCGCAATGGAAGCGCTGTGGCAGCAGACGGCCGGTGGCGCTGTCTTCCAGCCGATCCAGCACCTG
Source organism: Burkholderiales bacterium (assembly GCA_030603635.1). GTDB lineage: Bacteria > Pseudomonadota > Gammaproteobacteria > Burkholderiales > Burkholderiaceae_C > Tepidicella. The sequence goes on along the minus strand of JAUVXK010000025.1, from coordinate 9,784 downwards.
GCGGACGATGCGAAAGCTGGACGGCACCAGACCGGAGGCGTCGCCGGAGTGCACACCTTCGGTCAGCACCTCCACCTTGAGCACACCGCTGGCCATGCCGCGCAGGCTGGTGGTCAGCCACAGCTGGTCGTAGTTGCCGGCCCCGCTGTCCAGACAGATCACCAGCCCCACGTCGCCCAGGCGGGGACGCAAGGCGTCCACATAAGGCAACAGGTCATGGGAGCCGCTCTCTTCACAGGTCTCGATCAGGCCGACGATGCGGGGATGGGCCACGCCCTGCGCCTTCAGCGCCTGGATCGCCGCCAAGCTGGCGTAGACGGCATAGCCATCGTCCGCACCGCCTCGTCCGTAGAGCTTGCCGTCGATGAGCCTGGGGGTCCAGGGGCCCAGGTCGCTGCGCCAGCCGTTGAATTCAGGCTGCTTGTCCAGATGACCGTACATGAGCACGGTCTGGCCGCTGGCCGGTGCCGGCTCGCCTTGTCGCCCGGCACTCGCAGGCACCTCGAAAAAGAGCACGGGGGTACGAGGCCGGCCGTCGCCCGTCTGCAGCCTCACCACCTCCAGGGTCAGTCCCTCCACCTTCTGCGCGGCCACCCAGTCGGCGGCCTGCCGCAAAACCGTTTCCAGGTGACCGTGTGCAGCCCAGTCCGGATCAAAGGCCGGGGACTTGGCTGGCACCTCGATGTAGCGATGGAGCTCGGGCAGGATGCTGTCCTGCCAGCGGGCCGCAATCAGATCCTCGGCGGCTCGGGCGTCCAGCACGGTGTCGGGGAGTCGGGCGTTCATGGGGAGTCCTTGGCCAATCAGAAGCTTTCCCAGTCACCGTCGGCGTTGGTGGCGGGCTTGGGTGCCGTGGCGGGAGGGGCCTTCGGCAGGGCTTTCGGAGCGGCCGCGGGCGCCGGTACAGGCGCCGAAGAACCACTGGGTATCGCCGCCGTCTTCGCCACGGCATGGGGCTTGGGCGGTGGCAATTTGTCACCGGTCTTGGCCACCGGCTTGCCTGTTGCGGACTTCGCTGCTGGCTTGACGGGAGGGCTGCGACGGGGCGTGGAAACCACCGCACGGGCAGCCTCTCCGGTGCGGAACGCCGAGATCGCCTGGGCGAGTCGCTCGGCCTGGTCGCGCATGCTCTGAGCCGCTGCGGCACTTTCTTCCACCAGCGCCGCGTTCTGCTGGGTCATCTGATCCAGCTGGGCGACCGCCACGTTGACCTGCGAGATCCCGTCGCTTTGCTCTGCGGCGGCAGCGGAGATCTCACCGACGATGTCGGTGACCCGCTGGACACTGGAAACGATTTCGCTCATGGTGTTACCAGCGTCCTGCACCAGCCGGCTGCCGTCCTGCACCCGCTGCACGCTGGCGTTGATCAGGTCCTTGATTTCCTTGGCCGCCTGGGCACTGCGCTGCGCCAGCGTGCGTACCTCGCCCGCCACCACGGCAAAGCCACGACCCTGCTCGCCCGCCCGGGCGGCCTCCACCGCCGCGTTCAGCGCCAGAATGTTGGTCTGGAAGGCGATGCCGTCGATCACGCTGATGATGTCGCTGATCTTCTGGCTGCTCTGGTTGATGTCGTTCATGGTGTGCACCACCTGACCGACCACCGACCCACCCCGAGAGGCCACTTCCGCCGCGCTGGACGCGAGCTGGTTCGCCTGCCGCGCTGCATCGGCACTCTGGCGCACCGTGGCCGTGAGCTCTTCCATGCTGGACGCGGTCTCCTCCAGGCTGCTCGCGGACTGCTCGGTGCGGCTGCTCAGGTCCTGGTTGCCCATGGCAATCTCGCTGGCGGCCTGGCCGATGCCGTCGCTCGATTCGCGGATCTGGCCGATCACCCGCAGCAGGGAAACCTGCATCCCGTTGAGGGCCTGCAGCAACTCGCCGATCTCGTCGCGACGGTCCACGGGGATCTGTCGGGTCAGGTCGCCCTCGGCGACCCGGTTCGCCGCATCCACCGCCTCCTTGAGGGGTGCCGTGATGGTGCGCGACATCGAGACCGCCACGACCACCCCGACCAGCAAGCCAGCCACGGCCAGCACCAGCACATACAGCGTGGCGATGTCGCCCTCCCTTACGGCCTGTTCGGCCACCTCGGCGGTGAGCCGTTCCTGCAACTCCACGAACTGGCGCTGGCCTGCCATGTAAACCTCTGCCGAAGGCAGCAGGCGACCTTGCAGGAAACGCTCAGCCTCCGCCGCCGCCGTGGCCAAAGCCGACGCTGCGGCGGCCGCGGCCGCTTGCGCCGCCTCGACATCCTCTCCCTCGACCGGCTCGACCGGGCGTTGGGATGGCGGCTGGGAGGTCAGCAAGGCAAAGTACTCACGCCGGGTGTTGATGTAGTCGGTGCGCAACTGGGCGATGCGCGCCAGCAAGGCACGCTCCTCCTCCAGTTGCGCCTGTTCCTCCAGCGTCTTCTGCAACACGTTGATGCGCTCCGTCGTCTGGGCGATCTGTGGAGAGAAGAAGCGGTCCACTGCCGGCGCGTTCCCGGAAGTCGCGATCGCCATCACGCGGGCAATGTTGAGCCGGGTGCTGTCGGCCCATTCGCGGGCCACGGCAGTCCGGTGCTCCTGATGCCGGACGTCGGCCACGTCCTGCACCAGAACCCGGAACTCGTAGAGGGCAAGCGCCCCCAGGATGGACATCAACACAAGCACCGATCCGAAGCCCAGACCGAGTCGCCAACCGATACGAAGATTACCCAACCGCATACGAGTCTCCTGTCATCGCGATCCCTGATTCCGAAAAGCCCTAGCGGGCAGTCAGCCGCCGGTCAGGCCCCTTGTAGGGCCCCGTCGCACCATGCCCCCGGGTGGCCGCAGGCGTCAACGGGGGATGTCCGCCGTCGCCATTCATGAGTTTGAACACCGCCACCAGTTCGGCCAGACGCTGGGCCTGGTCGCGCAGGCTGTCGGCCGCCGCCGCGCTTTGCTCCACCAGCGCCGCGTTCTGCTGGGTCATCTGGTCGAGCTGGGCCACGGCGCCGTTGATCTCGGCCAGTCCCTGCGACTGCTCGGCCGAGGCCGATGTGATGTCGCCGATGAACGACGACACTTTCTGCGCGTTGTCCACGATGTCGTGGATGGTGCGACCGGCCTGGTGCACGATCTGCGTGCCGACGTCCACCTTCTCGACGCTGGCGCTGATCAGGCCCTTGATCTCGCGCGCTGCCTCGGCACTGCGCTGAGCCAGGCTGCGCACCTCGCCGGCCACGACCGCGAAACCGCGGCCGGCCTCGCCGGCCCGCGCAGCCTCCACGGCGGCGTTCAACGCCAGGATGTTGGTCTGGAAGGCGATGCCGTCGATGACACCGATGATGTCGTGGATCTTCTGACTGCTCTGGTGGATGTCCTCCATGGTGCGGACCACCTGTCCCACCAGTTCGCCACCCTGCTGGGCCACGGTCGCGTTGTCCTGGGCCATGCTGCTGGCGGACCGGGCGGCGTCCGCCGACTGCTGGGCGGTGGCGGCGATCTGGTCCATGCTGGAAGCGGCCTGCTGCAGGTTGGACGCCGCCTGCTCGGTGCGTGCGCTGAGATCCTGGTTGCCCGAAGCGATTTCGGTACTCGCCACGCGGATGCTGTCGGCCGCCGCGCGCACCTCACCCACCGTACGGGACAGCGACGACTGCATGTCCACCAGGCAACGCATCAGCTCGGTCAGCTCGTCGGAGCCTCGCAGATCGGGTTGCGTGGTCAGGTCGCCGCGGGCAATCGACACAGCCAGACCCTGGGCCTGCTGAAGGGGCCGCGTGATGCTGTGCATGTTCGCCAGCGTGGTCGGCACCACAATGAACGCGGCCAGGGCCACGGCGACGCCGAAGACGATCAGGATCAGCGTCGACGTCTTTTCCGCCTGCTCGTACGCCTCGCGGACCTCCTCGCCCAGCAGCTGGTCCAACTGGACCATGACCGCATCCACCTTGTCGAAGGCTTCATGCGCATTCCGCAGCAAGCGATTGGCGGTGGTGGCGGAATCGTAGGCCCCGGATTCGAGCTGGCGCGAGATGGGCTCCATGGCCTGGGCATAGACGGTCAGCAGTTCGCGCACCTGCCGCACCAGCGCATCGTCTGCGTCCGGCTCGCCACGCAGCATTTCATCGAGGCGGGTCTGAACATCCTTCCAGGCACCGTCCCACTGACGTTTGGCGGTCCGCACGGCTTCGGGCTGCTCGTAGTTGATGATCATGTCGCGCTCATAACGACGCAATTCGCCCAGCTTGACCTGCAACTGCCCCATGGCCACCGATTCGGCAAACGAATGCTGCACGAAATCGTGGTTGAAGGCCTGCATGCGATACATGCCCCACAGGCCGGCACCGCCGACCATCAGCAACAGCACAAGCACCACCGCAATGGCACCGATCATGCGCAGGCGTATGGTGAACGCCCTCATGAACGACAACAAACTCATCCGGAATCTCCCTCAAGGTCCAGCGCGCGGCGCGCGCCGAGGTGTCACGGCGGGCGCTCAGGCCGCCGCGCTGTCGATCAGTCCCATGTCCGGGCTGGACATCAGTGCTTCAATATCCATGAGGATGAGCATGCGCTCCCCCACGCTGGCGATGCCGGTGATGAAGGCGGTGTCCACGGAGGCGCTGCTCATCTCGGGGGCGGGACGGATGGCGTCACGGGGCAGTTCGAGCACGTCGGATACAGAGTCCACCACCGCGCCGACGACCCGGCCCTTGACGTTGAGCACGATCACCACGGTGAAATCGTTGTACTCGACCTTCTCGCAACCCAGCTTGATCCGGAGATCGACGACCGGCACGATGACACCGCGCAGATTCACGACGCCCTTGATGAAAGCAGGCGCGTTGGCAATGCGGGTCGGCTCTTCGAAGGAGCGGATTTCCTGCACGCGCAGGATGTCGATGCCATACTCCTCCGCGCCCAGGCGGAATGTCAGGAACTCGGAATTGCCCTGGGCGGCGCCCCCTGCGGCGCCCGCTCCCGCCTTGGCGGACGGCTGCTGAGCGGTCATCGTCATGCGATCTCCTCGGTTGCTATGGATAGATGTGGGTCAAGTATCGGACAAAAACGGGCCATCTGGAGGCACAATGAGGTCCATTGTGACGGCTGATCGGCCGTTTTGAAAGGCAGAGGCGGGTTTTCGATGAGTGATGCACCGGCTTGGAAGCGCTGGCTCGCACGCTGGCGCGGCATCTGGGCAGCCCGCCCCGAGCCCCCGCGCGCAGCGAACCCTGCCCCGGCGACCGGCACCGGCGAGGCCCCGTTGCGCCAACGCCGTGCCTCGCGCCGGGAACAGCTCTACGCCGTGGTGCGTGAAACCATGATCCGCGCCGGCGTGCTCTCGGGGGCCTACAAGTTCAAGGTGCTGACGCTGGACCCCGAAGGCCGTTCGCACGTGGTTCTGCTCGACCTGCGACGTGATGCCGAAGACCTGTTGCCCGGTGGGCCTGAAACCCTGGAGCACAGTCTGCAGCAGCTGGCCCGCGACCGGGTACAGCTGGAAGTGAAGTCGCTGTACTGGCGCTGGTGGGACGACGCTGCGCCCCCTGCCGCGACCACGCCCGTCGCGTCCCGGCAAGACGAAATCACCCGCGACGAGATCGAAGCCCTGCGTCAGGCCCTGCACGATCGATCGCACAGCCGGCCCACTGCGAACCGCCCACCCGATTTCGAGCCGACCCGGCCCATGCCCAGGCGGCAACGGCACGACGACCATCCGCTCAGCGACACCCAGATGGGTGACCTGAGCTGACGCACCCGCTCAGTGCCCCTCGAAGCTCACCAGGGTGTTGAGGGCCAGCCCCGATGCCCGCAGGCGGTCGAGTCCGCCCAATTCGGGCAAGGCCACGATGGCAGCGCCCTCGGTGACCACCGCGCCGAGCTTCTCAAGCAGCTTCTTGCCCGCCATCATCGTGCCGCCGGTGGCGATCAGGTCGTCGATCAGGAGCACCCGGTCGCCCGGCTGCACGGCGTCGGTATGCAGCTCCACAGTGGCCGACCCGTACTCGAGCTCGTAGGTCTCCTCCACCGTGGTGAACGGCAGCTTGCCCTTCTTGCGGATGGGCACGAACCCCACGCCGAGCTCGTAGGCAAGTACCGACCCGATGATGAAGCCCCGAGCGTCCAAGCCCGCCACCACGTCCGGACGCAGGGCGCGCTCCATGTAGCGATGCACGAAGGCGTCGATCAGCACGCGAAAAACTTTGGGATCCTGCAGCAGCGGCGTGATGTCGCGGAACTGCACGCCGGGCGCCGGCCAATCGGGCACTGTGCGGATGTGGGACTTGAGGTAGGCGGAGGTGTCCATGGCGGAATTATGGACCCTGCCCGCAACGCGGGTGTCGGATAATCCACGCCATGCCCCTCACCGATGACGAGCCCTCTTCGCAGCGCCTGCTGACCCTGGCCCGAGACACCCTGACCATCGAAGCCCAAGCCGTGCTCGCGATGGGTGAGCGACTGGACGGGCGTTTTGTCGAAGCGGCGCTTCGCATCCTGGCCTGCCCGGGGCGGGTGGTCGTGACCGGCATGGGCAAGAGCGGCCATGTGGGGCGCAAGATCGCTGCCACACTCGCCTCCACCGGCACCCCTGCCATGTTCATGCACCCCGCCGAGGCCAGCCACGGCGACCTCGGAATGATCACCGCCACAGATGCGGTCCTCGCCATCAGCAACAGCGGAGAAAGCGAGGAACTCACCGCCATCGTGCCGCTCATCAAGCGCATGGGCGTCCCGCTGCTGGCCATGACCGGCCGCGCCGACTCCACCCTGGGCCGGCATGCCGACGTGGTCCTCGACACCCGCGTCGACAAGGAGGCCTGCCCGCACAACCTCGCCCCGACCGCCAGCACCACTGCGCAACTGGCCATGGGCGATGCCCTGGCCGTGGCGCTGCTGGACGCCCGGGGCTTCAAGGCCGACGACTTCGCCCGCTCCCATCCCGGTGGCGCCCTGGGCCGCAAGCTGCTGACGATGGTCAGCGATGTGATGCGACCGGCCGACCAGGCCCCCCGCGTCGGGCTGGACGCCAGCCTGCCTGAAATGATGCGCGCAATCAGCGCCGGAGGGCTGGGAGCCACGGCCGTCCTTGACGCCGAGGGCGTGCCCGTCGGGATCTTCACCGACGGTGACCTGCGCCGCCTGATCGAACGCGGCGCGGATCTTCAGACCGTCACCGCCGCCCAGGTCATGCACCCCAGCCCGCGAACCATCCGGCCTGACGCGCTGGCCGTTGAAGCGGCCGAGCTCATGGAAGTCCACCGGATCACCAGCGTCCTGGTGGTGGACACCGCCGGTCGTCTGTGCGGCGCCCTCAACAGCCACGATCTCATGCGCGCCAAGGTGATCTGACCCATGACCTCCCCGCTTCCGCCCCTACGTCCGCTGCTCGGCTTCGACCCCGAGGTGCTGCTGCGTGCACAGCCCGTCCAGATCGTGTTCTTCGACATCGATGGCGTGCTCACCGACGGAGGGCTCTACTACACCGAAACCGGCGAAACCCTCAAACGTTTCCACACCCTGGATGGCCACGGCATCAAGCTGCTGCAACGCGCCGGCATCACCCCTGCGGTGGTCACCGGGCGCGATTCGGCCGCGCTGCGGCTGCGCCTGCAGGCCCTGGGCGTCACTCACGCCCGTTTCGGTACCGAAGACAAGCGTCCTGCCGCCGAATCCATGCTGGAAGAACTGGGGCTGGACTGGTCGCAGGCCGCGGCCATGGGCGACGACTGGCCCGACCTGCCGGTGTTGCGGCGCTGTGCCCTGGCCGTCGCACCCCCGGCCGCCCAGGTCGAAGTGCGGGGAGCGGCCCATTACATCACCCGTGCCGCCGGCGGGCAGGGGGCGGTCCGCGAGCTCTGTGACCTGCTGCTGGTCGCCCATGGGCGCTATGCCCACCTGCTCCAGGAGGCCGGCGCTTGACTCCGGCAACCCCACCGACCCCGGCACTGGCCTCGCACGACGTGCGGCGCGCCCCTTCCCGGTTAGGGTGGTGGTGGGACCAGCTCTCGATCTACCTGCCGGTGTTGTTGATGGGGCTGCTTGCCCTGGGCAGTTACTGGGTGGTCAGCCAGGCGCCCCGGCCCACCCCCCCCCGCCCTGCCAGCCCGGTGTCGCAGGCGCCCGACTATTTCATGCGCGACTTCGCCGTGCGTACGTTCACTCCGGATGGCACGCTGAAATCCGAACTGCGGGGAGCGGAGTTGCGACACTATCCCGCCACCGACACGCTGGAGGTGGATGAGGTGCAGCTGCGCGCCGTCAATGCCATCGGGCGTCTCACCACAGCACGGGCCCGACGCCTGCTGACGAACGACGCCCAGACCTTCTACGCCCTCACGGGCGAGGTGGTCATCGTCCGTGAAGCCCACCGGCTGCCCGACGGGCGTGTGCTGCCGCGCCTGGAGTTCCAGGGCGACGCGCTGACCTACCACGTGGATGATGAGCGACTCGAATCCGATCAGCCGGTGGTGATGCTCCGAGGGAGCGACCGCATCCGTGCGGACCGGCTGCGCTACGCCGACGGCACGCGCCAGGCCGATCTGGAGGGACGAGTCCGGGCCACGCTGAACTCTCGCCCCTGAAAGACGACAACCCCGCCAGCTCACGCCAGACGGGGTTGTGGGATTTTTCCGGACGCCCGGGTGGAACCCGGGCTGTGCCGCGATCAGTAACCGCCGCGACCGCCGCCGCCTTCGCGACGACCGCCACCACCGTAGGGGCTGCGGAACTGGCCTTCGCCACCGCCGAAGCCACCTTCGCGACGACCGCCACCGAAACCACCGCCACCGCTGCGCGGGGGACGGGGCTCCATCGGACGTGCTTCGTTGACCACCAGGCTACGGCCACCGAGCGATTGCCCGTTCATGCCCTGGATGGCAGATTGGGCTTCGGAATCGCTGCCCATTTCCACGAAGCCGAAGCCCTTGGAGCGACCGGTGTCGCGTTCCATCATGACCTTGGCGCTGTTGACCTGGCCATAGGCGCCGAAAGCCTGCTGAAGATCGTCGTCGCGCACGGTATAGGGAAGGTTGCCGACGTACAGTTTGTTGCCCATTGACGGGACTCCTGAAAACACAAAGAAAAACGAAATAGCGATGGAGCCCCGTTGGCACGACGAAACCGCTTACCTGGCTGCAGTGGCACGCGAAACTGACCGATCACCTGTCTTGCATGCGCTTGGCGCACACGCCCACCCATTATGCGCCTCTGGCCGAAACCGTGTGTGTTTTTTTTCTTTTCGTGTGGCGCAAGCGCTTCCAGGGACGGTTTTCGGGCCCTTTTGCGTGAAATGGACGGACACAGCGTTGCGAAGTGACAACAATCCGGTCCTATGCCCTATACTTGGAGTGCGCCGATTTGTTTTTCCGGATTGCGGGCGCGTAAGAAATGCCGCTAAACAGGAGACACCCGGTCCCCGCACCCGTCCCCCTGTCAGCGACGGCCTCTTGCGGCACCGGGTTTTTTGTTGGCTCCAAGCTCACGTGATCGCTACCCCCCAAACCCTTCGGTTCGACCTGCCCCTGCCGCTGCAGAGCGGCACGGTGCTGCCTGGCTACGAACTCGTCTACGAGACCTATGGCACCCTCAACGCCGACCGTTCCAACGCGGTGCTGATCTGCCACGCCCTCAACGCCAGCCACCATGTGGCCGGACGCCACGCGGACGCCAGTGGCCAGCCCATCCCCAGAAGCGAAGGCTGGTGGGACAACATGATCGGCCCCGGCAAAGCGGTGGACACGAACCGCTGGTTCGTCGTCAGCGTGAACAACCTGGGCTCGTGCTTTGGCTCCACCGGCCCCACGCACCTCAAC
>JAUVXK010000133.1 GCA_030603635.1 Burkholderiales bacterium | reverse complement strand
CTCCCCGATGCCCGATCCACAACGGGTAGGGCCAGTCTTCGGCAGCGGCTTTGCTCATGCCCGCCTCAGGCCCGTGGCCGCGTCGAAGGTGTGAATCAGGGCCTCGTTGGGCCGGATGCGCACCGTGTCGCCCATGACAGGTGCGTCGTCCTGCGCGGAGATGCGCATGGTGAGGTCTTCGCTGCCCAGCCGCAGGTGCAGCAGCCGCTCGGCGCCCAGGAGCTCGATGGAGTCCACCACGGCTTCCCAGCCCTGTGTGTCCCACAGCAGATGTTCGGGCCGAATGCCCAGCACCGTGCCCGCCTGCACCCCGGGCGCATGCCGCAACAGGTTCATGGGCGGCGCCCCCATGAAGCCAGCCACGAACAGGCTGGCAGGGCGGCGGTACACCTCCTCCGGGGTGGCAAACTGTTCCATACGGCCGCCATTCATCACCATCATGCGTTGTGCCAGGGTCATGGCCTCGACCTGATCGTGCGTAACGAACAGCGAGGTGATGCCCAGTGTACGGTGGAGTTTCTGGATTTCAAGCCGGGTCTGCGCGCGCAGCTTGGCGTCGAGGTTGGACAGGGGTTCGTCGAACAGAAACACCTGGGGCTGCCGCACGATGGCGCGGCCCATGGCCACGCGCTGGCGCTGGCCGCCCGAGAGCTGGCTGGGCCGGCGCTGCAGCAGGGCCGAGAGTTCCAGCGTCTGCGCCGCCGTTTCCACGCGGGCACGCACCTCGGCCTCGGGCAAGCGACGGATGCGCAGACCATAGGCCATGTTGTCGAACACGCTCATGTGCGGGTACAGGGCGTAATTCTGGAACACCATGGCGATGTCGCGCCGGGCGGGTTCCACCCCGTTGACGGTGCGATCACCAATGGCAATTTCACCGCCGGTGATGTCTTCCAGGCCCGCGACCATGCGCAGCAAGGTGCTCTTGCCGCAGCCCGAAGGGCCGACCATGACGATGAACTCGCCGTCGTGAATCAGCGCGTCCACACCGTGGATCACCTGCACGGCGGCCGGGCCCGTGCCGTAGCGCTTGATGACTTGTTTGAATTCGAGGGAAGCCATGAAAGTCCTTGATTATTTTTCGCTGTCCACCAAGCCGCGGACGAACCATTTCTGCATCAGCACGACGACCAGCGCGGGCGGCAGCAGGGCCATCACGGTGGTGGTCATGACGAGGTTCCAGTCGGTGGCCGCGTCGCCCGTGCCGATCATCTTGGCGATGCCGACCACTATGGTGTCGAGGTGGATGTCTGTCACGATAAGCAGCGGCCAGAGGTACTGGTTCCAGCCGTACACGAAGAGGATGACGAACAGCGCCGCGATCTGAATGCGAGTGAGCGGAAGCACCACGTCCCAGAAAAAGCGCAGCGGCCCGGCGCCGTCGATCTTGGCGGCCTCGACCAGTTCGTCGGGCAGCGTGAGGAAGAACTGCCGGAACAGCAGCGTGGCCGTGGCCGACGCGATGAGCGGCAAGGTGAGCCCGGCAAAGGTGTTGATGAGGCCGAGATCGGTCACCACCTGGTAGGTGGGCAGGATGCGCACCTCCACCGGCAGCATGAGGGTGATGAAGATGAGCCAGAAACACAGCATGCGGCCCGGGAAGCGGAAGAACACCACCGCGTAGGCCGAGATCACCGAGACCAGGATTTTGCCCACGGCAATCACCAGGGCCATGGCCAGGCTGTTGCGCAGCATGGTCCACACCGGGGGCGATAGATGGGAACCCCCCATGCCATCCACCAGCACCTGCCGGTAGTTGTCCCAACCCTGGTCACCAGGCCACAGGGGCATGGGCGCCTGCGCGATGTCCTGATTCGTGAGGGTGGAGGCCACAAAGGCCACGTAGAGCGGGAACGCGGTGATGGCCAACCCGACCCACAACACGAGATGGGCAAACAGGTTGGTGCGGTTCGAAGTAAAGGCGGTGGACTGGCTCATGCGTAATGCACCCGACGTTCAAGGAAGCGGAACTGCACCATCGTCAAGCCGATGACGAGCAGCATGAGCAGCACGGATTGCGCCGCCGAATGCCCGAGATCCAGCGCCACGATGCCGTCGTAATACACCTTGTAGACCAAGATTTCCGTGGCTTTGGCCGGGCCGCCCGAGGTGACCGCGTGGATGACGCCGAAGGTGTCGAAAAAGGCATAGACCAGCCCCACGACCAACAGGAAGAAGGTGGTGGGCGACAGCAGCGGGAAGATGATGGTGCGGAATCGGTGCCAGGGGCTGGCGCCGTCGATGGAGGCGGCCTCCAGCAGCGACTTGGGGATGGACTGCAAGCCAGCCAGGAAGAACAGGAAGTTGTAGGCGATCTGCTTCCAGGCCGAGGCCATGATCACCAGGACCATCGCATCGGTGCCGTCCAGCGTGGGGTTCCACGCCACGCCCGCACTGCGCAGGCCATGCGACACCACGCCAATGGCCGGGTTGAACATGAACAGCCACAGCACGCCGGCAATGGCGGGGGCAATGGCATAGGGCACCATGAGCGCGGTGGTGTAGGCCCCTCGCCCACGAATCAGGGCATCGGCGGCCACGGCCATGATCAGCGCGGGCACCAGAGCCAGCAAGGTCACGGCGGTCGAGAACACCATGGTACGCACCACGGCGTCGTAGTAAGCCGGGTCGGTGAGCACGGCGTGGAAGTTGTCCAGCCCCACCCAGCGAACCGCCAAGCCGAACGGGTCCTGCTGCTGGAACGCCATCAGCACGGCCTGCGCGCTGGGCCAGATGAAGAACACCAGCGTCACCGCGAGTTGAGGAGCCAGCAATGCATAAGGCAGCCAGCGGTTCGGGAATACGACTTTTCTTTGCATAAGACAACCACCCCTGCGAGAGGGGTGGCGATGGCGTCAACGAAAGGGGCCGACCTCAAGCCAGCCCCAGGGACACGCGCTGAGCGATCAGTTCGCCGAGCGCTCGAAGGCACGCAGCAGGGCATTGCCACGGCGTTCGAAGTTCACCATCGCCTGGGCGGCCGTCTGACGGCCTTGCAGGGCACGCTCCACCTCTTCGTGGTACACGTCGCGGATCTCGGTCCAGCGGCCGAAGCGGTATCCGCTGGTGTGCTCGCCCTTGGCGCCTTCGATCAGCGACAGGATGGGCACGTCACGACCAGGGTTCTGGGCAAAGAAGCCCTCGTCCTTCATGGCCTTGAAGGCGCTGTTGGTGGCAGGCAGGAAGCCGGTGGCCTTGGCCCACTCGGTCATGACCTTGTCGGAACGCAGGTGGTCCAGGAACTTGGCCACGCCACGGAATTCGTTGTCCGTGCGGTTGGGGGCGTTGAACACCCACAGCGACGCCCCACCCACGGTGCTGGCGTATGGAGCGCCCTGCACGTCCGGCCAGTAAGGCAGCTGGGCGGTGCCGAACTCGAACTTGGCATCGCGCGCAATGGCCCCCAGGCCACCGGACGACTGGGTCAGCATGGCGCATTCGCCACTGATGAACTTGGCGGCGGCGTCGTTGGAACGGCCACCGTAGTCAAAGCGCTTGTCCCGCTGCATGTCCACCAGGGTCTGCACCATGCGCTCGTTCATGGGGTTGCTCACGGTCAGCGAGGTGCCCAGGCCGCCACGGCCGTTGCCAAGCGTGCCCATCTGCACGTTGTGGCGCGAGTTGAACTGCTCCAGCATGATCCAGGCCAACCAGGTGGTGGTGAAGCCACAGGCGGCGGCGTTGGTGGAGCGGATCTTGCCTGCGGCTTCCACCACTTCGGGCCAGGTGCGGGGCGGCCGATCGGGATTCAGGCCGGCTTTGCGGAAGGCGTCCTTGTTGTAGAACAGCACGGCAGTGGACACGTTGAACGGCATGGACAACAGATCGCCATTGGGCAGGCCGTAGTAGCCCTGTGCCGGTGCAATGAAGTCCGAGGGGTTGAAGGCGATATTGGCGCGCTTGAACACCTCCGAGACCGGCAGCACGGCCCCGCGGGCCTGGATCATGTCGCCGGAGCCGGCGTCGAACATCTGCATGATGTGCGGCGGGTTGCCGGCGCGGAATGCGGCCACGGCGGCGGCGCGCTGCTCGGGGTACTGCCCCTTGAACGACACCACCACACGGTATTCGTTTTGCGACTTGTTGAAGTCTTCACCAAAGCGGCTGAGCAGCTCGCCGGAGGGTCCGGTCAGCCCCATCCACATCTGGATTTCGGTGGGGGCGGGTTGCGCCATCGCGGCGCCAGCGACGGCCAAGGTGCACGCCAGCAAGGTACGCTTGAGAGACATGGATCTACGCTCCTGGATCGGTGTGAAACGGAGGACGGCTCGCCTCGAGCCATCCGAGTCCCTCAGTCTGAACAGGGCACATGAAACCTTGATGAAGCTTTCATGGCACATACATGACATCGCCCGCCAGGGCACAAGGCTCAGTACACCTCGGGCACGATCATGTGGGCAGGCACCGGGTGGCGCAGATAATCGGCGTTCCGAACGCGGGCGGGCAAGGTCACTTCGGGGCGCTCGATCTCGTGGTAGTCGAATTGCGAAAGCAAATGATGGATGCAGTTGAGCCGGGCCTTTTTCTTGTCCACGGCCTGCACCACCCACCACGGCGCCTCGGGAATGTGGGTGCGGTCGAGCATGGTTTCCTTGGCGCGGGTGTAGTCCTCCCAGCGGCGGCGGCTTTCCAGGTCCATGGGACTGAGCTTCCACTGCTTGAGCGGGTCGTGGATGCGACCCAGAAAGCGCAGGTGCTGCTCGTCGTCGGTGATGGAAAACCAGTACTTGATGAGCCTGATACCCGAGCGCACCAGCATGCGCTCGAACTCGGGCACCGAGCGGAAGAACTCCTCCACCTCCTCGTCGGCGCAGAAACCCATGACCTTTTCCACCCCGGCGCGGTTGTACCAGCTGCGGTCGAACAGCACGATTTCGCCCGCAGCTGGGAGGTGAGCCGCGTAGCGCTGGAAATACCACTGGGTGCGTTCACGGTCGTTGGGCGCGGGCAGCGCCACCACCCGGCACACGCGGGGGTTCAGCCGCTGGGTGATGCGCTTGATCACGCCACCCTTGCCAGCGGCGTCGCGACCTTCGAACAGGATCACCACCTTCTGCTTGGTGGTGGCCACCCAGTCCTGCAGTTTCACCAGTTCACCCTGCAGCTTGAACAGCTCCTTGAAGTAGGCGATGCGGCACTGCTTGTCGGCGTCGGTGTGGCCGTGGCCCAGGTCAGTGCCGTAACCGACCGGATCGCGGTCTTCGATTTCCAACTCCAACTCTTCATCGTAGCTGTCGAGCAGGTCGCGTTCAATGCGGCGGAGGATCTCGTCGTGCGGAAGGGCCATGGCTGGGGTCCAGTAAAGGGGGATACGCAGCCTATGACGAACCCATGACCGTTTCGTGACACGCCATGCCGTGCTCCACAGAGCGCTCGAACAGCGCTTGGCCGGCCCGTATCCCGCTCCCGGTTTCCAGGCCATCCGCCAACCGCGCGTCGGGCGGTACGAAGACGATGATGGTGGAGCCGTGTTCAAACCAGCCCAGCTCCTCCCCCCGCTGGGCCTGGGCCTGACAAGGAATGACATGGGGCCCGCGATAGCGCAGGTGCAGCCGTTCCGGCAGGCAATGCAGCCGGATGCTGGCCACCAGGATTGCCGCCACCGGCACCAGCGTCAGGCGCGAGCCATCGGCACACAGGCGCGCCTCGATCACCGCGCGTTCGTTCTTGCAGAACAGCCCCTCGATGCGCTTGAGCGCGATGGGGTTCACGTTCCAGGTGTCGCCGCTGAGGTAGGTGACGCGGTCGATGCACATGTCCTGCGGCGCGTGGAAGCGGTGGTACATGCTGGAGGTGAGGCGCAGCGTCACATAGCGGCAGCCCTCGTGGGTGGTGGCCAGTTCGGCCGAGCCCATCAGATCCGCCAGCGTGTACAGGAACCCCTTGGCCTGCAACACCTGCCCACGCTCCACCGTGCCGTGCGCACCCACGATGGCATCGCACGGGCTGGCAATGACGTGGGGGCGTTCATCGAACGGCCGGGCCCCGGGGCGCAGTTCCCGCGTGAAACATTCGTGCAGGCTGTGGAATCGCTGCTGCTTCGCCTCGCTCAGGTCAAGGTTGGTGAACAGCCGCCACACCGCAATGGAAAAACGGGTCAGCCACGGGCTGCGAAGACGGCTGTACCAGCCCATGAATCGCGTCAACGCCATGCGCGGCACTCGGTTGGTCAAAAGAAAATTCAGGTCCTCCTGCAACAGAAGGCGATCGCGCAAGGTTGAAGTTTTCATGGCGTTGTCAAATGGCCGGCATACAACTGTCACACCTGCTTTTGAAAGGTTGATGACACATGTCTGCCGAACTCGTGATGACCGCCAGCGCGCTGGCCGCCGCCCTCATGGGTCTGCCCGCC
>JAUVXK010000135.1 GCA_030603635.1 Burkholderiales bacterium | reverse complement strand
CCGGCGGTGCGCGACCCGGTCCAGGCTGGGCCAGGGCAGGTCGCGGAACACCTCGCCTTCGGCACGCCAGCGGGTGGGCTGCTCGGGCACCAGGGTCAGGCCGTCTTCCTCGGCCAGGGGGCGCAGGGCGTCCCAAAGACGGCGGGCCTCTTCCTCGGTGAGGGTGTTGGTGGGCACGGCTTGCAGGCTCACCTGTTCCATGCCCACGGTCCAATGGCAGAGGTGGAACCAGGCGCAAGGACGGTCCACCATGCCAGCGTACCAGGCCGCCAGGGGCAGGGTGCCGTCGCGCCGCGGGGCCCAGCCCAGGGCCGACGCGATGGCCTGCTCGTGCGGGGTGTTGCATTGCCGGATGTCGCCCCGCACCGGACCGGGCGTGTGCCATTGCGCCAGGACCGTGCGCAGCGCAGGCAGATCCAGCGTGGCCATTGCAGCGCGGCAGGCGTTGTCGTCGGCGGCGGCAAACGGCAGGATGAGGTGGTCGGGAGCGGAACGGTCTGACATGAGGGGGCTGTTTCGGGCGAAGCCAGACCGTGATTGTCGGGGATGCCACAATCCACGCTGGCGAATGCGGAGAACCATGCAGATTCCCTACGAGATCCTCCTGGGCTGGCGCTACACGCGAGGTGGCCGGGGCACCCGGCGCAACGGCTTCATCTCCTTCATCAGCGGCGTGTCCATGCTGGGCATTGCCCTGGGGGTGGCCGCGCTCATCATCGTGCTGAGCGTGATGAACGGTTTCCAGAAGGAGGTGCGTGACCGCATGCTGAGTGTGCTGTCACACATCGAGGTGTTTGCGCCGGGCGGCGAGGCCATCCCCGACGTGGAGCAGACCCTGCGCGAGGTGCGGGCCCACCCCGCTGTGCTGGGCGCGGCCCCGTTCATTGCGGCACAGGGCCTGCTGGCGCGCGGCGAAGACATGAAAGGTGCGCTGATTCGTGGCATCGACCCTGCTCTTGAACCCGAGGTGACCGAACTGGCTGCGGACCAGGCCCAGGCGGCGCTGGCCCGGCTGGTGCCTGGGCAGTACGGCGTGGTGCTGGGTGCGGCGCTGGCCCGCAGCCTGGGGGTGACCACCGGCGATGCCGTCACGCTGATTGCCCCCAGTGGGCAGCTCACTCCGGCGGGGGTGGTGCCGCGCCTGCGCCAGATGACGGTGGTGGGTCTGTTCGATTCCGGCCATTACGAATACGACTCCGCGCTGGCCTTTGTGCACCAGGACGACGCGGCACGGATCTTCCGGCTCGAAGGGCCGACCGGCGTGCGCCTGAAAATCCGCGATCTGCACCAGGCGCGCGAGGTGGCCATCCAGCTCGCGGCGTCGCTGAGCGGCGACCTGCTCATCCGCGACTGGACGCGCCAGAACCGCACCTGGTTCGCGGCTGTTCAGCTCGAAAAGCGCATGATGTTCATCATCCTCACCCTCATCGTGGCGGTGGCGGCGTTCAACCTCGTCTCCACGCTGGTGATGACGGTGACCGACAAGCGGGCCGACATCGCCATTCTGCGCACGCTGGGAGCCAGCCCCGGCAGCATCATGGCCGTGTTCGTGGTGCAGGGAGCCATGGTGGGGGTGATCGGCACCGGGGTCGGCCTGCTGCTGGGCCTGGGGGTGGCATTGAATATCGACACCCTGGTCCCTGCGCTGGAAAGCCTGCTCGGCGCCAGTTTCCTGCCGCAGGACATCTATCTCATCAGCCGCATGCCCAGCGACCCCCAGCAGGCCGACATCGTCCCCATCGGGCTGATCTCTCTGGCCCTATCCTTCGTGGCCACCCTGTACCCAAGCTGGCGCGCCAGCCGTGTCAACCCCGCGGAGGCCCTGCGTTATGAATGAGCCGGTGTGGCAAGGCGAGGCGGTGCTGCGCGCGACCGG
The DNA here is from genome assembly GCA_030603635.1 of Burkholderiales bacterium. Classification (GTDB taxonomy): domain Bacteria; phylum Pseudomonadota; class Gammaproteobacteria; order Burkholderiales; family Burkholderiaceae_C; genus Tepidicella. The sequence goes on along the minus strand of JAUVXK010000135.1, from coordinate 4,417 downwards.
GCTGGTCAAGCGCTTCCAGGAAGGGCGGCTGGACGTGACTGTGTTGCGCGGGGTGGACCTGTGCGTGCGGGCGGGCGAGACGGTGGCCATCGTCGGGGCGTCGGGGTCGGGCAAGAGCACGCTGTTGCATCTGCTCGGGGGCCTGGATGCGCCGACCAGCGGTCGTGTGGAGTTGTGTGGCACCCCATTGGATGGATTGGGTGCGGCCCGGCAGGGCACACTGCGCAACCGGCACCTGGGTTTCGTCTACCAGTTCCACCACCTGCTGCCGGAATTCAGCGCCCGCGACAACGTGGCCATGCCGCTGTGGATCCGGCGGGCGCCGCGCGAGCAGGCCGCCGGGCAGGCCGCCGACTGGCTGGGCAAGGTGGGCCTTGCCGAGCGACTGCATCACCGTCCGGCCGAGCTCTCCGGCGGGGAGCGTCAGCGCGTGGCCATCGCCCGTGCTCTGGTGACTCGACCGGCCTGCGTGCTGGCCGACGAGCCCACCGGTAACCTCGATCGCGCTTCAGCCGAGACCGTGTTCGCCCTCATGCTTGAGCTGGCGCGGGAGCAGGGCACAGCGTTCGTGGTCGTGACCCACGATGCCGAACTCGCCAGTCGTTGCGACCGGGTGTTGCACATGCGCGACGGCAACCTGACCCCAACCTGATTCCTTGTCAGGAAACCGTGGGATTCAGGGTTTACACTAATCACTATATTAGCAATCAATCATACAGTCGAGGAATGTCAGATCGCGCCCCCATCGGTCCCGAGCATTCGAACGCCATGCAACAGGTGTTCGAGGCCGTGGCGCGCTATTTCGGGGTGCTCGCCGAGCCGACCCGGCTGCGCATCCTGCACGTGATCTGTCAGGAAGAGAAGTGCGTCAACGACATCATCAAGGCCACGGGCATGGCCCAGGCCAATGTGTCCCGCCACTTGGGGTTGATGTACCAGGCGGGCATGCTGTCGCGCCGGCGTGAGGGCACGCAGGTGTTCTACCGCGTCGCCGACCACATGTTCGTGGAACTGTGTCGCAGCGTCATGGTGCAGGTGGTCTCGCGCATGGACGAACTGACCCGCGCCCGTATCAGCGAAACCGATTTTCACCCGATGGGCCTGGCCGGACCCGTCGGCCAGGATTGACCGGCCACAAAAGGAACCAGCAAGTGTCTAGAGACCTGAGCGAAGTCATCGGGCGCGTACTGCCAGCGCCCGAGAATCACTTGAGCCCCGAACTGCTCGAGCAGGCGCGCAAGGCGCGCCGCAGCTTCATGGGCAAGGCCCTCGCCATGGGCGCAGGTGCCATGACGGCAACCGCCACGGCCACCCGGGCGTTGGCGGCCGAAGGCGAGGACGTGATCCTCAACCTGCCCGAGCACACCACCGGGCTGGGTCAGCCCGTGGCGGCCCTGGGCTATGGCCAGCCCAGCAAGTGGGAGGCCAACCTGCAGCGCCGTGAAAGTCCGGGCCTGACCCGGGTGTCGCAGGCGTCGGTGAGCTTTACCCCGTTGCAGGGCCTGTTCGGCATCATCACCCCCAGCGGCCTGCACTTCGAGCGCCACCATCAGGGCTGGTGGGACATCGACCCTTCCAAGCACCGCCTGATGATCCACGGCGACGACGGGATGATCAAGCGCCCGCGCGTTTTCACCATGGACGACCTGATGCGCCTGCCCAGCGTCTCGCGCATCCACTTCATCGAGTGCGGTGCCAACTCCGCGCCCGAATGGGGCAACGTGGCGTTGCCTTCGGTGCAGTACACCCACGGCATGGTCAGCTGTTCCGAGTTCACCGGGGTTCTGCTGTCCACCCTGCTGGAGATGTGCGGCATCGATCGCAAGAAGGCGAAGTACGTGCTGGCCGAAGGGGCCGACGGCTCCTCAATGACGCGCACGGTTTCCATCGAACAGGCCATGGACGACTGCATCGTCGCCTGGGGCATGAATGGGGAGATGCTGCGCCCGGAAAACGGCTATCCGCTGCGCCTGGTCGTGCCGGGCGTCCAGGGCGTGAGCTGGGTCAAGTACCTGCGCCGCATCGAGGTGGGCGACATGAAGTGGGCCACCAAGGACGAGGCCATTCACTACATCGATCACATGCCCGACGGCACCCACCGCCAGTACACCGGCATTCAGGAGTGCAAGTCGGTCATCACCACCCCTTCGGGCAGCCAGACACTGCTCGATCGCGGGTACTACAACGTCACCGGCCTGGCCTGGTCGGGCCGCGGCACCATCAAGCGCGTGGACGTGAGCGTGGACGGTGGCCGAAACTGGCGCACCGCGCGTCTGGAAGGCCCCATCCTGCCGAAGGCGCTGACGCGCTTCAACATCGACTGGGTGTGGGACGGCAAACCCGCCATCCTCCAGAGCCGGGCCATCGACAGCACGGGCTATGTACAACCCAAAATCAATCAGCTGCGCGCGGTGCGCGGCACACGGTCCATCTATCACCAGAACGCGATCCAGAGTTGGCTCGTGTCTGAAAACGGTGAAGTCTCCAACGTGCAGGTGTACTGATGAAAAGCAAGTTCCAGAAAACCCTACAGGTGCTGGCCCTGTCGGCCGTGATGGCCGGATTCGGTACCGGACTGGCCCATGCCCAGGCCCAGGCCAAGAAGCCCTGGCACGACATTGGTCGTGAGGCCAAGCCGGCCGAGATCAAGGCCTGGGACATCGATGTGCGACCGGACTTCAAGGGCCTGCCCAAAGGGTCCGGCTCGGTGTCACTGGGCGAGCAGGTGTGGGAAGCGCAGTGCGCTTCCTGCCACGGGGTGTTCGGTGAATCCAACGAGGTGTTCACCCCCATCGTCGGTGGCACCACCAAGGAAGACATCAAGCGCGGCCGCGTCAGGAACCTTGAGGAGGGTTCCACCTATCCGCAGAAGACCACGATGATGAAGGTCGCCACGGTATCCACCCTGTGGGACTACATCAATCGGGCCATGCCGTGGAACGCGCCGAAGAGCCTGAAGGTGGAAGAGGTCTATGGCGTCGTCGCCTACATCCTCAACCTGGCCGACGTGGTGCCCGACGACTTCGTGCTCAGCGACCAGAACATCGCCGAGGTGCAGAAGCGCATGCCCAACCGCAACGGTATGGTGTTCTACGAGCCGCTGTGGCGTGTCGACGGCAAGGGCGACGTGCAGAACGTTGCGTGCATGAAGAACTGCCCGGTTGAGGTGTCGATCCGCTCGTCGCTGCCGGACTTCGCCCGCGACGCCCACGGCAACATCCGCGAGCAGAACCGCATCATCGGGCCCGTGCGTGGGGCTGACACCACCCAGCCGCCACCCCGCGAACCACTGACGCAGCGAATCACCGTCGAGGCCGTGGTCGTGGCCCAGGCGAGCCCGGCGGCCAACGACGCCAAGGCGCTGCTGAACACGAACTCGTGCACCGCCTGCCATGGCATCAACAATAAAATCGTCGGCCCCGGCTTCAACGAAATCGCGGCCAAGAACAAAGACCGCGCCAACGCTGTGGCCTATCTGATCGACAAGATCAAGAACGGCGGTGCGGGCGTGTATGGTGCCATTCCCATGCCGGCCCAGCCCCAGGTCAGCGACGCCGATGCCCAGGCGATCGCCGACTGGATCGCTGCCGGTGCCAAGTGAGTTTTTCCAACCAGGAGTAGCTTCCCCATGAAATCGAACAAAACCTTGTTCACCCTTGTTGGTGCCCTGACCCTGCTGGCCGCCGGTACGGCCCAGGCCAGTGTCGATGGCGCCGCTGCCACCGCCCTGGCGCAGAAGAGCGCCTGCATGGCCTGCCATGCCGTCGACCGCAAGATGGTGGGCCCGTCCTACAAGGACATCGCCGCCAAGTACAAGGGCATGGAAGTGGACAAGCTGGCCGCATCCATCAAGGCCGGCGGCTCCGGCAAGTGGGGCCCCGTGCCCATGCCGGCCCAGGCCAACCTGAAGGATGACGACGCCAAGACGCTCGCCGCCTGGGTACTCGCGGGTGCTCCCGCCAAGTGACCTCGGACGGTTTTTCCCGACCCCTTTCCCCGATAGGAGAACCTCATGAATCAGAAACGCCGAACCGTACTGAAGAGCACGGGCGCGATGGCCACGCTGCTGTCGCTGGGCATTGTGACGGCCGAGCAGGCGATGGCCGCGGGCCGAGCCGGCTTTGACGCGAAGAACCTGCAGGACGCCGTCAAGGCGCTGGGTGGCAGCGTGTCGGCCAACGATCAGGTGACGATCGTGTCGCCGGACATTGCCGAAAACGGTGCTGTGGTGCCGGTGGGTGCGATCAGCAAGCTGCCGAACACGACGGAGATCTATCTGCTGGTGGAGAAGAACCCGGTGCCGATGGCGGCGGCGTTCATGATCCCGGCGGGGACGGAGCCGGACGTACAGACCCGGCTGAAGATGGGCCAGAGCACGGACGTGGTGGCGATCGTGAAGGCCGACGGCAAGCTGTAC
>JAUVXK010000170.1 GCA_030603635.1 Burkholderiales bacterium | reverse complement strand
CGACAAGTTCGACGCCCGCGAGTGGCTCAAGCCCGCCCGTGCGGCGGCCCAGGCGGTGTGCAAACAGCGATACCTGGACTTTGGCTGCGAGGGGCAGGCCGGCAAGATCAAGGGCCACCCCTTGAGCGAGATCGCGGCCCGGTACGCCAAGGGCGAGCTGGCCCAGGTGGTGAACTGAGCGTCCAACGTCCTAGAATCTGAAGCCACCTGCGGGTGGCTTTTTTCCATCGACTCAAGACAAGGGCATTGACATGGCGTTGATCCAAGGCTTCCGTGTCCGGAACTACCGGGCGTTGCGCGATGTCACCCTGGGCAAGCTGTCAACCGACCAGAAAGGCGAGGCACTGACCCCGTTCACGGTGGTCATCGGCAAGAACGGGGCGGGTAAGAGCACGCTGTTCGATGCCTTTGGCTTCGTGGCCGATTGCCTGAACACGGACGTCGAAACCGCCTGTGATGCCAAGCAGCGGGGCGGGTTCGAACGCATGCGCTCGCTGGGCGTGACCGAGCCCATTCGCTTTGAGATCTATTACCGTGAAGCCCCGGGCGAACGCCCCATCACCTACGAACTGGCCATCAACGTGGACGACAGTGGCCGTCCCTTTGTCGAGTCGGAAGTCCTGAAGCAGCGCCGCAAGGGCCAGAAGCACGGCAGGCCCTACCCATTCCTGCGCTTGCACCATGGCAGTGGAAAAGTGTGGGCAGGCGAAGAAGAGGTTGAGGATGAAGATGCCGAGAGCGATGCCCTCCCTGGACTGCACGAAGAGCATTCTGAGAAAACCTCCGTCGTCCTGACCGACCTGCGCCGACTGGGCATTGCCACACTGGGCACACTCAAGGAGCACCCTCGCATCAAGCGGTTCCGAGACTTCCTGAAGGGTTGGCACCTGTCGTACTTTCACCCAGATGCGGCACGCAGCATGCCTTCATCGGGCGCGCAGCGCCACCTCAACGTGCATGGCGACAACATCGGCAACGTCGTGCAGTACATGGAGCGTGAGCACAAGGACCGCTTCCAGCTCATCCTCAACCGCATCGCGGCCAAGATCCCCGGGGTAAAAAGCATCAAGACGGCCGTGACTCAGGACAAGCGGGTGTTGCTGCAATTCAATGACGGTGCGTTCACCGACCCGTTCTATGCATCCCAGATGTCCGACGGCACGCTGAAAATCTTCGCCTACCTGTTGCTGATGGAGGACCCCGATCCGCCGCCATTCATCTGCATTGAGGAGCCGGAGAACGGGCTCTACCACCGCCTCCTGGATTCGCTGGCCAACGAACTGCGCAGCCATGCCACGGGCAAGAAGAATGCGCCGCAGATCTTCGTGACCACGCACCAACCCTATTTTGTGGATGCACTCTCGCCACAGGAAGTGTGGATCCTGGAAAAAGGCGGCGACGGTTTTTCGGTCATCCGCCGCGCATCAGACATTGAACTGGTGCGCAACCTCGTTGAAGAAGGCTTGCCGCTCGGCGGACTCTGGTACAGCGACTACCTGGACGCGAGGTAGGCATGCACATTGAGGTATTGGTGGAGGACAGCTCCGGAGCAAAGTTGGTGGAAACACTGCTGCCCCGCGTCATCGGTCCAGAAGGTGATCCCCACACCTGGCGCATTCACGACTACAAGGGCATGGGACGGATACCCGCGGGGTTGACCAAGGCAGACCCGGCCAAACGGGCCTTGCTGGACCAGTTGCCCCGGGTGCTCAGCGGGTATGGCAAGACCCCTGGTATCGATGCCGTGGTCGTGGTTGTGGACAACGACGACCGCGACTGCAAGGCTTTCCTGGCCGAACTGCACGACCTGCTGCAACGCTGCAACCCCGCACCTTTCACCCTGTTTCGCTTGGCCATAGAGGAAATGGAGGCCTGGCTCCTGGGCGACCGGCAAGCTCTTCTTGCCGCCTATCCCAAGGCCAAGAAGGACGTGCTGGACCGTTATCGGCAAGACAGCATCTGCGGAACCTGGGAGTGGTTGGCGGACGCCATCCATCCCGGGGGGCATGCCGCGATTCGCAAAGCGGGCTGGCCGCTGCCTGGGCAGGTCAAGCACGAATGGGCAGAAAGAATTGGCCCTCACATGAATGTTGAAGACAACGCATCGCCCAGCTTCAGCAAGTTTCGCGACGGCTTGCGGCGTCTGGTCGCCTGACCTGGCCTGCCTCCATGACCGCCCCTCTGCCTCACCCCTGGCTGGACGCCGTTTCCGACGACACACTACGGCGCCTTGCCGGTGCCGCCGTCTTCCAGCGCGGGCTGGCCTACGCGCGCAAGGGCACCGTGGAGGCACGAGAAATCCCGGCCCTGCGCCCCCGGGAGGCCATGGCCCTGCAAGCCACGGTGCAGGGCAGCGAGCCCTACACCACGCGCGTGGCCATCGACCAGAACAACCGCCTGCAGGGCGAATGCGACTGCCCGCATGCCTTGGATGGCAACTTCTGCAAGCACCAGGTGGCCGTGGCACTGAGCCTGCGTGGCATTCTGGCCGGGGATGCGCCCGGCGCGCAAGGCGCCGACGAAACAGCGACCAGCACCGCAGCCAAGCGCGCCCAGACGCAAACCCGCAACCGTGAGGCGCTGCGCGCCTTCGTTCAAGGCCAGCCAGCCGCCACCCTGGCCGACAAGCTCTGGGCCTGGGCCGAAGGCAACCGCCACCTGATGGCCGACCTCAAGGCCTGGGCCGCGCAAGCGCAGGCCATGAACGACCCAGTAGCGCTCAAGTCCGCCATCACCGACCTGCTGCGCGACCGGCACGACTTCCTGGACTGGCGCGAATCGGGCATCTACGCCGCCCGCGCGGCCAAAGTGTTGGACTGGATCAAGCCGTGGCTGGAACGGGATGCCCAGGCCGCGCTGGACCTGTGCGAACACGCCCTGCGCCGCCTGTACAAGGTGGCGGAACACGCCGACGACTCCGGTGGCGAAATTGGCGATCTGACAGGGAGCCTGATGAACCTGTTCATCGACGCGGTGGAAGCCACGCAGCCGCCAGCCAAGTGGCTGGACCGCTGGCTCGACCTGATGAAGAGCGACCCCTGGGGCCTGTGGAACGAGTTCCGCGTGCTGTCGGTAGCTGGCAGCGCCGTGCGGCAGCGCTACGCCGAACTGGCACGGGAACAGTGGCTGGCCTGGTGCCACAAGAATGAGAACCCTACCCCAGCCAAAAAGCGGTTTGGCACCATGCGCATGGAGACGTTCGACCGCGAACGCTACCAGCTACGCCAGCGTTACCTAGACAGCCTGGCCCTGCAAGACGACCCGCGTGCGTTGCTTGAAGCCATGACCACCAGCGCCCAGAGCGGGCACGAATGGGCGGAAGCGGTGAAACACTGCGAAGCCCAAGGCTGGTTCCGCGAGGCCATGCACTGGGCCACCCACGCGCACAAACTCCACCCCAACGACCGCGGGGTGGAGGATGCGCTGCTGCGTGCGTACGAGCGCGACGGCTGGGACGACGAAGCACTGGCCATTCACCGCAAACGCCTGGAGCAAAGCGGCGTGGTGGAACACTACCGCGCCTGCATGGACGCCGCGCGGCGTGCTGGCCGGAACCCGGTCGCCTACCGCGCCGAACTCATGGAATGGCAGCAGGGCCGGGAGATGCAGCCTGTGTCTCTGCCGCCTTTGCGAGTGGGCGAGCACCGCCGCCAGGAAACCGTGCGCGTGGTTTCGGTGCGCGTGAGCTGGCTGCTGGCCGACCGCGACTGGGACGCGGCCTGGGCGCTGGTACAGCCGCCCCACCGCTGCGACCCCAAGCTGCTGCGGCAACTCGCCCGCGCCCTGCCCGCCGAACGCGATGCCGATGCCGCCACACTGCTGCGCCGCGTGCTGGATGTGACCCTGCCCGAAAGCAGG
>JAUVXK010000131.1 GCA_030603635.1 Burkholderiales bacterium | reverse complement strand
GAGCTCCTGGCCAAAGCCAAGGCACTGCCCAGCATTCCCCGGGTGGTGTCCGAAGTCATGACCGAGCTGAACAAGGACGACCCCGACCCCCGTCTCATCAGCGAGGCGGTGGCCACCGATCCGGGTCTGACGGCGCGCATGCTCAAGCTGGCGAATTCCGCTTTTTTTGGTCTCACGCGCGAGATTGTCAGCGTTCAGGAAGCCATCAGCATTCTGGGTTTCAACCACGTGCGAACCCTGGTGCAGGCGGTGGCCCTCAGCAGCAGCTTCAAGACGGTGCCGGGTGTGAACCTAGAGCAGTTCTGGCGCTACAGCCTCAACACCGCCAAGATCTGCCGCACGCTCGCCAAAAACCTGCGCTACAACGATGGGGCAGCCTTCACCGCCGGCCTGGTCCATGCGGTGGGCGATCTGGTGATGCACATCGGCATGCCGGACGTGGTGGCCAAGCTCGACTGGACGGTGTCGCCTCTCGACATGAAGCGTGCCGAGGTCGAGCGGGCAGCACTCGGCTACACCTACGCCGACGTGAGTGCTGCGTTCGCGCAGAAATGGGATTTCCCGGAGGCCATCGTCAAGGCGCTCAAGCACCAGTTGATGCCGTTCGAGGGCGACATCTACGAGCCCATGGCGGGGGTGGTGCACATGGCCTCCTGGCGGGCGCGGGCGCAGGAGATCAACATGGACCGCGCGGGACTCACCGCCACCTTCCCCGACGTGGTCGCCATCCTCCTGGGGCTGGACCTGGACATGGTGCTCGACAAAGACCCGAGCGAATGGACCTCGGCCGGTGAGTTGTCGGCGTTCATGGGGTGAGCATGCAGCTCGACGAGTTGCTGCACCAGCCACAGGCCCTGCCGGTGGTCCCCGAACTGGCGGCCCGGCTCATCCAGACGTTTGAGCAGGAAGACATTGACCTGTCGGCCATCGCGGCCGAGATCGAGCACGATCCGGCCATGGCGGCACGGCTGCTGCAGCAGGCGAACTCTTCCTTCTTCCGCCTGATCCGGCCCGTGGGGACGGTGCGCGATGCCGTGATGGTGCTCGGACTCAACAAGGTGCGGGCTCTGGTCATCGGTGCGGCGCTGAACGACAGCTTCCATGCGGTCAGTGGCGTCAATCTCGAACGTTTCTGGCACTTCAGTTTTGCGGCAGCGACGGTGGCCAAGCTGATCTGCCTGCCACGCCGCCTCGACGAGAACGTGGCCTTCACCGCAGCGCTGCTGCACGGCGTGGGGGAACTGGTCATGCACATGGGCATGCCCGAGACCATGCAGGCGATCGATCATCGGCTCGACGTCTTCGACCTGGACCGCGGCCGTGCGGAATATCTGGCCTTGGGCTACTCTTACGCAGAGGCGGGTGGTGCGCTGGCACAGCACTGGCGATTGCCACGTCTGCTGGTGCATGCGATCGAACAGCACGCCGATCCGATGGAGCACGATCCGCTGGATCCGCTGGCGGCGGTGGTGCACCTGGCGAGCTGGCGGGCGCGGCTGCTGCTGTCGGGCAATCGCAGCGACGACCTGATCCACACCTATCCCGACGCCCTGGGTGAGGTGCTGGAACTCGACCCCGACCTGCTGGTCTCGCCCGCCGTGGCCGGGCTTGATGCCTTGGGCAGCGGAGGGTGAGCGGCATGCGGGCGCTGCGCATCTACGCCGGACCCACGGCCTGGGCACGCATCCGCGCCGAGGGATTGCAGCCCTCGCATGTGGGGGTGGTGGCCGGTGCGGCCGGTGGACCCAAGGGGCTGATCCTTGGGCCACTGGACCGGCTGATCTTTGGTGAATGGCTTGCGGCTGCTACCCATCCCTTGGATCTGGTCGGGGCCTCCATCGGGGCGTGGCGCATGGCCACAGCCTGCCTGAACGACCCGGTGCCGGCCTTCGAGAGGCTGGAGCGCGACTACATCGGGCAGGATTACGAAGTCCCTCCCGGGCGCAAGCGGCCCAGTGCACGCCATGTGAGCGAGCGGTTTGGGGAGAGTCTTCAGGCCTTTTACGGGGGGCGGATCCGCGAGGTGCTGGAGCATCCGCGCTACCGCGTGCACATCGTCACCTCGCGAGGGCGGCATGTGCTGGCCCGGGAAGGAGGGTGGCGCACGCCAGCCGGCTACCTCGGGGCCTACCTCACGAACGCGGTGCATCGGCGTTCTATGGGGGCGTGGCTGGAGCGTGTGGTGTTCAGCACACAGGCGTCCCCCCTCCCGTTTGCCACGCACGACTACCGCACGCGCCAGGTTCTGCTCAGCGAGACCAACTTCATGCCCGCCCTGCAGGCGAGTTGCTCGATTCCGTTCCTGTTGGAAGCGGTACACGACATTCCGGGTGCACCGCGTGGCGCGTACTGGGATGGCGGCATCACAGACTACCACCTGCATCTGGCCTACCGGCCTGAACGCGGGCTGGTGCTGTACCCGCATTTCCAGCGCCAGGTGGTGCCTGGGTGGCTGGACAAGGCCTTGAAATGGCGTCACCGGGCCACGCCCTTCCTGGACCATGCCCTGGTGCTGGCGCCCGATCCGGCCTGGGTCAGCCGCCTGCCCAATGGCAAGCTGCCGGACCGGACGGACTTTCCCCGCTATGGCGCCGACTTGCCGGCTCGCATGAGGGCCTGGGGAGCTGCCGTGGCGGCCAGCCAGCAATTGGCAGACGAATTCGCGCAGTGGCTGCAGCGACCGGATCCCTCGGCGATCCAGCCCCTGTGAAGTCACTCAGGGCTTGACGGCGTCTTCGTCGAGCGGGGGTATCTGGGTGTCGCCGAACAGCGAGGCCCTGAAGTCCAGATCGCCCGGCCCTTTTTCCATGGTGGCCCAGAGGTACAGCATCTTGGCGCCCATGGGTTTGGCGAAGAGGTAGCCCTGCAGCTCCTCACACCCGAGCTGCCGCAGGATCTGGTACTGGGCCTCGGTCTCGACGCCTTCGGCCACCACCTTCAGGCCCAGCGCCAGCCCCAGCTTGACCACGGCATCGACCACCGCCCGGGCGTCGCTGCTGTTTTCCAGGTCGATGATGAAGCTGCGGTCGATCTTCAATTCTTCCGTGGGGAGTTGGCGCAGGTAAGAAAGGCTGGAGTAGCCGGTGCCGAAGTCGTCGATCGACAAATGCACGCCCACAGCCGCGAGTTGCTGGAAGAAGGCCTTGGTGTGATCGGCATCCTCCATGGCGGCGGACTCGGTGATCTCGCAGGTCAGCAGGCGCGGGTTGACCTCCTGGGCGGCGAGTGCGGCCGCGATGCGGTCGGCCAGGTCGTGCTGACGCAGCTGGTGCACCGACAGGTTGATGGCCACACGCATGCGCAGTCCGCCATCCCGCCACTGCCGGATCTGGCGGCAGGCTTCCTCGATCACCCAATTGCCGATGGCACCGATGAGACCGAACCGCTCGGCGATCGGGATGAAATGCACCGGGCTGACCAGACCGCGCACCGGATGGTTCCAGCGCAGCAGCGCCTCGGCACCGGTGATCTGCCCGCTCGGGGCATGGATCTTGGGCTGGTAATACAGCTCCAGCTGGCCCTGGTCCGAGGCGTGACGCAGGTCTCGCAGCAATTCCATCTGCTCCCGGGCGTCGCGCATCATGTGAGGCTCGAAGAAGCAGTAGGTGTCCCCGCCAGCGGCCTTGGCGGTACGGGCGGCGGCATCGGCGTGTGCAATCAGCGTGGACTGAGCCCCGTCGTTGGGATAGATCGCGATCCCGATGGAGGCGGCCACCGGCACTTCGCGGCCCTCCAGTTCAAACGGGCGCTTGAGCTGGTCGAGCAGGGTCCGGGCCCGGGCCGCCACGGCCTCACGGTCTTCGTCCCGATCCACCAGGAGGAGGAATTCATCGGCCGCCCACCGGGCCACTTCCACCCCGCTGTCCGCATGCTGCCCCAGGCGTGAGGCGGTTTCGCACAGGAGCAGATCGCCGAAGCGGTGGCCAAAGGTCTCGTTGATCGGCTTGAAGCCGTCCAGGTCGATGAACATCATGACCAGGCGTTGCCGGTGTTGATCGGCCCGCTGGGCTGCGTCGAGCAGTCGTTCCTCCATGTACTGCCGGTTCGGCAGGCCGGTCAGCGGGTCGGTCTGGGAGTGGCGTTCCAGCGATCCCTCCGCCTTTTGCAGCGACTCGCGCATGCGTGCTTCGGTGAGCGACGTGACCAGCGTCATGAGCAGCAGGATCAGGGGGCCGAACCGGGCCAGCAGACCCAGGGCGTGGATGGACAGCAGGTCGGCATACGAGGCACTGACTTGCTGCTCCAGTCCGGCCGCTGATGCCATCTGCCACTGGCTCCAGCCGAGCGCCGCTGCAAAAAGCAGGGCCGCGAGCGGCAGACGCAGACGCGGCAGAGGATGTTGTTCACGGTTGGTCCAATAGACCAGCAGGGCGCCCAGGCAGGCGAGCCATGTGCCCACGCTTGCAGAGGCCACGGACGTGGCGTTCCAGGTGGGGCCTGGCGTGAAGCCGGGCGCCATCAGGGCCAGTGCCTGTACGCAGATCAGGCCGCTGGTCAGCAAGACGGATGCCGCAAGCAGGCGCCACGCGTTGGGTGAGCGGAAAAAGGCGAGCAACCACCCGCCAAGGGCGAGCAGGACGCCCAACAGCCAGCCGGCCAGCAGGATGATGGGTTGGTACCCGAGAGGAAAGCCCAGACCGAGGGACTCCACATGCAGGATGTGCAACGACCAGGCACCGGTGCTCCACGCCAAGGCTGCGGCCAGTGCCCACCCGACACTGTGCACGATGGAGCGCGTTCCGACGCGTCGTGCCGCATCCACGCCCACCAGGGCCGACAGAAGACCGAGCGCTGCAGCAAAGAGTGTCATCGCGTCGCTTCCGGCGAAGGTCCGACCGCTAGCCCAAGCGGCCGGTTGGTGCCAAGGGATCGCCCATTGTCAGAATGCCCTCCCGGGTGGATATTGCATGGTGGTTATACAAACATCATAGTGGATTCTTGCCCCATTCACCATGTACCCCTGGACCATGCATCAAAGGGCTGCCTGCAGCATGCTCCGGTAATCGTCCGCACTGGCCAGCCGTGGATTGGTCTTGTGGCAGTGATCGGCCAGTGCGCCTTCGATCACCCGGTCGAACAGATCCTCCGTCACACCGAGGGCTGCGAGGCCGCTGGGCAGGCCCAGGCGGGCATTCATGTCGCGGATGGCGGGGCCCAAGTCATTGGCACTGGCCAGGCCCATGGCACGGGCCATGCGCTCCAGCCGGTGCTCTTTCCGCACCGACTCGGCTTGCGCGTTGAAGGCGATCACCGCGGGCAAGAAGAGGGCGTTGAGGGTGCCGTGGTGCAGGCGGGGGTTCACGCCACCCAGGCTGTGGCTGAGCGAATGCACGCAACCCAGCCCCTTCTGAAAGGCCATGGCGCCCTGCATGCTGGCACTCATCATGTGCAGGCGGGCCTCGCGGTCGTGGCCATCGCGGGTGGCGCGCTCAATGTGCGCCCAGCCGCGCTCGAGCCCGTCGAGCGCGATGCCGTCGGCGGGCGGGTTGAACGCCGCCGCCATGAAGGTTTCCATGCAGTGCGCAATGGCGTCCATGCCGGTGGCGGCGGTCAGCAGCGGCGGCAGGCCCAGGGTGAGTTCGGGGTCAAGCAGGGCGGTCTTGGGCAGGATATGCCAGCTGTGGAAGCCCAGCTTGCGTCCGTCGTCCACGATGACGATGGCGCCGCGTGCCACTTCGCTGCCGGTGCCTGCGGTGGTGGGGATGGCGATGAGCGGGGGCACCCGATCGGTGATCTTGGGCGAACCGCCTTCGATGGTGGCGTAGGTCTTGAGGGGGCCAGGGTGGGCCACGGCAATGGCCACACCCTTGGCGCAGTCGATGGCGCTGCCGCCGCCCAGGGCCACCAAGCCGTCGCAGCCGTGCTGTTCGTACAGGGCTTGGGCAGCGCGCACGGCGGCTTCGGTGGGGTTGGAGGGGGTCTGGTCGAACACCGCATGGGGCAGGGCGCTCGTGCCTGTGCCCAGGGCCGTCACGGCCCGCTCCAGCAGCCCGGCGGCTTTCACGCCGGGGTCGGTCACGATCAGCGGCTTGCGCATGCCGGTGCGTTCGCATTCGCTGGCCAGCAGCTTCAGGGCGCCGAATTCGATCTGGATGTTCGTCAGGTAGAGGATCTGTGACACACATGTCTCCGTTATTTGTCGGACTCGCCGGTCAATATAGCGCGCAGCCGCCGGACACGCTGGAGCGGATGTGACAATGCGGCCCATGAATGCGCATGCCAACCCCCGTTCGCTTCTGACCCCTGCCATGCGCAGCGTGATCGACCGCATGGCCCGTGCCGGCCGGCCGCCCATGCACGCCCTGTCTCCCCAGCAGGCCCGCGCGTTCTACGAAGTCGGCTCCGGCGTGCTGGACATTCCGCCCCACAAGATGGCGCGGGTGGAGGCACTGCGAGTACCCACCCGTGACGGTGCTGAGCTGCCTGCCGAACTGGTGGTGCCACA
>JAUVXK010000186.1 GCA_030603635.1 Burkholderiales bacterium | reverse complement strand
TCCACGATGCGGGCGATGATCTCGCGCACGTCGAAGGGCTTGCGCGTGTCCGTGGGAATGACGCCGTAGAGTTCTTCGGCCGCGTACTTTGGCGGACGCGGATCTCGCACCGGGGTGTCCGGGCGCTTTTCGCGGTTCAGGTGGCGCACCGCCTCGCGCGCCAGCGCCAGCGCATGCAGGTCGTTCTGCGCCAGGTGGTCGGCCACACCACTCAGGCGGGTGTGCACGTCGCCGCCACCCAGATCCTCGGCGCTCACCACCTCACCCGTGGCGGCCTTCACCAGCGGCGGGCCACCCAAAAAGATGGTGCCCTGGTTCTTGACGATGATGGTCTCGTCGCTCATGGCGGGCACGTAGGCGCCGCCCGCCGTGCACGAGCCCATCACCACGGCGATCTGCGCAATGCCCTGCGCGCTCATGTTGGCCTGGTTGTAGAAGATGCGGCCAAAGTGGTCGCGGTCGGGGAACACGTCGTCCTGGTTGGGCAGGTTGGCGCCGCCCGAATCCACCAGGTAGATGCAGGGCAGGCCGTTCTGCTGCGCGATCTCCTGCGCCCGCAGGTGCTTCTTCACCGTCATGGGGTAGTAGGTGCCGCCCTTCACGGTGGCGTCGTTGCAGACGATCATGCAGTCCACGCCGCTGACTCGCCCAATGCCGGCGATGATCCCGGCGCACGGCGCGTCGTTGTGGTACATGTTCAACGCGGCCAGCGGGGCCAGCTCCAGAAACGGCGTGCCGGGGTCCAGCAGCATCTGCACACGGTCGCGCGGCAGCAGCTTGCCACGCGCGGTGTGCTTGGCGCGGGCCGCCTCGCCGCCGCCCTGCGCCACTTTCTCGATGTGCACGCGCAGGTCGTCCACCAGCGCGCGCATGGCCTGCGAGTTGTGCTGGAAATCGGCGGAACGGGGATTGAGCTGGGTCTCCAGGACGGTCATGGCTTGCTTTCCTTGTGGGCCTGAGGGCAGTTGGCATTGTGCGGCAGTCAGCCCGGATCGACCAGCCTGAAGCGCCGTCAAGAAGGGTGCAAATCCCGCCACAATACGGTGATTCTTTGGCACACTCCAGGCATGCCACCCCGCCCTCGACCCGACCCACGCCTCCCCCCGGTCATCCCCCCCGAAAAAGCCGGCGTCCGGGCCTTGACGCCCATGGCGTTTGCGCGTGCCATCGCCTGGGCCTACCAGCGCCATGGGGTGAACCCGTCTGCCGCCCTTGCCACGGCACAGATCGCGCCGGAACAGCTCCATGATCCCGAAGCCCGCATCACCGCGGCGCAGATGGAACGCCTCTCCGACCATGCCATGCGCGAACTCGACGACGAGGCCCTGGGCTGGTTTTCTCGCCGCCTGCCCTGGGGCAGCTACGGCATGCTGGCCCGGGCCTCGATCAGCGCCCCGACCCTGGGCGTGGCGCTCAAGCGCTGGTGCCGCCACCATGGCCTGCTCACCGACGACCTGGCCCTGCACGTGCAGGTGACCGATGGGCGGGCAGAGGTCCTCGTCACCGAGGCGCGCGACCTGGGACCGGTGCGTGAGTTCTGCCTGGTCTCGGTGTTGCGCAACCTGCACGGGCTCGGCAGCTGGCTGATCGACTCGCGCATCCCGCTGCTGGCGGCGCGTTTCCCTTACCCGGCCCCGGCCCATGCGGACGTCTATCCGGTGCTGTTTCCCGCGGCCGAACCCACCCGCTTTGATGCAGGCCAGACCCTGCTGCGCTTCGACGCCCGCTACCTGGATCTGCCGTTGCGGCGTGACGAACAGGCCCTGAATCAGATGCTGAAGCACGCGCTCCCGCTCATGGTTCAGTCCTACCGCCGAGACCGGCTGTTGGTTGAACGGGCCCGGCAACTGCTGGTCACCCAGCCCCTGCAGGCCCACAGCGCCGAAGGGCTGGCGACCCTGCTCCACATCTCTGCACGCACGCTCTACCGCCAGCTCCACGAGCACGGCGTCACCCTGCAACATCTCAAGGATTCGGTTCGGCGTGAGCGTGCGTGCGAGCTGCTGCTGCGCACACACAAACCCATCAAGCAGGTCGCCGAAGCGGCCGGTTTCCTGAACGAGAAAAGCTTCATCCGCGCATTCCGGCTATGGACCGGCCTCACCCCCGCCGCATACCGCCACCGGCATACCGATCACTCCATGGGCGGAACGAGACCCCCCCTGCGCATCTGCGACAATGAGTCGCAAACCGAGTGAGGCCGCCTTGCACCCCAAGCCCATGTCCCCGGAAAGCCACACCACCACCGCCCACCTCACCCGCGCGATCATCGATTACGCGGACTCCCGGCCCGTCATCGCCAAGGAAGCGATCTACAACACCCAGGGCACCAAGATTCTGGACCAGGGCGCCTCGATCCACGCGGGGTTGTACGACCGGCTGATGGCGCATCAGCTCAGCCGCCCCCTTGAGGATTCGTTGGCAGTCGAAGGCATGGTGGACGGCCCCGCCATCCGCAAGGGCATCGAGATGATGATCGGTTTCGAGCCCTTTTATGCGCGACTCGCGACCAGGCCGCATCAGGTGGAACGGCTCCTGGGCATCCTCGAAGGCATTCCCTTGCCCGAAGCGGTGGCGCTGCAGCTGACCATCGCACGCGACGTGCGCCCCAGCCTCTACGACCATGCCCTGCGCACCGCCTGGACCATGGCCTGGCTGGCCGACGACCCGCTGCGTCCCCAGTTCGACATCGGCATGGCCGCCGCCGCCGGCTTGCTGCACGACCTGGGGATGCTGCACCTCAATCCGGTACTGATGGATCACAAGATCGAACTCACGCGTGAGCTGCGACGCGAACTCTACAGCCATCCGATCGTGAGCACGCTGCTCGTCGAACGCCACCACGCCTACCCCCAGGAGGTGGTGCGCGCGGTGATGGAGCACCATGAATACCTCAACGGCTCAGGGTATCCGCGCGGCCTGCACGGCCGCCAGATCAGTCCGATGGGGCAGCAGCTGGCCCTCACCGACCTGGTCGTGGCCATGATCAGTGGCCATGACGACGGCGGTGAACTGCGGCTGAGCGTGCTGCTGCGCATGAACATGCACCGCTATGCCCGCCCACTGATCAGCCGCGTGCTCGGCGTGCTCGACCCGAACCAGGACCCACGCAGCCAGTCGGTGATCCCGCTCTCCGCGCCCACGGAAGTGCTGCAGCGGGTGCACCGGGTGCTGCAGCACTGGCCACGCAACTTCGCCCGTTTTCCCGACATCACCCCCGCACGCCGTGAAGGCATGGCAGTGGTCTCGGAACTGATCGACGAGTTGCTGCGCACCCTGGCCGAAGCGGGCCTGACACCGGCCCAGCTCGAACAGCTCGGCAACCCCACGGAAGACCCGATGCTCATGAAGGAGCTGTCCCTGCTCGCGCGTGAAGCCGTCTGGCA
>JAUVXK010000036.1 GCA_030603635.1 Burkholderiales bacterium | reverse complement strand
AAGCGGCGGGCCGATGCCTCGGCGCTCGGCTGCACGTAACCGCTGGTCAGGTACAGTGCCTCGGAGTTTTCCCCGTAGGCGCTGCGCTCCACGGCCGCGCGCACGGCCAGGGTGTCGCGGTGGAGATCAGGGGGCAAATCGTCGTTCATGGCGTCACGACTCCTGGGCATTCGGCAGCGTTAGGCGCGAGGTGGCGCCATCGTCCTCTTCGCCGCCCACACGCTTTTCGTTCAGGCGCACCACGTCTTCGGAGGTCACGTCACCAGTCACGTAGACACCGTCGAAACACGAGGCCTCGAAACCCGTCAGGCACGGGTTCAGCTTGCCCACGGCCTTCTTCATGCCGGCCACGTCCTGGTAGATCAGCGCATCGCAGCCGATCAGCTGGCGAATTTCCTCCACCGTTCGGCCATACGCGACCAGTTCGTCCTTGGTCGGCATGTCGATGCCGTACACATTGGGGTAGATCACCGGAGGTGCGGCGCTGGCCATGTAGACCTTGTTGGCTCCGGCCTCGCGTGCCATTTGCACGATTTCGCGGCTGGTGGTGCCGCGCACGATGGAATCGTCCACCAGCAGCACGTTGCGGTCCTTGAATTCGCTGGCGATCACGTTGAGCTTCTGGCGCACGGACTTCTTGCGCACCGCCTGCCCCGGCATGATGAAGGTCCGGCCCACGTAGCGGTTCTTCACGAACCCTTCGCGGTACGGCTTGCCCAGCAACTGGGCCAGTTGGGTGGCGCTGGGTCGGCTGGATTCGGGAATGGGAATGACCACATCGATCTGGTCGGGCGGGACGGTGGAGATCACGCGGGTGGCCAGCGTCTCGCCCATGTTCAGGCGTGCCTGGTAGACCGAGATGCCGTCGATCGTCGAATCAGGCCGGGCCAGATACACGAACTCGAACACGCAGGGATAGAGCTGCGGCTTCTCGGCGCACTGCTGAAACTGCACGCGGCCGTCGAGCGAGACGAAAACCGCCTCGCCGGGGGCGATGTCACGCAGGAACTCATGGCCTGTGCCCTCCAGCGCCACCGACTCGCTGGCCACCACCACGGTGCCGTCCTTGCCCTGACCCACGCACAGCGGGCGAATGCCGAACGGATCGCGGAAGGCCAGCAAACCATGCCCCGCAATGAGTGCCACCACCGCGTAAGAGCCCTTGAGCCGACGATGGACCGCGCGAACGGCTCCAAACACCGGTTCGGTATTGAGGTCGCCATTCGAACTCGCCTTGCCTAGCTCATGCGCGAGCACGTTCAGCAACACCTCCGAGTCGCTTTCGGTGTTGATGTGCCTGTGGTCCAGCTGCACCATCTCCTGCTTGAGGGCGTGCGCGTTGGTGAGGTTGCCGTTGTGCGCCATGACGATCCCGAACGGCGCATTCACATAGAAGGGCTGAGCCTCCTCCTCGCTGAAGGCGTTGCCGGCAGTGGGGTAGCGCACCTGGCCGATGCCACTGTTGCCCGGCAGGGCGCGCATGTTGCGGGTGCGGAAGACATCGCGCACCATGCCTTTGGCCTTGTGCATGAAGAACTTGCGCTCAAGTTGCGTGACGATGCCGGCCGCGTCCTGACCACGGTGCTGCAGCAGCAACAGCGCGTCGTAAATCAATTGGTTGACCGGTGCCTGACTGACGACACCAACGATTCCACACATGGGTCAGATCCTGAGTTCAAGGAAAGTACTGGGCGATGCTGTCAGGCATCATCCCCTTGAGGCTGTGCAGCCCCCCGTTGAGCCAGCCGGCACCCGCCGAACGGCGCCAGGCTTCCTCGTCTTTGATCGGCGTCATGTTGACCACCAGTGCCAGTGCCAGCAGGATCACCCCGCCACGCAACAGGCCGAAAGCCCCGCCCAAGGTCCGATCCACCGGTCGCAGACCCACCCGCTCGATGCCTTTCTTGACCAGCCAGGCCAGGAAGGCCGCGACAAACGCTGCCGTCACGAACACCACGGCAAAACCGGCGGCATAGCGCAACGGCTCGGCCGTGTCGCCCAGGGGCAGATGGGCTGCGGCCTCGTCGGCGTACCACTGTGCCAGAAAGAACGCCGCCACCCAACCCGCCACCGAGAGCACCTCGAACACCAGCCCGCGCCAGATGCCCAGCACCAGCGAAACGAACAGCACCAGCAGCAACAGAAGGTCAACGGCGGACATGGCTCACAGCGTGAGGATGGAGGCCGGCAGACCGAGCTGCTTCACCTGCTCGGCCGCACGCTCCGCTTCGGCTCGGGTGTCGAACGGCCCGAGCCGCACCCGAATGCGCGGGCCGTCCGCCGTCTGGGCCACCTGGGTGTAGGTCTTGAGCCCGGCCCGCTCCAGCCGCTGACGTACCTCCTGCGCCCGCGCCTGCTCGGCGAAGGCCCCCACCTGAACAACCACCCTGCCGGCAGGCGGTGGGGTCCGCCCCTCCAGCAAGGCCTGGGCCCGGGCAGCCTCGGGGGCAGAGGGCGCAGCAGGCGCACTGGGTGCCAGAGGAGACGGCGGCCGTGCAACGGGAGTGGGCGCCACCGGGGCGGGTGAAGGGCTTGGGGCAACCGGGACCTTGGAGGTGACAGGCGCGGCGAGCGCAGGGGCGGCAGCATCCGTCGGGGCCGGCGGCTCCACAGGTGGCGTGGAAGCGGGCAACACCTCTTCGCGCTCCTGTGCCACGGACACGGCGGGCGGGCGCTGTACGTTCTGGGGGGGTGCCAGAGGACTCGCCCTGTCCTTGGCGGGAATGTCGATGGTGATATCGACCGGTACCGGCCGAGGCTGCGTGTCGAACAGCCACGGCAGGCCGATGACACCGGCGAGCACCAGCACGCTGGCACCGATCAGGCGATGTCGCGCCTGCCGCCGGATGGAGTCGATGGAGGGGGTCTGGACCGGGCCGGAGCCGCCCTGGCCGCCAGAACGCAGTTTGAACATTCGCCAGTGATGCTTGGAGGCCCGCCGTACCGGTGACCCAGATTGCGACTCACGTCTGTAGGTGCTTGCCTGCCAGACGCGGAACGCCCTGCTGAAGGACACCGCCCACGGTGAAGAAAGAACCGAAGACCACAATTCTATCAGCCGGGTCGGCCGCTGCCACGGCCGCCTTCAGCGCAGCCACAGGATCGCCATGTCGGGAGGACGTCACATCGCCGCGAGAACTCGTGCCCTGCCAGATCGCTGCCAGATCCAGGGCCTTTGCGGCGCGTGGCAGGGGAAGGTCGGTGAAGTACCAGCGATCGATCAATGGATTCATGCGCTCGAACATAGGGCGAAGATCCTTGTCGGCCATTGCTCCGAACACGGCGTGGGTGGTGGGGTAAAACCCCATGGCGTCGAGGTTCTCCGCCAGCGCCGCCACCGAGTGGGGGTTGTGGGCCACGTCCAGCACCAGGGTCGGCTGCCCGGGAACGATCTGGAAACGGCCCGGCAGCTCCACCAGCGCCAGCCCGTTGCGCACGGCCTGGGCCGTTACCGGCAGACGCGGGTGCAACGCCTCCAATACCGCCAGCACCCCCGAGGCGTTGAGCAACTGGTTGGCTCCCCGCAATGCCGGGTAGGCCAGCCCGCTGTAGCGCCGGCTGCGCCCGCTCCAGTTCCACTGCTGCTTGTCGCCGGCAAAGTGGAAATCCCGGCCGAGGCGCCACAAGTCGGCCCCTACCTCCCGCGCGCGGTCCAGAACGCTCTGCGGGGGCATCGGATCGCTCACCACCACAGGCCGGCCTGTGCGCATGATGCCGGCCTTTTCGTAACCGATCGACTCCCGGTCGGGCCCCAGGTATTCCATGTGGTCCAGATCGATGCTGGTGATCACCGCGCAGTCCGGGTCGAAAGCATTCACCGCATCGAGCCGGCCACCCAACCCCACCTCCAGGATGAGCACATCCGGCTTCAGCTCGGCCAATGCGGAGACGATCGCGAGCGTGGTGAATTCGAAATAGGTCAGGACCACGGCCTCTTCGCCCGGGCCACCCAGCCGCGCCCGCTCCACCTCTGCAAACGCCGGCAGCAGCACCGTTTCATCCACCGGCGTTCCGAGCCAGCGACAGCGCTCCTCGAAGCGCACCAGGTGTGGTGAGGTGTACACCCCGGCGCGGTAACCCGCCTGCTGGTAGATGGCTTCCAGCAGGGCACACGTGGAACCTTTTCCGTTGGTGCCGCCCACGGTGATCACCGGGCACGGCGGGGCCAGGCCCTGCCCGCCCCGCATGCGTGCGCGGACCTCCCGTACACGGTCGAGCCCCATGTCGATGGTCTTGGGGTGCAGTCGTTCGCAGTGGGCCAGCCAGTCGGCCAGGGTCTGGGGGAAATCGGTCATGGTGCAGTCGGTGCCCGGGGGGCGCCGCATCGGAAATTGGGGACTGGCGATCGCGTGCCGCCGGTATCGTATTGTCGCAGCGCCTGGGTGGTGTTGCAGGATAATGTCCTGATGATCAAGGTCTATGGCATTCCCAACTGCGACACCGTCAAGAAGGCTCGGGCCTGGCTGGCCGATCGCGAACGCGAGCACACCTTTCACGACTTCAAGAAACAAGGGGTCCCCGAGAGCCGGCTGCCCCACTGGATCGCGCATGTCGGCTGGGAAAAACTCGTCAACCGCAAGGGCACGACCTGGCGCCAACTCGACCCGGCCCTGCAGGCCAGCCTGACCGACGAGGCCAGCGCCCACGCGCTCATGCTGCAACACGCCAGCGTCATCAAGCGCCCGGTGGTGGAGTGGAGCAACGGCGACATCACCGTCGGCTTCGCGCCCGACGAATGGGCTGAGCGGCTCTGAGGCCGGCGCGTCCTCTAAAATCCGAGTATGTGCGTCGCCCTGGGTTGGGGCGGCGTTTTTCTTTTCTCCCCCCATGTCATCCATGAGCACCACACAGATCGACGGCGTGTCCGTCCAGACCCAGGCCAACGTGTATTTCGACGGCAAGTGCATCAGCCACAGCCTCACCTGCGCCGACGGCTCGCGCAAATCGGTCGGGGTGGTACTGGCCGCCGAGCTGACATTTGGAACCCAGGCCGCGGAAATCATGGAGTGCGTGGCCGGTGGCTGCGAATACAAGCTCGCGGGCAGCGACGCGTGGGTCAGCGTCAGCCCGGGCGATGCCTTCAAGGTCCCCGCCCAATCCAGCTTTGACATCCGCGTCAAGGACACTTTCCACTACATCTGCCACTACGGCTGAAACGGAGTTCGCCCATGGCCACCATCCTGCAACACCTGCCCAAGGGGCAAAAAGTCGGCATCGCCTTCTCGGGCGGTCTCGACACCTCCGCCGCGCTGCTCTGGATGAAGAAAAAGGGCGCCCAGCCCTACGCCTACACCGCCAACCTGGGCCAGCCCGACGAATCCGACTACGACGAAATCCCGCGCAAGGCCATGGCCTACGGCGCCGAGAAAGCCCGTCTGGTGGACTGCCGCCTGCAACTGGCACACGAAGGCATTGCCGCCATTCAGAGCGGTGCGTTCCACATCAGCACCGGCGGCATCACCTACTTCAACACCACCCCGCTGGGCCGCGCCGTGACCGGCACCATGCTGGTGGCCGCCATGAAGGAAGACGACGTCCACATCTGGGGTGACGGCTCCACCTTCAAGGGCAACGACATCGAGCGCTTCTACCGCTACGGCCTGCTGACCAACCCCAGCCTCAAGATCTACAAGCCCTGGCTGGACCAGACCTTCATCGACGAGCTGGGCGGCCGCAAGGAGATGAGCGAATTCCTCATCGCCAACGGCTTCGACTACAAGATGAGCGTGGAAAAGGCCTACAGCACCGACAGCAACATGCTGGGCGCCACCCACGAGGCCAAGGACCTGGAATTTCTGAACGCCGGCATCCGCATCGTCAATCCCATCATGGGCGTGGCGTTCTGGAAGCCCGAGGTCTCAGTGCCGGCCGAAGAAGTCACCGTCCGTTTCGAGGAAGGCCAGCCGGTCGCCCTGAACGGCCAGACTTTCGATTCCCCGGTGGACCTGTTCCTCAAGGCCAACGAGATCGGCGGCCGCCACGGTCTGGGCATGAGCGACCAGATCGAGAACCGCATCATCGAAGCCAAGAGCCGCGGCATCTACGAAGCCCCGGGCATGGCACTGCTGCACATCGCCTACGAGCGCCTGGTCACCGGCATCCACAACGAGGACACCATCGAGCAGTACCGTATCAACGGCCTGCGCCTGGGCCGTCTGCTGTACCAGGGCCGCTGGTTCGACCCGCAGGCCATCATGCTGCGTGAGACGGCCCAGCGCTGGGTGGCGCACGCCGTGACCGGCGAGGTGACGCTGGAGCTGCGCCGTGGCAACGACTACTCCATCCTTAACACCGAATCGCCCAACCTGACCTACGCGCCCGAGCGCCTCAGCATGGAAAAGGTGGAGGACGCGCCGTTCACGCCAATGGACCGCATTGGCCAGCTGACGATGCGCAACCTGGACATTACCGACACGCGCGCCAAGCTGGGCATCTACGCCCAGACCGGCCTGCTGTCGCTGGGCAAGGGCGACGACGATTTCCTCAAGCTCGGTCAGTAAGAAGCCACGGCCGCTGACCGGCGGCCTTTACGCTCACTGCCTGGTCACAGGCCTCGGGCCCACTCCACGATGCGGCCCGCCATGCGCTCGGTTGCCTGGGGCGCCCGAATGTCCCCTGCCAGCACGTGCTGGCCCCGGGCCTCGCTGTAGTCCACGGCTTCGAGCGACTTGCGCGTGGCACCGATGCGGGGGAACAGCGCCTTGATCTCCTCGGGGTCGACGGTCTGGTCGGCCTCGGAATACAGCACGAGCAACGGGGCGGTGAATGCGGACAGATCGCTTTCGCGCACGCGCTTGACGAGCGCCATCATGGGAAACAGCGCACGCGTCGGGTAGACCTGGGTCCAGGCGTGGTTCTCGGCCGCGCTTTCGCTGGGTTGGCCACGCATGTCGCCTTCCAGGTAGAGGGCCAATCGCATGCCCCAGGGCTGATTGATGAGTTCCGACTTCTTGTCCTTGGGCCCGTAGTTCGGTGAAATGAACACATAGCCCTCCAAATCCTGCCCTTCCTCTCGATTGCCCAGCCAAGTGCCGAGGGTGGCACCGGTGGACACCCCGATGAGCAGCACCCGATCGCCCAGTAGGCGACCGATCTGGGCCGCCTCCACGGTGTCGGCGAGCCAATCCTGCACCGTGGCTTCGCCCATGGCCTGCGGGTCGCTGCGGCCATGGCCCGTCAAGCGTGTTTCGTACAGATTCGCCCCCAGGCCCTGCGCCACCTGGAGGGCCAGTGGCGCTGTCTCGAGCCGTGAAGCGGTGAATCCGTGGACATAGACCACTGCCCAGTCGGTGCGCTCGCCGGGCTGGCCGTACCAGGCGATCTGCTTGTGCTGATCGGCACGGATGTCGGGGAACGCCGCCTCCTGGCGCGCCAGCCACTCGTCGATCAGGGTCACGCTGGCGGGCGGTGCCTCGCGCTCGGCCGGCAGATCGACGCCGAATTCATTGACCGGCCCCAAAAAGAAGACCGCCAGCGCCAGAACCACGCCGAAGAACATGGCCCTGAACACGGGTGAACGGGCTTGCCCGCGTTGCATGCGTGCACCCACCATCGACTGTTTCATCCGCTCCTCCTGCATCGTGTCAAATCACCACCGGCTCCGGCTCCAGCCGAATGCCGAATCGCTCGTACACGCTGGTCTGGATCGCGCGGGCCAGCGTCATCACCTCGCCACCCGTGCAAGGGTGCTCGCTGTCGCCCCGGTTCACCAGCACCAGCGCCTGCTTTTCGTACACCCCGGCGTGCCCTACCGTCTTGCCCTTCCAGCCGCAGGCATCGATCAGCCAGCCAGCGGCCAGCTTCACCGAGCCGTCCGGCATGGGATAGTGCACCACCCGGGGGTCGCGGCCGATGATATCCGCGCATTGCTCGGGCGTCACGGTCGGGTTCTTGAAAAAGCTGCCCGCGTTGCCAATCACGGCCGGATCGGGCAACTTGGCGCGCCGGACCTCGCAGACCCAGTCGTAGAGCTGGCGTGCGTCCGGTTGGGTCACCCCGGTGTCGGCCATCTTGCGCTCCAGGTCCAGATAGCCAAGCACCGGTCGCCATGGTCTGGGCAACCAGAAACGCACCCGAACGATCACCGCCCGACCCGCCAGCCCGAAGCCGTGCTCGCCAGCCCGCACATGCTTGAACACCGAGTCCCGGTAGCCAAACCCGCACTGCGCGGCACTGAGGCTGAACAAGCGCCCTGTCTCCAGGTCGATCGCGTCCAGCGAATCGAAACGGTCCTGCAGCTCCACCCCGTAGGCCCCGATGTTCTGCACGGGGGCTGCCCCCACCGTACCCGGGATCAGGGCCAGATTCTCCAGACCAGGGCAACCCTGCTCCAGCGTCCAGGTCACGAAGTCGTGCCAGTTTTCGCCGGCGCCCGCTTCCACCAGCCAGCCCCGGTCGGTCGCCTCCAGCAGGCGGCGCCCCGGAATCTCCACCTTCAGCACCAGCTTGCGCAGGTCGCCGGTGAGCACGATGTTGCTGCCGCCCCCGAGCACGAACACCTCGTCGGCCGACCAGTCCGGGTGCCGGATCAGCGCCTGCAGATCGTCCACGGCGCGCACGTGCGCCAGCCGCTGGGCCCGCGCCGCGATGCCAAAGGTGTTGTAGCGCTGGAGCGCCACGTTTTTCTCGACTAACATGTCGGCATTGTCTCATTCGCCCATGCGCGCCAGCACCTACCATGCCCTCCTTTGATACCGTTGTCGAACCCAATCTCGTGGAAGTCAAGAATGCCGTGGAACAGACGGCCAAGGAGATCGGCACCCGTTTCGATTTCAAGGGCAGCTCTGCGGCGGTGGAACTGAAGGACAAGGACATCACCCTCTACGGCGACAGCGATTTCCAGATCGGCCAGGTGGACGACATCCTGCGCAACAAGATGACCAAGCGCAGCGTGGACGTGCGCTTCCTCGATGCCGGCAAGATCGAAAAGATCGGCGGCGACAAGGTCAAACAGGTGCTGAAAGTGCGCACCGGCATCGCCACCGAGGACGGCAAGAAAATCCAGCAGGCCATCAAGAACAGCAAGATGAAGCTGCAAGCCGCGATCCAGGGCGATGCGGTGCGGGTCACCGGCGCCAAGCGCGACGACCTGCAGGCCGCGATGGCACTGATCAGGAAAGAGCTGCCGGACCTGCCGCTTTCGTTCAACAACTTCCGTGACTGAACCGACCTCCGTCCTTGACTGCCGCGCCCCATGCCTGTCCCCCTCCAGGGGAACGGGACTCGTGGCCTGGATGCTTGCGTTCATGCTGCTGCCCTCAATGGGTGCGGCGCAGCAGGTCAGCCTCATGGGAACCGCCAGCGGCAGGGCACTGATCGCGGTCGATGGCAGCCCGCCCCGATTTCTGTCGGTCGGAGAGGAATGGGCTGGTGTCCGTCTGCTCCGGATTCAGGGCGACGACGTTCTGGTGGAGGTGGCCGGCACACGCCAGACCCTGCGCCTTGGCCAGGTGCCACTGGCGGCTACCCCGTCGACGGCAAGTCTCGACACCCGACCGGTCACGCTCATGGCCAATGCCGGCGGGCATTTCACCGCCCGCGGGCTGATCAATGGCCGTAGCGTCGAATTTCTCGTGGACACCGGTGCCACCGCACTGACACTCAGCCTCACCGAGGCACGCCGGATCGGGCTCGACATCTCCCGGGGCTCCCCAGTCCGCATACAGACCGCCAATGGCGAGGTCACGGGCTACCACCTTCAGCTCGGGACCGTCCAGATCGGGGGGCACACCAGCCACCAGGTCAGCGCCGTGGTGCTGCCCGCCGAGATCCCCTATGTTCTGCTGGGCAACAGCTATCTCTCGCGCTTCGACATGAAACGCGAAGGCGCGCTGATGACCCTGACCCCTCGCCGTTGAACACGATGTCATTCTCTGCGCAACCCGACCCCGCCTACAGCGCCATGCGCGACTGGATGGAGCGCTGGTCCGAGCTGGAAACCCGGCTGGCAGCACTGCTGCTGGCCCCTCACGAAGCGAATGACTTCCCGGCACGGCTGCAAGACGTGCACACCCAGGCCGATGCCCTGCTCAACCTGGACCCCGACGCCACCCTGTACTGGCTGTTCCAGCTCGCGGCCAGTTCCACGGTCGGCTACAGTGCCTCGCACGCCATGGTCTGCTGGGCCCTGTCCCGCCTGACCGGTAAGGCCCTGGGTCTTGAGGAATCCGACCGGCGCAGCCTCTCCCTGGCCGCGCTGACCATGAACATCGCGATGACGCGACTGCAGGACGACCTGGCTGAGCAGACCACACCGCCCACCCCCGAGCAACGCGCCGTCATCGAGACCCATGCCGCGCGGGGCGCCCAATGGCTGCGCGAACTGGGCGTTGCCGATGCCCCGTGGCTGCAGATCGTGGAGCAGCATCACGTGGACGAGGCGGGCCTGCCCGTTCCAGTCCGGCTGCTGCAGACGGTGGACCGCTACGCCGCGCTCATCAGCCCACGCGAGTCACGCCCGGGACGGTGCGTCACCGACTCGGGCAGGCACGCCCTCATGCAGCAGGGCCACGGGGTGGACGACATCGGCCACGCGCTGGTCCGCACCGTGGGCATCTGTCCGCCCGGCAGCTTCGTGCGGCTGGAAGACGACCGCATCGCGGTGGTGCTGCGGCGCTCCGGCCGGCCAGGGGAACCCTGGGTGGCCACGGTGCTGGACGCACGCGGCATCCCGGTGGCCGAACCCACGCTCATCGACACCGGCCACGACGGCGACGGCATTGCCGCCGCGCTGGTCACGCAGACCGTGCGCGTGCGGCTGAACCACCCCCGACTGCTGCAACTCTCGCGCGTGGCGCTGACACAGGCACATTAAGGCCGGGGCAGCCGCTCACCGACGACCACCGCCGATACGGCTCTCCTTGCCACTGAGCAGGCGCTGGATGTTTTCGGCATGGCGCCACAGCAGCAGCACACTCATCGCGGCCATCGACAAGGCGATCGGCGCAGCCACATCCCAGGCAACGCCATCGCCGAACAGGTAGAAAAACGGCGCGAACAGGGCCGCCACGATCGCCGCCAGCGACGAATACCGGAAGAACACGGCGATGATCACCCAACTGGCCAGCACAGCCACGCCCAGCCAGGGCTGGTAGGCCAGCAGCACACCTGCGGCCGTGGCCACGCCCTTGCCGCCCTTGAAACGGAAGAACACCGGGAACAGGTGGCCCAGAAACGCGGCCAGCCCCACCAGTGCCACCGAACCCGCTTCCAGTCCCCAGGGCGCCCCCCAGTGCACCACCCACCACACGGGCAGCCAGCCCTTGAGGGCATCGAGCAGCAGCGTCAGCGCCGCCGCCTTCTTGTTGCCCGAGCGCAGCACATTGGTCGCACCGGGGTTTTTGCTGCCGTAGGTCCGGGGATCGCTCAGTCCCATCGCGCGGCTGACCACCACGGCAAACGACAGCGACCCGATCAGGTAGGCCAGCACGGTTGCTGGCAGCCACATCCATTCGTTCATTTCCACCTCGTCCAGAATACGGCCGCAAGCTTAACCGACCCGCACCGGGCCGCGCCTGAGCGCCGTGCCCGCTCAGATCGCGGGATCGCGCAACTCCTGGCGGATGCCGTCGATCTCGCGCAGCAGCTCCGCCGACAGCGTGGTTCCCCAGGCATCCAGGCATTCGTCGAGCTGGGCCAGCGACGTGACCCCGATGATGGTGCTGGCCACCTGCCACTTGGTGTAGCAGAAGGCCAGCGCCATGCGCGTGGGCGTGAGGCCATGCGAACGGGCCAGAGCGTTGTAACGCCGGGCCGCCGCCAGCGCCTCGGGGCGGCCCCAGCGCTGCTTTTTCATCGAATCGAACAGGGCCAGGCGCCCCGCAGGCGCGAGGGGGCCATCGAGTCCGGACTCGTCGTACTTGCCGGTCAGCAGCCCGAAGCCCAGGGGCGAATACGCCAGCAGCGACACGCCCAGCCGATGCATGGTCTCGTCCAAGCCGTTCTCCAGGGCGCGGTTGACCAGACAGTAAGGGTTCTGCACGGTGGCCACGCGCGGCAGGCCGTGCTGTTCGGCCAGACGCACGAATTCGTGCACCCCATAGGGCGACTCGTTCGACAGGCCGATCGCTCGCACCTTGCCGGCCCGCACCAGCTCGTCCATGGCCTCCAGCTGTTCCAGCATGCCGGCACAAGGCTTGTCCTTGCTGGGGTCGAAATACAGGGCGCCGAACACCGGGACGTTGCGCGCCGGCCAGTGAATCTGATAGAGGTCGATCACGTCGGTGCGCAGGCGCCGCAGGCTTCCTTCACAGGCCTCGACGATCTCACGCCTGGTCAGGCCTGACTGGTCACCGCGTATCCACGGCATGCCGCGAGACGGGCCAGCCACCTTGGTCGCGATCACGACCCGCTCGCGCACTCCAGGCCGGCTGGCCAGCCACTCGCCGATGATGCGTTCGGTGGCCCCGCAGGTTTCGGCCCGGGCCGGCACTGCGTACATCTCGGCCGTGTCCAGGAAGTTCACGCCACGCTCCAGTGCACGGTCCAGAATGGCATGGGCATTGGCCATGCTCACCTGCTCACCGAACGTCATGGTGCCCAGACTCACCGCCGTGACCTGCAGGCCGCTCTGGCCCAGTGTGACTTGCTTCATGGTATCCAATTGATGATGTTCAACAACGATTTGTCATCTCTAGTGTATCGGCTTTGCATTGCCGCGTGACTTGGAGTAGATTCCAAGGTTTTCCCTGCAGCGCCTTGATTTCATGGACAACACGCTCCCGCCCATCCCCGCCAAACGTTACTTCACCATCGGTGAGGTGGGTGAGCTGTGCGGCGTCAAACCGCACGTGCTGCGGTACTGGGAGCAGGAGTTCACGCAATTGCGCCCGATGAAGCGGCGTGGCAACCGCCGCTACTACCAGCACCACGAGGTGCTGATGATCCGGCGCATCCGGGAACTGCTCTATGAGCAAGGCTTCACCATCCAGGGCGCCCGCAACCGCCTGCAGGAACTGGCCCAGCAGGAGCGTGAACACCGCAAGGCCGCGCTCAACGGCAACAGCACGGGCGCGGGCCCCACCGTCGCCGAGGCCATGGCCACTCCCTCGCAGATCCCACCCGGTACCCCGTTGACATGGGGGAACGTGCGCCAGGAATTGCTGGCAATTCGCCATTTGCTCGACGACGTGGCCTGATCTCGAAATCGACCCGAAACCGCGCTATAATTCAAGGCTTCGGCGTGTAGCGCAGCCTGGTAGCGCACTTGCATGGGGTGCAAGGGGTCGCGAGTTCGAATCCCGCCACGCCGACCATAAAAAACAACGACTTACAGCTCACAAGGCTGTAAGTCGTTTTTCTTTTGCTTCCTCTGCTGCCTCCAACGCCACCACCTCAGAACGACGAGCCCGGCGATCTGAGAAACGCCTCCTCCTCGGAGGTGGACGCCCGCCCCAGGACGGCGTTGCGATGCGGATAACGACCAAAGCGATCAATGATGGCCTTGTGCCGCACTTCCGCCGCCAGGTTGGGTTCCAGGCCCGGTTCGCTGAACAGCACCATGGCACGCTCGTGAACCTCGCGGTCTTCGCTGTGCATGAAGGGCAGGTACAGAAAGGCCCTTTGCACCGGCGGCAAGCCTTCTGCCAGACCCAGTTCCACCGCCTGTTGCGCCAGCCGCAAAGCCAGGGCGTCGCACGCGAAAGCAGCTGGCGACCCCCGGTGGATGTTTCTCGAAAACTGGTCCAACACCACGATTTCCGCCAGGCGCCCCTGCACGCTCTGGCGCCAATGCGGTAAACCCTGCCGGGAAGCTTCAGCATGCAGGGCACCGAAACGCTGGGTGATCAGGGCGTCGAAATCCGGATCGGACTTCCACCACTGTCTGGGGTCCGCCTCTTCGAACCAGAAACGCAAGATGTCGCTGGGGTCCGGCATCGCTGTTCTCCCTGGCCCCGACGGGGCGTCTGATGATCATCCTCCCGCCCAGCCCAGCGCCTGGAACCGGCGGTGCAAGGCCTGCGCCATCTGCCGATAGCCTTCGGCGTTGGGGTGGATGGGGTCGGCACGCAGGCCCTCGTCTGACAGCACCGTTGAAATCACGTCCTCCACCAGCACCGCCCCCTCTTCGGCGGCCAAGGCCTGGTAGAGCGGTGCATCCGACAGGCGCGAGACCACGACACCGAGCAAACTCGGGGCAGGCACGGCCATCAGCGCCACCTGGGCTCCATGGGCCCGGGCCTGACGGACGATGTCACGCAGATCTTCCTTGACCAGTTCTGGAGAACGGCGGCGGAGAAAGTCGTTGCCGCCCAGCTCCACGATCACCATGGCGGGCTGATGCTGCGCGAGCAAGGCCCCGATTCGGGTGCGGGCGTGCTGTGCGGTGTCTCCGGGCACACCGGCATTCACGATGTCCCAACCCGTCAACTCCGCCAGCAACCGAGGCCAATCCTGTCCTGCGGAGGCCCCAGTGCCATGGGTGATGCTGTCGCCCAGGGCCAGCACCGTCGTGCCCGGCGCCAAGGCAGGCAAGGTCCGCTTGGGCTGGCAACCCAGAAGTGACAGCAGCAGGGCCGCCGTCAGCAGCCCAGCACAGGCCCGGCGGCTCCAGCGCCCGGATGGGGTGCACTCAGAAGCCACACCGGTCGGGGTCGGTGATGGGGTCATCGATCAATCCGCCTTCACCGGAGCAAACCGCCGCACCCAGCCTTGACCGGTTTCCACCGATTCATCAAAAGCATGCGCGGGCCTCATCCACAACACATGGGCCGCCTTCCCTTGCAGAGGGCGGTACAGAATGCCGGTTTCCAGCGTGGCCTCGATCAGGCAGGCTCCTTCGATCCGGTACAGCCCGCCCTTGTAATGGCGCACCAGGGCACCCGGCTGCAAATGGTTCGGAACGGCGAGCGAGGGCATGTCGGTCATAAGGCCAAAGCGTAACAGGTGTGTGGCCTGAGAGTGGAACACCTATCATGCGGCCATGCCTCCCACCCAACTGACCATCGACTTCGTCTCCGACATTTCCTGCCCCTGGTGCGCGGTGGGACTGTCGGCCCTGAATCTGGCCCTGGCACGCGTGGGGCCCGAGATCGAGGCAACCGTGCGCTTCCAGCCTTTCGAACTCAATCCCCGTATGGGGCCCGGCGGCCAGGACATCACGGAACACCTGACGCAGAAATACGGCTCCACCCCGGAACAACAGTCAGAAATCCGTGAAATGATCCGCCAACGCGGAGAAGCAGTCGGCTTCACCTTCAACCCCGACGGCCGCGGCCGGATCTACAACACCTTCAACGCCCACCGCCTGCTGCACTGGACAGGTCAGACGCAACCCGCCCGGCAAGCAGCCCTGAAGATGGCCCTGCTGCAGGCCTGCCACCGCGATCGCCAGGCCATGGACGACCCGCAAGTGCTGGGGGCCGCCGCCGCATCGGTCGGTCTGGATGCAGACAGGGCGCTGGAGATTCTGGCTGGAGACGACCATGCCGACGATGTGCGGCAACAGCAAGCGATGTACCTGAATGCGGGCATCCACTCGGTCCCCGCCGTGGTGTTCAACGAGCGACACCTGGTGTCGGGCGCCCAGTCGGTGGAGGTATACGAGCAAGTGATGCGGAATCTGGCGGCCGCGAGCCCGATCGGGTGAGGCGATACGGACATGAAAAAAGCACCAAGCCTTTCGACCAGGTGCTTGATTCATTTGGTGGGTCGTGCAGGATTCGAACCTGCGACCAACGGATTAAAAGTCCGCTGCTCTACCAACTGAGCTAACGACCCAACCTTTAACTTTTTGCAATCAACTTCGTTGCTTGCTGAGCCTCAAATTATAGCGTCCTTTTTGAGCTTTTCGGAAGCAACCAAAATTTTCTTCGACTTTTTTGCGCTGGTGGCCAAGCGGTCCTGCAACCAGCCGGCGGCACAAAGGCCAAAGGTCGCCGTCACGGCTACGCTGGAACCGTAGCCGTGACAGTTCAGGGCGCTGCCCGGAACGGTGCCTACCTCACACGCCCCCTCGGGCATGGTCACGGACTCCCGGCTGAACACACAGGGAATGCCGATGCTGCCTTCGCGGCGGGCACCGTGGGCCTTGCGCAAACGGTAGCGCAACTGGGCGAGCAAGGGGTCGTGCGTCACCGCAGACAGATCCCCCAACTCGACCTTGTGCCCCAGGCGCTTGCCGCCCGCGGCCCCCACGGTAATGAAAGGGACGCCCGTTCGCAAGGCCCAGGCGGCCATCGTCTCCTTGGCGGCGCGCTGGTCACAGGCATCCACAACACCCTGCACCGCCCCGAAACCCATGGCCTGCTGCCACAGAGCCTCCCAGTTGTCGGGTGTCACGAAATCGTCAATCGCCTGCACCCGGGCGGCAGGGTTGATCTGGACAATGCGATCGCGCATGGCCAGCACCTTGGCCTGCCCGAACGTGTCGGTGAGCGCGTGTACCTGACGGTTGGTGTTGGACTCGGCCACATGGTCCATGTCGATGAGCGTGAGCGCACCCACACCACTGCGCGCCAGGGCCTCGGCCACCCAGGAGCCTACACCCCCGATACCGACCACCACCACGTGGGCATCGAAAATCCGTTGCGCACCCGCGTCGCCATACAGGCGGCGCAGGCCTCCGAACCGGCGTTCGAAGCCCTCGGCAGGATCGCCTTCGGGCGAGGAGACCTGGTCACTCACGCTCGATCAGCCACATCTGGAAGCGGAAACCGGCCAGTGCCCCCAAGACGATCCCAAGCACCGCAATGATGCTGGTGACGCTCAGGGTGGACAGGCCCGACAGGCCCTGCCCCACCGTGCAGCCCATGGCGGTGACCCCACCCACGCCCATGCAGATGGCGCCGACGATGTGCAATGCCGTGTCCTGGGTGTTGCGGAATCCTTCCCAACGGAACGTCCGCGTGACCACCGCATATGCAAAGGCCCCCAGCACCACCCCGGCGACGGTCACCACCCCGAGGGTGAGCACCTTGGAAGCGTCGCTGAAGTAGATCAGCCAGTCAAGCACGTAGGCCATGGGCGCCGTGAAGGTGAGCGACTCCATGCGTCCGGTGTTGGTCGCGAGGTAGACCGACTCCAGGGTCGCCGGGTGTTCCTCGACAAAGGCCAGATGCCCCGTCACCCACCACAAGGCCGCCACGGTGGCACCGATGCCCAGACCAGCCAGCCAGTTGTCCGACGAAGCACGGAAATCCCGGTTCAGCACGGCCCACAACACCAGTCCCAGGCCCACCAGTCCACCAACGAGCAGCCCTCCCTGCGGCAGGCCCCAGCCCATGGCGGCAGACAGCCACAACGGCAGGGCGCTGCTGCCTTCCATTTCGAAAGCCACACGGTCCACGGTCTGCACGCGCAACACGGCGGTGATGCCACGCAGCGTGGCGAAGGCTGCAATGCCCATCACGAAAAACACCACCAGGGACTTGAGGTTGCCGCCTCCAATGCGCACCAGCGTCTTGCTGCCGCAGCCCGAAGCAAGCACCATGCCGAAGCCGAACAGGGCTCCACCCACGAGGGCGGAGAGCCAGATCACGCGGGAGCCGGTGTAGATGGTCTGCAGCGGATCGATCCAGCCCAGCCACGCCATGCCGTAGAAGGCGAGCATGGCCACACCGACGGCCATGCCCCACATGCGCATGCGCGTCCAGTCGCCCATGTTGACGATGTCGCTGATCGCACCCATGGTGCAGAAATGGGTCCGTTGCGCCACCGCCCCGAACACGAACGAGACGGCCAGCGCGGCCCACAGCACCTGAGCGTACAGGCTTTCGATATCGGCGATTTCCATGGCGCGGATTGTAGTGGGCGCCGCGCCATCCGGCACTGCCCCGCTGGAAGCCCGGGGCCAGGTGGGGGAGTGGTCAGCGCATGCGCGCCAGCCGATCGCGGGCCGTAGCGCCGGCTTCGGTTTCGGGGTGCAAGCGCACCAGTTCCTGCAGAACGGTGCGGGCTGCCCGCGCGTCCTTCAGTTCCAAGTGGCAGTTGGCGATCGCCAGCATGGCCTCGGGCGCTCGGGGGTGCTGGGGTGCCTTGGACAACAGACGCTGGTAGCTTTCGATCGCGGGTTTGTAGTTGCGAGCCGCATAGTGGGCATTGCCCTGCCAGTACAGGGCCACCGGCACATATCCGCTGTTGGGAAAACGGGCCACCAGGGCTTCATAGAGCTGCGCCGCGCGGGCGAATTCGGACGCGCGCAACGCATTCATGGCGGTTTCAAACGCCTGCGTCTCTTCTGGCCGCGCAGAAAACTCCACGCCGTCGACCGTCACCCGCACCGGCTCCAGCGGACGCAGTCGCTCGTCGATCGCCCCGAGCACGTCGCGCTGCTGGCGCTGCAGTTCGGCGAGATCCCGCGCCAGGCGCTCGTTCTGGCCCCGGACCTCGGCCAGTTCGCGTCGCAAGGTCTCAAGCTGGTTGATGAGGTCCAGCAGGCCACGGCGGGCAGGCGACAGCTCGTTGTCCACCAACTCCTTGAGTTCACGGGCCAGGCGTTCGTTGGCTTGGTCAGCCGCCTGGCGATTGGCCTCGACGCGCCCACGCAAATCGATGATCGCGCGGCGGGCCTCGTCGTCGCCACCGAAGAGCTGGGCCTGTGCGGGCACCGCCCACAGCGATGCCACCACAGTGGCCACGGCCGCCAGCATGGACGGCGCCAGAAGGGAATAGGGACGCTGATTCATCAACGGTAGCTTAACTCAACGCGGCGGTTCTGCCGGTGGGCTTCTTCGTCCGAACCCGGGTTGGCCGGCTTTTCCTTGCCAAAGCTGACCGACTCCATCTGCTGCTCCGACACCCCCAGCAGTGCCAGCGATCGGCGCACGGCATCGGCCCGCTTCTGGCCCAGTGCCAGGTTGTATTCGCGCCCCCCGCGCTCGTCGGTGTGGCCTTCAAGCACGACACGGCGCTGACGGTCGGCGTTCAGGAATCGGGCGTGCCCCTCAAGCACCGGCATGAATTCGGGCTTGACCGTGAAATCGTCGAAATCGAAGTAGATCAGGCGGGCGAGGTTGGCCGGCGCCTGCCCGACTTGCTCCACCCCGGCTTGGACGCCAGTGACCGAACGTTGATCCACCGCCCCAGCGGCACCAGCCCCCCCATTGGCCACACCGCCACCGGGCTGTACGGGCACTCCAGTGCGGTCGGAAACCGGCACATTCTCGTCGAGCTTCACGCTGGAACCGCAACCGACCAGGGCCGCAGCAGCGACCAGCGCAGCGGCCGCATGCCGCCAGTTGGGGACACCGCCGAGCCAGGACTCGAGCATGGACCGGGAAGAATCCAGAGAGGAGGAAGAAACGTGCTTCATGGTGTGCCTGAAGGATGAAAGTGAAGGGGGAGTGAGGTGAATCGGTGCCATGCGTCAGGGGCCTCAACGCAGGAAGGGCCCCCAGTCGGGTTCACGGACGCCGCCCGGCACGCTGGCCAAGCGCGTCTTGATGCGGCCGTCCAGGGTGGTCGTCATCAGTGACTCGCGCCCCTGGACCTTGGTGGCGTACATGATCAGGCGACTGTTCGGGGCAAAGCTGGGGCTTTCATCGGCCGTGGTGTCGGTCAATGTGTTCAGGGTGCCGGTGGCCAGTTCCATGACGCGCAGCTTGAAGGCACCGGACACCCGCGACACGAAGGCCATCCAGCGCCCGTCAGGGCTGATGGCGGGGGAAATGTTGTAGTTGCCGTCGAAGGTGATCCGCGTGACCTCGCCGCCCGTGGGCGTCATGCGGTAGATTTGTGGCGAACCGCCACGGTCGCTGACGAAATACACATGGCGGCCATCTGGGGTGAAGGCCGGCTCGGTGTCAATCCCGCTGGTCTGGGTGATGCGCTGAGGCTGGCCGCCGTTGGCGTCGATGGCATAGATCTGCGACGAGCCCCCCAGGGTGAGCGTGGCCAGCAGTTGCCGACCATCGGGCGACCAGGCCGGTGCGCTGTTCGAACCGCGGAAACTCGCCAGCAGGCGGCGACGACCGGTGGCGACTTCGTGGGTATAGATGACGGGCTTGCGCGACTCGAACGACACGTAGGCCAGTTGCTGGCCGTTCGGTGACCAGGCCGGCGAAATGATCGGCTCCTGGCTGACCAGCGCCGCCTGGGCGTTTTCGCCATCGGCATCGGCCACCCAGAGGTTGTGCCGCTCCGCGTGCTTGGACACGTAGGCAATGCGGGTGGAAAACACCCCTGGATGCCCGATCAGCTTTTCATATACGTAGTCGGCCACGCGATGCGCCGCCAACCGCAGATCGGCAGCGGGAACGGGAAAGCTCATGCCACCCAGGTCTTGTGCACGCACCACGTCCCACAGGCGGAAACGCACATCGAACCGTCCATCGGCCAATCGGGTGACGCTGCCCGTGACCAGCGCATCGGCGCTGCGCTCACGCCACGGGGCCAGATCGGGACGCGCCATCTCGTCGATGACGGCGTTGCCCCCCGGGACGGAGCGCAACTGCCCGCTGCGCTCCAGATCGGCGCGGACGATGGCCGGTACATCCTGTGGAACGCCGGGCGTGACCCGGAAGGGGGCCATCGCGAAGGGTATCTGCTGCATCCCGATACCGGACACTTCGACCCGGAACTGGGCAGCTGCACTCAGAGGCCAGGACATGACACCTATCACCCCACCCGTACCGGTAAGCGCAGCAAATTGTCGACGACTGATCATGGAGGGCTGTTTCGGTTGGGGGTGGACTTGCATGGGGCGTGGGTCAATCGATCATGGGCACCGGCTGGTGCCGGCCAACGGACCGATAATAACGGACGCAACTGCTTGACACAGGGGAGAATTCCCCCCGAAAAGTTCCCCCGGCCGCCACAAAGGCACATTTCGTTACACGGTTTACAAGAACACCTTGACTGAGCGCTCAGACACGCCCTTCATTTCCATCAGCCAACGGTCACTGCTGCAGCGGATGGCTCGGCTTTGGCCCTTTTTCAGAGGCAGCAAGGGCGGTCTGATGCTGGCCTTTCTGGGGTCACTGGTGGCTGCTGCCACCGAGCCAGCCATCCCGGCCCTGCTCAAAACCCTGCTGGACGAGGGCTTCACCGAACAAGCCTTTCCCATGTGGATGATCCCGGTCGCCCTGATCGGCCTGTTTGCCATTCGCGGCATGGCGACCTTTATCGCCAAGTACGCCCTGAGTTACACCGCCAACGGCGGCATGCTGGCCATGCGCGCTGCGATGTTCGAACGGCTCAGCCATGCCGACCCGAAACTGTTCAGCGAACAAAGCGCCAGCAAGTTGTCCAACACCGTGGTCTACGAGGTACAGACCGGCTCCACGATGCTGGTCAACGGTTCGCTGGCCTTGATCCGCGATGTGATGACCATCATCGCGCTGCTGGGCTACCTGCTCTACCTGAACTGGCAGCTCACGCTGATCGTGCTGGCGCTGTTTCCGCCACTGGCCTGGGTCATGCGCACCCTGTCCAAACGGATACACCGAATCACCCGCATCAGCCAGAATGCCACCGATGAGTTGGCCTATGTGGTGGAAGAAAACGTGCTGGCGCACCGCATGGTTCGTCTGCACGGGGCCAGTGAACAGCAGGCCAGGCGCTTTGACCAGCTCAGCCATGTATTGCGACGTCTGGCGTTGAAGGCGACCATTGCAGGTTCTGCCATGGGCCCACTGAGTCAGGTGATGGCTGCGGCGGCCCTGTCGGCAGTGATCTCGATTGCCATGTGGCAGAACACCACTTCAGGCGTCACAGTGGGCGGTTTCGTGGGTTTTGTCACCGCCATGCTGATGCTTGTCGCCCCCATTCGCCAGCTGGCTGAACTGGCTGGGACCATCACGCGGGGATTGGCCGCTCTTGAGCGTGGACTGGAGTTGATCGAGGACACGCCTTTGCAATCCGATGGCACCCACCAGGCAGAGCGTGTGCGGGGTGAAATCCTGTTCCAGCACGTAGGCGTTCGCTACCCAGGCAAGGAGGTTGCCGCACTGCAGGGGGTTGACTTGCGGGTGTCGCCGGGCGAGGTTCTGGCGCTGGTCGGCCCCTCGGGTTCAGGCAAGACCACCCTGGCCAACCTGTTGCCACGGTTTGTTGAAGCCACCGAAGGCACGGTGATACTGGATGGCACCCCCCTCCCCGACTGGTCACTGACCAGCCTGCGCCGCCAGTTCGCCATGGTGAGCCAGGACGTGGTGATGTTCAACGACACGTTGGCGGCCAACGTGGCACTGGGTGCCGAGCGCGACGAGGCCCGCGTCCTTGAGGCCCTGCGTTCGGCCAATCTGGGCGAACTGGTGGACAGCCTGCCCGAAGGCATTCACACGCCGGTCGGACACAACGCTGCACAGCTTTCAGGTGGCCAGCGGCAACGCCTGGCCATTGCCCGCGCCATCTACAAGGACGCCCCCATCCTCATCCTGGACGAGGCCACGTCCGCGTTGGACAACGAATCGGAGCGGCTGGTGCAGGAAGCCCTGAACCGGCTCATGCGTGGCCGCACGACGCTGGTGATCGCGCACCGGCTCAGCACCATCGAGCACGCCGACCGGGTGGTGGTGCTGGTGCAGGGGCAAATCGCCGAACAGGGCACCCATGCCGAACTGCTGGCGGCGGGCGGGGTGTATGCCCGTCTGCACGCCCAGAGCCAGGGCGGCGTGCTGGCCGAGTGATCAGAGCAGCACGATGTCGTACTGCTCCTGCGTCATCGAGCTTTCGCTCTGCAGCGAAATGGGCTTGCCGATGAAGTCGCTCAGGCCCGCCAGGTGGGCGCTTTCCTCGTCGAGGAACAACTCCACCACCTGAGGCGCTGCCACCACGCGGAACTCGCGCGGGTTGAAGGCCCGGGCCTCGCGCAGGATTTCCCGCAGGATGTCGTAACACACGCTGCGTGCGGTTTTCACATGGCCTTTCCCCTCGCAGGCAGGGCAAGGCTCGCTCAGCATCTGCGCCAGAGATTCGCGCGTGCGCTTGCGCGTCATCTCCACCAGCCCCAGCTGTGAGAACCCGCCGATCATGGTCTTGACCCGGTCGCGCGAGAGCTGCTTGCGGAACTCGGCCAGCACGGCTTCGCGGTGGTCGTCGCGCACCATGTCGATGAAATCCACGATGACGATGCCGCCCAGGTTGCGCAGGCGCAACTGGCGGGCGATGGCCTGCGCGGCTTCAAGGTTGGTTCGGAACACCGTGTCGTCGAAATTGCGTGCGCCCACATAACCGCCAGTGTTCACGTCGACCGTGGTCAGGGCCTCGGTCTGGTCGATCACCAGATAGCCACCGGACTTGAGATCCACGCGCCGGCCCAGCGCGCGCGCAATGTCCTCGTCGATGTGGTAGAGATCGAAAATGGGCCGCTCGCCGCTGTAGTGCGCGATGCGGTCCAGCGTGCCGGGCATGTACTCGCGGGCGAAGGCCTGGAGCAGGCCGTGTTGCTCTTTGGAGTCCACCTGGATGGACTGGGTCTGGGCGCTGACCAGGTCGCGCAGCACGCGCTGCATGAGCGTGAGGTCCTGGTACAACAGCGTGCCCGGCGGTTGGCGGGTGGACGCCGCCTTGATGTGCGCCCAGGTCTTGCGCAGGTAGGTGATGTCTTCCGCCAGCTCCTCGTCGGCGGCATCTTCGGCGTTGGTCCGCAGGATGAACCCGCCGCCCCCTTCGGCCGTGAGCGCCACCAGCCGCTGGCGCAAGGCCTCGCGCTGAGCGTAAGGGATTTTCTGCGACACGCCGATGTGCTTGTCCTGGGGCAGGAACACCAGC
>JAUVXK010000002.1 GCA_030603635.1 Burkholderiales bacterium | reverse complement strand
CCCACCCGCGCCCGCTTCAGTGGCTTGCAAGGCCCCTGGGAAGCGCTCGACGGCGTGACCGTGGGGGGCTACGAAATCCACCATGGCCAGACGGCACCTCACCCTGCCATGGTGGCCGCCGGTGCGCTGGCGCGGCCCGTGCTGGGCGCGGGCCAGACCATCGGCTGGCAAAACGCGGCGGGCAACGTGCTGGGTCTGTACCTGCACGGCCTGTTCGAAGACCCGGCCGCGCTGGCGGCGCTGTTCGGCCACGCTGCCCCTACGTTGGAACACGTGTTCGACGGCTTGGCCGATTTCGTGCGCGAC
Source organism: Burkholderiales bacterium (assembly GCA_030603635.1). Lineage (GTDB taxonomy): Bacteria > Pseudomonadota > Gammaproteobacteria > Burkholderiales > Burkholderiaceae_C > Tepidicella. Next base: position 84,848 of record JAUVXK010000002.1, on the reverse strand, counting down.
CATTTCGAGCCCGGTGTGCTGGACCGCTTGATCCAGCCCTGACCCCACTGAATCCGCCCTTTGATAAGGACCCGACACCATGCCCCTGCCAGCCGTACACGACCTTTCAGATGCCATGTTGCAGGCCCGTCTGCAGCAGATCCTCGACCAGAAAACCAAGCCCGTGGGCTCGTTGGGCCGGCTCGAATCCCTGGCGCATGCCATCGGCCAGGTTCTGGGCAGTACCACCCCGCAGCTGCAGCAACCGCAAATGGTGGTGTTCGCCGCCGACCACGGCCTCACTGCCAAGGGCGTGTCGGCCTACCCCAGCGATGTGACCTGGCAGATGGTGGAAAACTTCCTGGCCGGCGGGGCGGCGGTGAGTGTGCTGGCGCGCCAGCATGGCCTGGGCCTGACCGTGGTGGACTGCGGTGTGCGCCACGACTTCTCTCCCCGACCGGGCCTGCAGATCCGGAAGGTGGCGCACGGCACCGCAGACGCCAGCGAAGGCCCGGCCATGACCGCCGAGCAGTGCGAGCAGGCGCTGGCGGACGGCCGCGCGGTGGTGCAAGGCCTGCCCGGCAACGCGCTCTTGCTGGGCGAAATGGGCATTGGCAACACCTCGGCCGCGTCCATGCTGATGGCCCGCCTCACTGGGCTCGACATTGCCGATTGCACCGGCGCCGGTACCGGGCTGGACGCCGAGGCAGTGCAGCGCAAGATCGCCGTGCTGCGGCAGGTGCTCGCCCGGCACGCCAAGGCCCAGGCACCACTGGAGGTGCTGGCAGCGGTTGGCGGCTTCGAGATCGCGGCCATGGTGGGCGCGGTGCTGCAAGCGGCCAGCGAACGCCGGGTGGTGGTGGTGGACGGTTTCATCACCACCGCCGCCGTGCTGGTGGCCAGCCGCCTGGCGCCGGCCGTGTTGCAGCGTTGCGTGTTCAGCCACCGCTCGGGGGAGCGGGGCCATGCGCTGCTGCTGGCCCAGCTGAAAGCGGAGCCCCTGCTGGACCTGGGTTTGCGCCTGGGCGAAGGCTCTGGTGCCGCCTTGGCCTGGCCGCTGCTGGTGTCGGCCTGCGCCGTCCTCAACGACATGGCCAGCTTCGAGTCGGCCGGGGTGTCCCAACGTGGGGCGGATGTTGCAGAAAACGCCTAGGACTTACCCTAGTTTTGTCGCCAAATCTTACAAACCATAAGTTCGCTGTAAGGCTGCCCCTCGACAGTGGGTCCTGAAATATCGCAGTCCTTTGCGGTGTTCAAGCGTGGCGGCCCCAAGCCGCCCAACCAAAGCATCACTCCGAGGAGATGACGTCCATGTCAAGTGAAAGCAATGCAAAGGCCTATTGGTCGGCAACGCTGGGGCTGCTGACCAAAGTGTTGGTCATATGGTTTCTGGTGTCGTACGGCGCCGGCATCCTGTTCGCCCCCGCGCTCAACAGCATCAGCCTGGGCGGCTATCCGCTGGGCTTCTGGTTCGCCCAGCAGGGCTCCATCTATGTGTTCATCGCGCTGATCTTCTGGTACGCGAAGAAGATGGGGCAGATCGACCGCAAGTTCGGCATGCAGGAAGACTGATCAAGAGGACCTGACAAAATGGATCTCCAAACCCTGACCTACCTCGTGGTGGGTGCCACCTTCGCGCTGTACATCGGCATTGCCGTGTGGGCGCGTGCCGGCAGCACCTCCGACTTCTATGTTGCCGGCGGTGGCGTGCACCCGGTCACCAACGGCATGGCCACGGCCGCCGACTGGATGTCGGCTGCGTCCTTCATCTCGATGGCTGGCCTGATCTCCAACATGGGCTACGGCGGCGCCGTGTTCCTGATGGGCTGGACCGGTGGCTACGTGCTGCTGGCCTGCCTGCTGGCACCGTACCTGCGCAAGTTCGGCAAGTTCACCGTGCCCGAGTTCATCGGTGATCGCTACTACTCCCAGTTCGCTCGCAACGTCGCCGTGATCTGTCTGCTGGTGGCATCCGTCGTGTACATCATCGGCCAGATGACCGGTGTGGGCGTGACCTTCGCCCGCTTCCTGGGCGTCTCCAGCGACACCGGTATCTACCTCGGCATGGCCATCGTGTTCGCCTACGCCGTGTTCGGTGGCATGAAAGGCATCACCTACACCCAGGTGGCCCAGTACATCGTGCTGATCCTGGCGTACCTGGTGCCGGCCTTCTTCATCTCGTTGAACCTGACTGGCAACTTCCTGCCGCAGCTGGGCCTGGGCTCTACCCTTGCCGGTACCGACGTGTCGCTGCTGGCCAAGCTCGACCAGGTGGTGACCGACCTCGGTTTCGGCCAGTACACCACGACGGCCGCCGGTTCGACCATCAACATGCTGTTCTACACGATCTCCCTGATGATCGGTACCGCCGGTCTGCCTCACGTGATCGTGCGCTTCTTCACCGTGCCCAAGGTGGCCGACGCCCGTTCTTCCGCTGGCTGGGCCCTGGTGTTCATCGCCCTGCTGTACACGACCGCTCCGGCCGTCGGTGCCATGGCTCGTCTGAACCTGATCGGCACCACCAACACCGCCGTCGGCATCACCCAGGACGCATCCGGGCAATTGATCATCAACGCCGATGTGGCCAAGCAGCGCGGTGACCTGTTCGCCCCTGAAGCCAGCCTGGTGTACGAAGAGCGCCCCGAGTGGAAGAAGCGCTGGGAGCGCACCGGTCTGCTGCGTTGGGAAGACAAGAACGGCGATGGCCGCATCCAGTTCTACAACAGCGCCACCAAGAACCCCGACGTCCTGGCCAAGGCCGAGGCCGCCGGCTGGAAAGGCAACGAGCTGACCGTGAACGCTGACATCATCGTGCTGGCGAACCCGGAAATCGCACAGTTGCCGAACTGGGTGATTGCCCTGGTCGCCGCCGGTGGTCTGGCTGCCGCGCTCTCCACCGCTGCCGGCCTGCTGCTGGCGATCTCTTCCGCCATTTCGCACGACCTGATCAAGGGTGCCATCAAGCCCGACATCAGCGAGAAAGGCGAATTGCTGGCCGGCAAGATCTCCATGGCCGCCGCCATCTTCGTGGCGGGCTACCTCGGTCTGAACCCGCCGGGCTTCGCCGCCGGTACCGTGGCGTTGGCCTTCGGTATTGCTGCCTCCACGATCTTCCCGGCGCTGATGATGGGTATCTTCAGCAAGACCATCACCGACAAGGGTGCTGCCGCCGGCATGCTGGCGGGTCTGTCGGTCACGCTGTTCTATGTGTTCGCCCACAAGGGGATCTTCTTCATCCGTGGCACCGAATACCTGGAGCTGATCGGTGGGGCCAACAGCTTCTTCACCATCACCCCTGAAGCCTTCGGTACCGTGGGTGCGATCGTGAACTTCACAGTGGCCTTCCTGGTCAGCAAGATGACCGCCCCCGTGCCGTCGCACATCGCTGCCATGGTGGATGCCGTCCGTACTCCCAAGGGTGCTGGCGCTGCAACCGGTCACTGATTGGTGTGTCCAGTCCACACGGTGACCCCGTGTGGACCCTGGCCTGGCCCCATCGGCCCTTGCGGCTGATGGGGTTTTTTCATGGCGATTCCGAATGACCCCGAGCCCGGCTCCCTTGGCCGCATACGCGCTTTGGGGGAGAATTCATCCCGAGACCTTTGCAACGAAAGACGAACGACATGAACTGGGGCGTGAGCATTCCCATCCTGGACTGGCTGTTCCTGCTGGCCCTGTTTCCCGTGGCTTTTTTCTGGTTGCGCCGGGCGTGGCGCATCCTGGTTCGACGCGATTTTTCCGAGGTGGCCCTCAAGAAAGGCGTTCCGCCTCCCAACGCGGCGCGGTATGCGCCGTACGAAATGGCGATCAATTTCGTCGGCGGTATCGTGATGGTCGGGGTGCTGGTGGCGGTGCTCGGCTTCCAGGCGCTGTCCCGTGAGGACTGGATGGCGGTGGCCGGCGTTACGCTCTGGATGAAGATCTTCGCGTCCTTTGCGCTCAGCCGCCATGCCCACGGCATCGACCTCAAGAAAAAGGAACGCGAGAAGAAGGCATGAACATGTGGCGATCATGGTGGGTTTTTGCAGGCGGCCTCGGGCTGTCGTGCATGGCCTTGGCCATGACACTGCCCACAGACGGTCCGCCCGAATGGACCGATGAGCCGCCCCGGCTGTCACGCTGGATCGAGGAAGGCTACGAGGCTCAGCTTCGTCACGAACCGTTGGTTGCCGCCGATCGTTACTGTGCGGCTGCGCGGTTTGGCAGCGTCGAGGCCCAGTACCGGCTCGGCCGTCTCTATCTGGACCGGAACGACACCCAGGGGCGCCTGGAGGCCCGTTCCCTGCTGGCCCTGGCTGCCCAGCGTGGCCACGAGCGGGCGGCCGCGGTGGTGGCCCAGACCGGCTTCGCCGACGCGCTCCCCGACTGTCTGCTGACCGGGCGTGCTCCGGTGTTCGACGTTCCCCGGCCGCCGGAGCCGCAGGTCGAGCCTGCCGTGCCGGAAGAGGTGGTGGAACGCTATATCCTGGCGTTGCCGCGCGACAAGCAGCGCCATGCGCGGCTGATTCGCCATCTCGCGCCCCGTTTCGATGTGGACTACCGGCTCGCCCTGGCCATCGCCCGTGCCGAGTCGAACTTCGATCCCAATGCCGTTTCGCCAAAGAACGCCCAGGGCCTGATGCAGCTGATTCCCGATACGGCAGCACGGTTTGGCGTGCGCAACGCGTTCGATCCGGAGCAGAACGTGCGCGGAGGTCTGGCCTATCTGCGCTGGTTGCTGGCCCGTTTCAATGGCGACGTGGCACTGGCGTCTGCGGCCTACAACGCAGGGGAGGGGGCGGTGGACCGCCACGGCGGGGTGCCCCCATACCAGGAAACCCGGCAATACGTGCAGCGCATCCTGCACTTCTACCGATCGCCGGTGCACGCGCGGCCCAGTCCGATGTGACGGGTCGGCGTCGCTGCCTCACTCCAGGTGCAGGTCCTGGCGGATGATGGTGGCGATCTCCTCGATCGACTTGGTGGTCGTGGAGAGGGTGCGTATGCCCGCACGCCGCATCATGGCTTCGGCTTCCGACACCTCGTAGCGGCAGTTCTGCAGACTGGCATATCGGGAGTTGGGGCGCCGCTCGTTGCGGATTTCGCTCAGGCGTGAGGGGTCGATGGTCAGCCCGAACAGCTTCTTCTTGAACGGTACGAGCGCAGGCGGCAGGGCGCGCCGCTCGAAATCCTCGGGGATCAGCGGGTAGTTCGACGCCTTCAGACCGAACTGCATGGCCAGGTAGAGCGATGTGGGCGTCTTGCCACTGCGGCTCACCCCCACCAGGATCACGTCCGACTTTTCCAGGTCTTCGTTCGTCTGCCCGTCGTCGTGGTCGAGCGTGAAGTTGATGGCCTCGATCCGGTCGTGGTACTCCTGACTCTTGGACACGTCGGAAAACCGGCCGACCCGGTGGTTCGACTTGATCCCCAGCTCCTGTTCCAGCGGCGAGATGAAGGTGCCGAACATGTCGATCAGCATGCCTTTGCATTCCGCGCGCAGCACGGCCAGCACGTCCATGTTCACCACCGTGGTGAACACCAGCGGTCGCCGGCCGTCCACCTCGGCGGCGTGGTTGATCTGGCGCACCGCCTGGTAAGCCTTGTCGGGATCGTCGATGAAGGGCAGCCGCACGCGTTTCGGGTCGATCTCGAACTGGGCCAGGATGGCCTTGGCAAAGGTTTCGGCTGTGATGCCGGTGCCGTCGGAGATGAAGAAAGCGGTGCGATGGGGCATGGTGGGAGGCGTCAAATGCGGCTTTGAGGAGGCCAGGACCTACAATCACGCCCATTATCCTGATTTGTCGCCTGGCTTCCGGCACCTCCCACAACAGAACAACGACCGGGGTGGTGGTGGCGGGGTGGCTCCCGGTTTTTTAACTTTGGAGTCCTACCATGTCCCAACTGTTCAGCCCGACCGCCTTGGTCGTGCCCTTCGAACAACTCAGAATGAGCGACGTCGAGGTCGTCGGCGGCAAGAACGCCAGCCTCGGCGAAATGATCTCGCAGTTGCCGCAAGGTGTGCGCGTGCCCACCGGTTTCGCCACCACGGCGCATGCCTTCCGCGAATTCCTCAAGGCCGATGGGCTGGACGAACGCATCCATGCCAAGCTCGAAGCGCTCGATACCGAGGACGTGCGTGCTCTGGCCGAAGTGGGTGCCGAAATCCGTGCCATGGTCGAGGCCCAGCCGTTCCCGGCCGATCTGGAAAAAGCCATCCACGAGGCCTACGACACGCTCAATGCCGGTAGCACCACCGCCACCTACGCCGTGCGTTCCTCCGCCACGGCCGAAGACCTGCCAGACGCCTCCTTCGCTGGTCAGCAAGAGACCTTCCTCAACGTGCACGGCATCGAGGAAATCCTGCACAAAATCAAGGAAGTGTTCGCCAGCCTGTACAACGACCGCGCCATCAGCTACCGCGTGCACAAAGGCTTCACCCACGCCGAGGTGGCCCTGTCTGCCGGTATTCAGCGCATGGTGCGCTCTGACCTGGGGGCGGCCGGGGTGATGTTCACCATCGACACCGAAAGTGGCTTCGAGGACGTGGTGTTCATCACCTCCAGCTACGGCCTTGGCGAAACCGTGGTGCAGGGTGCTGTCAACCCGGACGAGTTCTACGTGCACAAGCCCATGCTCAAGGCGGGCAAGCAGGCGCTGATCCGTCGCAATCTGGGCAGCAAGCTGATCCAGATGGTGTTCAGCACCCCGGAAGAAAAGGCCGCCAGCAAGAAACTGGTGAAGACCGTGGACGTGCCGGTGGAGCAGCGCAACCGCTATTCCCTGACCGACACCGATGTGCTTCAGCTGGCCCAGTACGCGCTGGTGATCGAGCAGCACTACGGCCGCCCCATGGACATCGAGTGGGGCAAGGACGGCAACGACGGCCAGCTCTACATCCTGCAGGCCCGCCCGGAAACGGTGAAGAGCCAGGCCGCTGGCCAGGTGGAAATGCGCTACAAGCTCAAGGGCAAGGGCGCTGTGCTGGCTTCCGGCCGCGCCATCGGCCAGAAGATCGGTACCGGTCCGGTGCGTCTGGTGCACAACATCTCGGAAATGGACAAGGTCCAGCCTGGCGACGTGCTCGTGACCGACATGACCGACCCCAACTGGGAGCCCGTGATGAAGCGCGCCAGCGCCATCGTCACCAACCGGGGCGGTCGCACCTGCCACGCCGCCATCATCGCGCGCGAACTGGGCATCCCGGCCGTGGTGGGCTGTGGTGACGCCACCGAAGCCCTGAAGGACGGCACGCTGGTCACGGTCAGCTGCGCCGAGGGCGACACCGGCCACATCTACGACGGCCTGCTGGAAACCGAGGTCACCGAAGTCAAGCGCGGCGAGATGCCCGCACTGGACGTGAAGATCATGATGAACGTGGGCAACCCGCAACTGGCCTTCGACTTCGCCCAGATCCCGAATGGCGGCGTTGGCCTGGCGCGGTTGGAATTCATCATCAACAACAACATCGGTGTGCACCCCAAGGCCATCCTGGACTACCCCCAGGTGGACGCCGACCTGAAGAAGGCCGTGGAATCCGTGGCCCGTGGCCACGCCAGCCCGCGCGCCTTCTACGTGGACAAGGTGGCCGAAGGCGTGGCCACCATCGCCGCCGCCTTCTGGCCCAAGCCCGTGATCGTGCGTCTGTCCGACTTCAAGAGCAACGAATACCGCAAGCTGGTCGGCGGCAGCCGCTACGAGCCGGACGAGGAAAACCCGATGCTGGGCTTCCGGGGCGCAGCCCGCTACATCAGCGACGAGTTCGGCGAAGCCTTTGCCATGGAGTGCGAGGCGCTCAAGCGCGTGCGCGAGGACATGGGCCTGACCAACGTGCAGGTCATGGTGCCCTTCGTGCGCACCCTCAAGCAGGCCGAGCGCGTGGTCGATCTGCTGGGCAAGTTCGGCCTCAAGCGGGGCGAGAACGATCTCAAGCTCATCATGATGTGCGAGATCCCCAGCAACGCCATCCTGGCCACCCAGTACCTGCAGTTCTTCGACGGCTTCTCCATCGGCTCCAACGACCTGACCCAGCTTACCCTGGGCCTGGACCGCGATTCCGGCCTGGAGTTGCTGGCGCACGACTTCGACGAGCGCGATCCGGCCGTCACGGCGCTCATCAGCCAGGCCATCCAGGCCTGCCGTGCGCAGGGCAAGTACATCGGCATCTGCGGCCAGGGGCCCAGCGATCATCCCGACTTCGCCCAGTGGCTCAAGGACGAGGGCATCAGCTCCATCTCCCTGAACCCCGACAGCGTGGTGGACACCTGGCAGAAGCTGGCCGGTGCCTGAGGCACCACGCCTGTGATGCATCTCCAGGGGCCCTCGTGGCCCCTTTTTGCTGGCCGATGCCGTCTGGCAGGGGGTGGCGGTAAGTGGGGGGTAAGCCCGTTCGGTGCACAATAGCTGCAGACGTGGCGTGGAGCCGGCCGGCTCGCTTCGTGATCAAGGAGACAACCATGCACGAAACCCTGGTGTCCCAGCGTCTGGTGGCCCTGTTCTTTGCAGCGGGCGTGGTGTTCAACTTTCCGTTGATCGCCCTGTGGGATCAGGAGGTCACCTGGCTGGGCATTCCGCTGTTTCCCCTTGCCCTGTTCTTGCTCTGGGCAGCCCTGATCGGGGCCCTGGCCTGGATCATGGAGCGGGCACCCGACTGATCGGGTTCAGGGACCGGAGTCTGCATGTCACCCCTGCTTGTCGTAGCGGTTTCCTTTGCTTACCTGCTGCTGCTGTTCGCCGTGGCCTATTACGGCGACTGGCGAGCCGGCCAGGGCCGATCGATCATCGGCAGTCCCTGGGTGTATGCACTGTCCATGGCGGTCTATTGCACGGCGTGGACCTATTTCGGCAGTGTGGGGCGGGCGGCCAGTTCCGGTGTCTGGTTCCTGCCGATCTACCTTGGGCCGATGCTGGCGATGATTCTGGCGTGGCTGGTGCTGCGCAAGATGATCCGCATTGCCAAAACGTACCGCATCACCTCGATCGCCGACTTCATCTCCAGCCGGTACGGCAAAAGCCCCCTGCTGGCCGGACTGGTCACACTCATCACGGTCGTCGGCATCGTGCCCTACATCGCTTTGCAGCTCAAGGGCATTTCGGTGGGATTTGCCGTGCTGACCACACCGCTGGGCGAGCCGCTTGCGTCCTCGCGGCCGTGGTGGCAGGAAAGCACGTTCTATCTGGCCCTGGCCCTGGCGGGCTTCACCATGGTGTTCGGTGCCCGTCACCTTGACAGCACCGAACGTCATGAGGGCATGGTGGCGGCAATAGCCTTCGAGTCGGTGGTCAAGCTGGTGGCCTTCCTCGCGGTGGGGCTGTTTGTGTCTTATGTCCTGTTCAACGGCGTCGGCGACATTTTCCAGCGGGCAGCGCAAGTGCCGGAGCTGGCGAACCTGCTCAAGCTGGGCGAGGGACGCACATTCGCCTACGCCCAATGGTTCACACTGACCCTGCTGGCCATGTTCTCGGTGATCCTGCTGCCGCGGCAGTTCCAGGTGATGGTGGTGGAAAACGTGGACGAGCGCCATCTCAAGCGTGCGGCCTGGGTGTTTCCGCTTTACCTGCTGCTGATCAACCTGTTCGTGTTGCCGATCGCGCTCGGTGGGGTACTTTATTTTGGCGACGGGCAGATGAACCCCGAAACTTTCGTGCTGTCGCTGCCCCTGGCCGAGGGTTGGCACGGACTGGCCCTACTGGCTTTCATAGGCGGACTGTCCGCGGCCACGGGCATGGTGATCGTGGAGGCGATCGCTGTATCGACCATGGTGTGCAACGATCTGGTCATGCCCGTGTTGCTGCGGACGCAGCGCTGGATGCATGCGCAGGGTCGGGATCTGACGAGGCTGCTGCTCAACATCCGGCGTGCCGCCATCGTGCTGATCCTGTTGCTCGGCTATGCCTACTACCACCTGGCTGGCGAGGCCTACGCCCTGGTCAGCATCGGGCTCATCAGTTTCGCGGCGGTCGCTCAGTTTGCCCCGGCGCTGTTTGGCGGCATGTACTGGAAAGGCGGCACCCGCCAAGGGGCGATGGCCGGACTGGTGCTCGGTTTTGCCATGTGGGCCTACACCCTCATGCTGCCTTCGCTCGCCAAGTCGGGTTGGATGTCGGATGCCTTTCTGGTCGATGGGCTGTTCGGGAATCCCTGGCTTCGGCCCGAGGCATTCCTGGGCTTGGGCGGTCTCGACAACCTCACCCATTCGCTGTTCTGGAGCATGCTGCTGAACGTCGGAGCCTATGTGGCGGTGTCGCTGTGGCGGACGCCGTCGGCCCGTGAAACCAGCCAGGCGCTGCTGTTTGTCGACGTGTTTGGCCGGACCAGCTCGGCTCGCCCGGTGTTCTGGCGTGGGCAGGCGCACCTGGCCGATCTTCTGCCTCTGGCCGAGCGCTTCCTCGGTCCGGAGCGGGCACGGTCCGAACTCGAGGCCTATGCCCGCCGGCAAGGCCTCGAGCGCGTGGAGCAGGTCCAGGCCGATGCCCAGCTGGTGCAGTTCATCGAGACGCAATTGGCGGGTGCCATCGGCAGCGCGTCGGCGCGTGTCATGGTGGCTTCGGTGGTAAAGGAAGAATCCCTCGATATCGATGACGTCATGGGAATCCTCGAAGAAGCCACCCGGCTGCGCATCCACTCCCAGGAGCTGGAAGAGAAGTCGCGCTCGCTTGAACTGGCCACGGCGGAGCTGCGCGCCGCCAACGAGCAGCTCAAGAGCCTGGACAAGCTCAAAGACGATTTCATGTCCTCCGTCACGCACGAGCTGCGCACGCCGCTGACGGCGATCCGTGCCCTGTCCGAAATGATCCTTGAAGACCCTAAGATCCGGCTGGAGGATCGCAAGCGCTTCCTGGGCATCATCGTTTCCGAATCCGAGCGACTCAGCCGGCTCGTCAATCAGGTGCTCGACATGGCGAAGATCGAGTCCGGTCATGCGGAATGGCACAACGCCGAGCTCGACCTCGTGGCGCTGGTCCGGCAATCGGCGCAGACAGTGGCGGAATTGCTGCGCGAGAAAGAGGCCCGCCTGCAGCTGGACCTGCCCGGTGACCCGGTGCCGATCCGTGCCGATGCCGACCGCCTGACCCAGGTCATGCTGAACCTGATTTCCAACGCCGCGAAGTTCGTGCCCCGGCAGACCGGGGTGGTGCAGGTCCGGATGTACGTTCAGACCGGTCGGGTGGTGGTGGAGGTGCGGGACAATGGTCCCGGGGTGCCCCAAGAGGAGCAGGAACTGGTTTTCGAGAAGTTCCGTCAGGGGGGCGACGGCCTGAGCCGTCCGCAGGGGACTGGCCTTGGCCTGCCCATCAGCCGCCAGATCGTCGAGCACTTCGGCGGTCGCATGTGGTTGCGCAGCACCGACGATCGGGGGGCCTGTTTCGGCTTCGATCTGCCTTTGAATCATGAGCCGGCCGACGGGTCGGCCGACCACGCCACGGGAGACCGCGCATGAGCGCCACGATACTGATTGCCGACGACGAGCCCAACATCCTCATCTCGCTTGAATTTCTCATGAAGCGCGAGGGCTACGAGGTCAAGCTGGCCCGGGACGGCCAGGAGGCTGTCGAGGCCATCCTGGCCCACCGCCCCGACCTGGTCCTGCTCGACGTGATGATGCCGCGCAAGTCCGGCTTTGATGTCTGCCAGGAGATCCGTTCCCACGAGCAAGTGAAGGACACACGCATTCTGATGCTCACCGCCAAGGGTCGGGATACCGATGTCGCCAAGGGGCTGGCCCTCGGCGCCAACGCTTACATGACCAAGCCCTTTTCCACTCGAGAGCTGGTGGAAAAGGTGCGCGAGATGCTGGAAAACTGAAATGGCAGTCCCCCGTCGTACGGACCGGCGTCTGTGGTGGTTGCTCGGGGTGGCAGCCGCCGTGTCGGTGGTCTGGCTGCTGCTGACTTTCTGGCTGATCGGCTCGACCCTCGACGCCGAGGCCCGCGATGCCGCCTGGATCTTGCTCGGGGATCGCCTGGTGCTGGTTTCCCTGACCTGGGGCATGGGCATGGGCGCGATCGCCTGGGGGCTGAAGCGTTGGTTCGACCACTGGGTCACGCCGTCGGTCCAGCTGGCCGAGGAGGCGCGCGTTCTGTTGCGGACCGACGTGGTGCGGGAACTGCGGCCCAAGGGCAACGTCGAGACCCGTGAGCTGGCCAAGCTGTTCAACCAGCTCGTGGGTCAGCGCGAGGAGTTGCGCCGGCAGATGGATGCCAAGGTCCGGGAGGCGGCCGAGAACATCGAACAGGAAAAATCGCGTCTGGCAGCGCTGATGTCGGAACTGACGCAAAGTGTGGTGGTCTGCAACCTTGACGGGCGGATTCTCCTGTACAACAACCGGGCCCGCATGCAGTTTCGCGCCATGTCCCAGGCCCCGCGGCTGGCCGACGGTGCCGAGCTGATCGGCCTGGGCCGATCCATCTACACCGTGTTTGAACGCCGGCTCGTGGCCCATGCGCTGGAAAGCGTGCAACAGCGGTTGCTACGAGGCGCCGCTCACCCCACGGCTCAGTTCGTCACCACCACGCGATCCGGACAGTTGTTGCGGGTGCAGATGGCGCCCGTGCGCGCGGCAGGGGGGAGCGAGGAGGGCGACGCCACCGCCCGTCTTGCCGGCTTCGTGCTGATGCTGGAAAACATCACCCGGGAGTTCGAAGACGAATCCGCCCGAGAGCAGCTGCTGCTCGGGCTGACGGAAGGCAGCCGGGCCTCGCTGGCCAACATCAAGGCCGCGCTGGAAATGCTCGACTACCCCGACCTGGACCCCGCCATGCGCGAACGCTTTCTCGCTGTGGTCCGAGAGGAGGTTCTGGGCATGTCGGAGCGGGTGCAGCGGCTGATGCACGAGTCGGCAGACGGGCTCAAGACGCGCTGGCCCATGGAGGACATGCTGGGAGCCGACCTGGTCGCGGCGGCGAGCCGGCGCATCGAGGAAGCCCTGGACATTCCCGTGTCCGAAATGGGTGTTGACGGCCACCTGTGGCTGCGCATCGAGAGCTTTTCCATCCTGCAGGTGCTGGTCTATCTCAGTGCCCGACTGCGTGAGGCGTTCGACATCCGTTTCGTCGGGTTGCGCCTGCGCCCGTCGTCGAAGGGGCGGCAGAAGGTCGAGCTCGATCTGCTCTGGAACGGTCCGGCCATCAGCACGGAAACGGTCATGGGCTGGGAGATGGATTCCATGCGGTTCGGGCAGGAGGTGTCGGCGCTGTCGGTGCGCGACGTGGTGGAGCGGCACGGTGGTGCCTTCTGGTTCGAGCGGGACCGGGCCAGCCACCAAGCCTTCTTCCGTTTCCTGCTGCCCTCGGCGGTTCCTCAGGAGCAGCTCGACAGCGCCGCCTTCGTGCGCAGCGAAAGCCGCCCCGAGTACTACGATTTCGACCTCTTCCGCACCACCGCCCGCAGCCGAGCCCTGGAAGACATGCCGTTGGCCGAACTGTCGTATACCGTGTTCGACACCGAGACCACCGGTCTCAACCCGGCCCAGGGTGACGAGATCATCCAGATCGGCGCCACCCGCATCGTGAACGGCAAGTTGCTGCGGCAAGAGTGCTTCGAGCAACTGGTGGATCCGCAGCGCCCGATTCCGCCCGCGTCCATTCCCATCCACGGCATCACCCCCGAAATGGTCGCGGGGCAACCCCGCATCACCGATGTGCTTCCGGCGTTCCACGCTTTCGCCCAGGACACCGTGCTGGTGGCCCACAACGCCGCGTTCGACATGCGCTTCCTGCAGCTCAAGGAAAAGCGCACCGGCGTCGTCTTCGACCAGCCCGTGCTCGATACGCTCCTGTTGTCCGCGCTGATCCACCCGAACCAGGATTCGCACCGTCTGGAAGCGATTGCCGAGCGCTTCAACGTCACGGTCATCGGGCGCCACACGGCGATGGGGGACGCCATGGTCACGGCCGAGGTGTTCCTGAAGCTGATCCCGCTGCTGGCGGAAAAAGGGATCCACACGCTTGGCCAGGCCATGCATGCCGCCCAGCAGACTTTCTACGCCCGCATCAAGTACTGATGGTCGTGTCTGCCGCTTCAGCGACTCATCGGGTAGCGGTTGGCCAGAACCCCTTGCAGGCTCTTGACCACCGCGAACGCTTCCTTAAGGTGTCCGCGCTCGAAATTCGACAGCTCGCTGGGCCGCAGGTAGTTGTCGGCGGCGTGACCATCCGACATCCGCCGGGCCTGGTGCTGTATGCGCAGCGTGCTCAGGTATTCCAGCGCGTCGAGCAGGTCGCGCACGCGCTGTTCGGTGATCTCCCCGCTGGCGGCCGCATTTTCCAGTCGTTCCCGCGTGTTGACCGCCGCGCAGCCTCCAGCCAGGGCGTACACCCGCGCCAGATCGATGATGGGGACGATGCCCGTGTGCTTGAGGTCGATGGTGCCGGTGTGTTCGCCTCCCCGGATGAGCGAGAGGCTGCCCCACCAGTTCAGTGGCGGCTGGTGGGTCAGGGCATTGCCCACCATGAAGGCGAGGAACAGACGCTGCGTGCGGGTGCGTTCCAGTACCTCGGCACGCAGGCTGTCGAGCAGTTCCTGCTTGCCGTACACGAAGCGTTGGTCGAAAAACACGCAGGTCAGCATCAGCGACTTGGGCTCGGGCTGATCGATCCAGCGGTGAAAGTACTGACGCCATTTGCGCAGCGGCTGGCGCCACTCGTCCGTCATGGCCATCATTTCACCGGGGCAGTACACATAGCCGCATTCGTTGAGGCCGTCACACACGAAGCGCGAGAGCTGCCGGAAGTAGTCACCATGGGCCTGCTCGTCATAGGCATCGTCGATGATCATGCAGTTGTCCTGATCGGACTTCGCGGTCTGCTCGTTGCGCCCTTGCGAGCCAGCAGCCACCCAGGCGTAGTCCACCGGTGGCGGACCGAACTCCAGTTCTCCGAGCTGCAGCAGGCGCGACGTCAGGGCGTCGGTGATGGCGGACACGATATGCCCGGTGCTGTAGGCGCTGGCTTCGGCAGCGGCAAGGTTCTGCTGCAACCGCTTGATGCGGGTGCTGGCTTCGACCAGTCCGGCCACGGAAGTCTGTTTGTAGATCGCGCCGGCCAGGTACACCGCCGAGTTGCTTTGCTGCTCGGTCAGGTCGGTGCTGGTGATCATGCCGGCCACATCGGTTCCCTGCATGACGGGCACGTGGTGGATGTTGTGCCGGGCCATCATCAGGAGGGCGTCGAATGCGTGGCGGTGGATGTCGATGGTCATGGGCGCCAACGTGGCGATCTCCATGATCGGCCGCTGCGTGTCCATGCCTGCCGCAACCACCCGGTTGCGCAGGTCGCGGTCCGTGATGAGGCCGAACAGCACGCCATCCTGCACGATGAGCACCGAGGAGACGCGCTGGTCCCGCATGATCTGTGCCGCCTCGATGATCGGCGTGCTGGGGGGCAGGGACACCGCAGGCCGCTTGAGCAAGGCCTTCACGGGGGTCGTGATCAGGTTGACGTAGTTGTCGGCACTGCGGGGTTGCGGCTGGTCAGGCATGGTCGTGGTGGGGGCCCTGGATGGGGACATGGTACACGCACGCGGCAACGGCATCGTGCTTGTTAAGCTACGGGTACAGGTCTGTCATGTTCTTGTTCGTCACCGCCACCAAACTGATCGCTGAGATCGCGCTGCTTGCCTTGCTGGGCCGCTGGGTGCTGTCCGCATGGTTGCGGCGTCTGGCACCGAATGCCGGGCAGGGCAACCCCTTTATGTGGTTGCTCGACACGCTGGTGCGCCCCTTCGTCGTGGTGGCCTCGTGGGTCACGCCGCGTAGGGTGCCGCGAGCGCATTGGCCGCTGGTCGCGTTCTGCCTGCTGCTGCTGGTGTGGCTGGCCGCACTGTTCGGCAAAATCGGCTTGTGCCTCGATCTGGGCATGGAGTCGTGCCGATGACGGCCTGGTCCCTGAGAGGACGGCGCATGGGCTGGCTCCTGCTGGCCCAGGCTTCCACGCTGTTGGGAATGAGGGCGTCCAGTGTGGGTTGCTGGTGGCGTCTGGCACGTCTGTCTCCCCATGATGCCCGTGTCCTGGGTGCCCTGGCCTTTCTGCGAGCCCAGTCGGGCCGCAAGCTCGGTGCCCTGGCCTGGCAACGCCGGCTCGTCGCCCTCATGCCGGAGCGGGCCGATGCCCTGTACAACCTCGGCTTCCTGCTGGAGGCACAGCAGTGCCATGGCGATGCCTTGCAAGCGTTCCAGGCCGCCGTGGCGCGATCCCCGGGGTTGGATCGGGCCTGGTATGGCATGGGGCGCTGCCTGTGGCGGCTGGGTCGTCCCGACGAAGCCTTGGTGGCCCTGAAGCACAACACCGAACTCCAGCCCTGGAGCCCGGACGCCTATGTGGAAATGGCGCACATCCATGCCGCCCTCGGCCAAACGGACCGGCTGCATGAACTGGTGCGGCATTTGCAGGGATTCGAACCCCGCGTTGCAGCCCGGCTCTCTGCCACCTACCTGGGTACCCACGCCCCAGAGGAGGGCGCATGAAGGGCGACCCACGCAGGTACTGGCGCCGGGTCCAGACGATCACGGCAGGCTTGCTGCTGGTCTGGTTCGTGGTGTCCTTCGTGATCAGTTATTTCGCCCGCGACCTCGATTTCGCCTTCTTCGGCTGGCCCTTCAGCTACTGGGTCGCGGCACAGGGCGGCCTGATCGTGTACGGGCTCATCATCGCGGTCTACGCCTGGTACGTGAACCGGCTGGACGCGCGCTACGGCGTGGTCGACCCCCCGGACACCGAGGAGCACCATGGCCCATGACATGACCCCGCGCACCCAGCAGGTCTTCCGGCGCCAGCTGGACCGGGTGTACTTCTGGTTCACCGGTGCGTTTTTCCTGTTCGTCGGTGTGCTGGCCCTGCTGGAGCAGCTCGGCCTGCCACGCGAGTGGATCGGGATGATCTTCCTGCTCGCCACCATCGGGGTCTATGCCGCGATCGGCATCATGAGCCGCACCATCGACCCGGTCGAGTACTACGTGGCAGGGCGGCGGGTGCCGGCGGTGTACAACGGCATGGCCACCGGGGCCGACTGGATGTCGGCCGCCTCGTTCATCGGGTTGGCGGGTACGCTCTATGTACAGGGCTACAGCGGGCTGGCTTACGTGCTGGGCTGGACCGGCGGCTATTGCCTGGTCGCGCTGCTGCTCGCACCGTATCTGCGGCGTTTCGGCCAGTTCACCATCCCCGACTTCCTGGGCGAGCGTTACGGCGGGCACTGGCCACGGCTGCTGGGCATCGGTGCTGCCATCCTGTGCTCGTTCATCTACGTGGTCGCCCAGATCTATGGGGTGGGGCTGATCACCTCCCGGCTCACTGGCGTGGCGTTCGAAGTCGGCGTGTTCCTGGGGCTGGGCGGCATCCTGGTGTGTTCCTTCCTCGGGGGCATGCGTGCCGTGACGTGGACCCAGGTGGCGCAGTACATCGTCCTCATCATCGCCTACATGCTGCCGGTGGTCTGGTTGTCGATCAAGCAGACCGACTTTCCCATTCCGCAACTGATCTACGGCCAGCAACTCCAGAAAATCACCGAGCGCGAGCGCGAACTGACTGAGGACGAGGCCGAGATTCAGGTGCGCATGATCTACCTGCACCAGGCAGGCATCCTGGAGGACAAGTTGCAGGATCCCGGCACTGCGCTGTTGCACGACCGCCAAATGGCCGAACAGCATCTCGACACCTTGCGCGACTTCAACGGCATGGCCTCCGAGATTGCCGAAGCGGAAAAGGCACTGTCGCGCATGCCGCGCGACGAGGGCAGTGCACGCGAGCTCTGGACGCGTCAGCTCGCGGAGGCCCAGGCCAAATCGAAACCGCTCAATGGGATGCTGCCCCATGCCCAGCCCTTCGCGGGAGATCCCGGTGGCAGTCCGGATGAGCGCCAGGTCTTCACCGAATCCCGGCGCAACTTCCTGGCATTGGTGTTCTGCCTCATGCTGGGCACTGCTGCACTGCCCCATATCCTGATGCGGTACTACACCGTGCCCGATGTGCGCCAGGCGAGGCAGTCGGTGACCTGGTCGCTCCTGTTCATCAGCCTGCTCTACTTCACCGCACCGGCCCTGGCGGTGCTGGTCAAGTTCGAAGTCTTCAACGTGCTCGTCGGCACCCCTTTCGACCAGTTGCCGGCCTGGGTGGCGGCCTGGAGCCGTGTCGATGCCGACCTGCTGCGGGTGCAGGATGTCAACCGAGACGGCATTCTGCAGCTCAACGAGATCTCCATCGGTGCGGACATCATCGTTCTGGCCACCGCCGAGATTGCCGGGCTGCCCTACGTGATTGCCGGCTTGGTCGCGGCAGGCGGGCTCGCTGCGGCCTTGTCCACGGCCGATGGACTGCTGTTGACGATCGCCAATGCGCTCAGCCATGACCTGTACTACAAGATGATCGATCCCCATGCCGCCACGGCGAGACGGGTCACGATCTCGAAGGTGCTTTTGCTCGTGGTGGCTCTGGCCGCCGCCTACGTGGCCGCTCAGAAGCCTGCGGACATCCTTTTCCTGGTCTCATCGGCTTTTTCCATCGCGGCGGCTGCATTCTTCCCGGCCCTGGTATTGGGCATCTTCTGGAAGCGAACCACTGGAGTGGCGGCCGTCGCGGGCATGGTCAGTGGTCTTGGCGTCACGTTCTACTACATGGTTGTCAACCAGCCCTGGCTGCGCTCGGCATTCGGGGTCACTGCCCCGGTCGATCTGTGGTGGGGCATACAGCCGGTTTCGGCCGGCGTGTTCGGGGTGCCCGTGGGGTTTGCCGTGATGGTGCTGGTCAGTCTGCTCACCCCACGCCCCCCGGCTCATGTACAGGCGCTTGTCGAGTACGTTCGTGGTGGCAGCCGTACCTCGTCCGGGCGGAGGGAGGCAGCCCCAAGTGCGACGGGCGGGGATCGCTCTTGACCAGGGAGTGAGCGCAGGGCTATAATGATTGGCTTACCTTGCCGCACCCCAGTTGACGCCGGGGGCGGCTTTCATCCACAAGGAGTCTGCATGCGTCATTACGAAATCGTGATGCTGATCCATCCGGATCAGAGTGAACAGGTTCCAGCCATGCTGGAACGCTACAAGGGCATGATCACGGCCGGCAACGGTCAGATCCATCGTGTCGAAGACTGGGGCCGTCGTCCGCTGGCCTACCAGATCAACAAGCTGTCCAAGGCCCATTACCTCTGCCTGAATATCGAGGCCGATCAGGCCGTGATGGCCGAGCTTGAGCACGCTTTCCGCTTCAACGATGCCGTGCTGCGCCACCTGGCCATCCAGAAGAAGAAGGCCGAAACCGCGCCTTCCTCGATGATGAAGGCCGTCGAGCGCGAAGAAGCTCGCAAGGCCCAGCAGCAGGAGGCCACGGCGTAAGCGTTCCCGTGGGTGTGGAAACCGCTTCGGCGAATCGCCTGACCATCACCGCATCGTTGCTCGAAAGGGCGGCCCTGCGTTATACCCCGGCCGGGGTACCTGTGATGGATCTGCTTCTGGGGCATCAGTCCCCACAGCAAGAGGCAGGTCAGGTTCGCCTGGTCACTCTGCAGCTCAAGGCCATCGGGTTTGGCGCCATTGCCGAATCATTGGGCCGTCAGCCGCTCGGAGTCGATCTCGAAGCACAAGGGTTTCTCACCAACACCCGGAACGGAAAAGGCGTCGTGTTCCACATTCAAGATTTCAAGCCGATTTAAGGAAGCATCACCATGGCTCCCCCCAAGCGTACCAACAAAGACAAGCGCCCCAAGCGCAACACCCAGTCCCTGCTGTTCAAGCGCAAGAAGTTCTGCCGCTTCACCGTGGCAGGCGTCGAAGAAGTGGACTACAAGGACGTGGACGTCCTGCGCGACTTCATCGCCGAAAACGGCAAGATCATTCCCGCCCGCCTGACCGGCACCCGCGCCATCTATCAGCGTCAGGTGACCACCGCTATCAAGCGTGCCCGCTTCCTGGCGCTGTTGCCTTACACCGACCAGCACCGCGTCTGATCGGAAGGAGCACATACCATGCAAATCATTCTGCTCGACAAAGTTGTCAACCTCGGTAACCTCGGCGATGTCGTCAAGGTCAAGGACGGCTACGCCCGCAACTTCCTGATTCCGACCGGCCGTGCCCGTCGCGCCACACAGACCGCCGTGGCCGAATTCGAGGCTCGCCGCGCCGAGCTCGAAAAAGCCGCCGCCGCCAAGCTGGCCGAAGCCCAGGCCCTGGGCGAGAAGCTCAACGGCTACACCATTAAGCTCAGCCAGAAGGCGGGCGTGGACGGCCGCCTGTTCGGCTCCGTGACCAACCACGACATCGCCGACGAACTGGTGAAACAGGGTTTTGCCGTGACCAAGGCCCAGGTTCGCATGCCCAACGGTCTGCTCAAGAACGTGGGTGACTACACCGTCCAGGTCGGTCTGCATACCGACGTGGTGGTGGACGTGAACGTCTCGGTGCTCGGCGAATCCGCCTGATGCCCCACAGGTCACCGCCGGCCTTTCGGTTGGCTGGTGGTACCCATGAAAAAACCGGCCTTGTGCCGGTTTTTTCATGGGGGTGTCGCGTGCTTCAGGACCGTGTCACCACAGTTTCCACCAGGGGCCACGATCGCGCTGGAACCCCCGGGTGAGGAAAGGGCTTTGCGGGAAGTTGCTTTCCAGGATGCGGCGGGTGTCGGCAGCCAGGTCGTTCATGCCCAGTGCCTCATAGGAGCGCAGCATGATGTAGAGCGCTTCCTCGGCGGCAGGTACCCCCTGATAGTCGGTCACAGCCGACTGCGCGCGACCGAGTGCCGCGACATAGGCGCCCCGGTTGAAGTAGTACCGTGCCACGTGCACCTCGGATTGCGCCAGCGAGTTGATGATGTAGGTCATCCGCAGCCGGGCGTCGGGCGCGTAGCGGGAGTCGGGGAAGCGTTCGACGAGTTCCCGGAACGCCTCGAAGGACACCCTGGCCGCCTTCTGGTCGCGTTCGGAGAGGTCCTGCCGCGAGATGAAGCCGAACAATCCGAGGTTGTCGTTGAAGTTCACGATGCCCTTGAGGTACAAGGCATAGTCCAGTGCCGGGCTGGCCGGATGCAGGCGGATGAAGCGGTCCAGCGTGCCGATAGCCTGTGCCTGCTCCCCAGCCTTGTAGTGGGCATACGCTTTTTCAAGCTGTGCCTGCTGGGCGAGGGGGGTTCCGGCGGCGCGCCCTTCGAGTTTCTCGAACAGAGTGACGGCGCGCTCGAAGTTCCCGCTGTTGCGTTCGTCAATGGCTTCGGCGTAAATCCGGTTCGGGCTCCAGTTGACGGTCGGGTCGTCGGGCGTCTTGCTGGCGCAAGCGGTGAGCAGCACGGCAACGCTGACCGCCGCCCACCATCGAGGCGCAGGAGTGACATCGGATAATCGGCGCAGAAACATCAAGTGCACACCTTTGCGACAGCGGGATCAGGAATTGACGAAACCCATTATATCGACGGCCATGGTGCTGGCGGCCGACGGCGGCGCCCCGGCGGACGAGGATTTCTCAACAGAGGCAGAGACTGCCGAAGGGGAGTCGGGGCATCCGGTCGAAATCCGGCGTTTCATCGCCGAGGTCCATCACCACGGGGTGCGACTGGACAAGGTGTTGGCAGTTCTGTTGCCGGAGTTTTCGCGCTCGTGGCTACAGCAGCTGCTGGCCCTGGGGGCGGTGCGTGTCAATGGCCAGCCCGCATCCAAACCCGCTGCCAAGACCCGGGTCGCGGACGACATCGCGGTCGAGCTGCGCCCGACCGCTCAGGCCAGCGCCTTCGTGGCGGAGCCTATGGCGCTGGCCGTGGTGTACGAGGACGAGCACCTGCTGGTGGTGGACAAGCCGGCGGGGCTGGTGGTCCATCCCGCGGCCGGCAATTGGCGCGGGACCTTGCTCAACGGCCTGCTGGCCCATCACGAGGGCGCGGCCCGTCTGCCACGGGCGGGGATAGTGCACCGTCTCGATAAGGACACCAGCGGTCTCGTGGTGGTGGCCAAAACCTCTGCCTGCTGTGAGGCCCTGGTGCGCATGATCGGCGAGCGCCGGATGCACCGCGTGTATGTGGCGCTGGCTCACGGCCCCTGGTCGGGTGAAGTCGATCGGGAGGTGCGGGAGGCGATCGGTCGCGATCCCCGGCAGCGTTTGCGGATGTCGGTGCTGCCAGCCCATGCCACGGGCGCGAAGCCGGCGCTGACCCGAGTCCGCCTGCTCGATGCCCAGCGCGCCGTGTGTTGGGTCGGCTGCAAGCTCCACACCGGCCGCACCCACCAGATCCGTGTGCACATGGCCTGGCTCGGTCACCCGCTGGTGGGCGACACGCTGTACGGTGGCCGGCTGCAATGGGGGTTGGAGCGGCAGGCGCTGCATGCCCACGTGCTGGCGTTCCGGCACCCCATGACAGGCGATGTGCTCCAGTGCGTCAGCCCGGTTCCGGCCGACATCGCGTCAGCGGTGGAGTCAGCGGGTCTGCGCTACAATCTGGAGCATCTGTGGCAGGTCGACGTGGACGAGCCTGCCTCCCTTTTCTGATCGACCCTGGCGCCGGTGCACCGGTGAAGCGGTGACGCCCAGCACGGGCCTCGGGATCACCATCCCTCTTAGCACGGACCCTCGGAACATGAACACGGCGGATGCCCGGCGCATCCTCGAAACCGCGCTCATCTGCGCGCCTGAGCCGCTGTCGCTGCGCGACATGGCGGCCCTGTTCGAGGGGGCGTTGTCCCCAGACACCCTGCGACGCCTCCTTGCCGACCTGCAGTTGGCCTGGTCGGGTAGGGGCGTGGAGCTGGTCTGCCTGGCCAGTGGCTGGCGCTTCCAGAGCCGGCCCGAGATGCGCCCGTTCCTGGACCGGCTGCATCCCGAAAAACCGCCGAAATACAGCCGGGCCGTTCTCGAAACCCTGGCCATCATCGCCTACCGGCAGCCGGTCACCCGAGGCGACATGGAAGACATCCGTGGCGTGACCATCAACTCGGCCATCCTCAAACAGCTGGAAGACCGGGGCTGGATCGAAGTGATCGGTCATCGGGAAACGGTGGGCCGTCCGGCCCTTTACGCTACCACCCGCCAGTTTCTGGACGATCTGGGTTTGGGTTCACTGGATGCGTTGCCGCCCCTTGAGGACCGATCGACCGGAGAAGACCTCCTGCCGGGTCTCGACCTGTCCGACCCCGATACCCCGCCGACCCACCCGAACCAGAGCACTGCCCCGACATGACCACGCCCGATTCAGCTCCTTCCCGTCCCGTAACGCCCTCCGCAGAGGCGGAAGATGACGTCCGCTTCGAGGCGGTGGTGTCCGGCGATTTCGACGAGGTGCAGGCCGTCGAAGCCCCGATACCGGGCAAGCGGGTGCTGCGTCCCCAGGCCGATGCCCCGAAACTGCACAAGGTGCTGGCGCAGGCGGGCCTGGGCTCGCGCCTCGAGATGGAGCAGATGATCCTGGAGGGGCGCATTTCGGTGAACGGCGAGCCGGCGCACGTGGGTCAGCGGATCCAGTACGGCGACTCGATCAAGATCAACGGCAAGCCGATCAAGGTCCGTATCGCACCGCCCCCTCCCAGGGTCCTGGCCTACCACAAACCGGCGGGGGAGGTGGTCACCCACGACGACCCGCAGAATCGGCCCACGGTGTTCCGGCGCCTGCCCCGCCTGCACACGGGCAAGTGGCAGTCGGTGGGGCGGCTGGACCTGAACACGGAAGGGCTGCTCCTCTTCACCAATTCAGGCGAGCTGGCCAACAAGCTGATGCATCCCCGTTTCGGCCTGCAGCGTGAATATGCGGTTCGAGTGCTCGGTGCCCTGAGCAACGAGGAAAAGCAGCGTCTGCTCGACGGAGTCCCCCTTGACGATGGTTTGGCTCAATTCATCACCCTGGAAGACGGTGGCGGCGACGGAGCCAACTGCTGGTACCGGGTCACGATCGCCGAAGGACGTAACCGCGAGGTGCGCCGCATGTTCGAGGCGGTCGGTCATGCCGTCAGCCGCCTGATCCGCATCCGTTACGGTGCCGTGGTGCTGCCACGTGGGCTGCGCCGTGGCGTCTGGATGGAGCTCGACAGCCGTGACGTGGCCCGTCTCACCGAAGCCACCGGCATGGACCGCTCCCTGGAGTCTCAGGCCCGGGAATTTCGGCAGGCCAGCACCCATCGCAACCCGTCGCGGCGCAAGGGGCAGGGGCCGCGCCCCGGTGCGCCGAAGTTGGTGGACGGTCCTCCCAAGCCCCGTGGGCCCGGGGCTGCCCGTGAAGACCGGCGGCAGCGCGGGCCGGGTTCCGGTGCCTCAGGTCAGCCCGACCCGATGAAGACGAGCTATGGCTACATTGGCGCAGATGCGCGTCCCGCTCCTCGAGGCGGCCCGGCTCGCTCGGGGACCGGTAAACGGGGGCGCGGTGGGCGTTGAGCTCCTGGCAGGCAGGCCCCGTCACGGGTTAAAATCAAAAACTTTGCTGAACCTTTGACTTTCCAACAAACCAGGACTATCCATGGCCATCGAACGCACCCTTTCCATCATCAAACCCGACGCCGTCGCCAAGAACGTGATCGGTCAGATCTACAGCCGCTTTGAAGCCGCCGGCCTGAAGATCGCCGCAGCCAAGCTGGTTCACCTCTCCCGTGCGGAAGCCGAGCAGTTCTATGCCGTGCACAAGGAGCGTCCCTTCTTCAAGGATCTGGTGGATTTCATGGTGTCCGGTCCGGTGATGATCCAGGTGCTCGAAGGCGAGAACGCCATTGCCAAGAACCGTGAGCTGATGGGCGCCACCGACCCCAAGAAGGCCGCTCCCGGCACCATCCGCGCCGATTTCGCCGATAGCATCGACGCCAACGCCGTGCACGGCTCCGACGCCCCCGAAACCGCTGCGGTGGAAGTGTCCTTCTTCTTCCCCGGCATGAACGTGTACGCACGCTGATCATGCGATGACGGCCAATTTGCTCGATTTCGACCTCGACGGGTTGGCCGCCTTCTGTGAGCGGCTCGGAGAAAAGCGCTTCCGAGCCACCCAGCTCTTCCGCTGGATCCATCAGAAAGGCGTGGCCCGCTTCGAGGACATGACCGATCTGGCGCGCTCGCTTCGTGAGAAGCTGCCCGGTGTCTGCGAGGTGCGAGGCCTGCCCGTCCTGACCGAGCAGGCCTCCTCCGACGGTACCGTCAAATGGCTGTTTGACGTGGGCGACGGCAACGCCGTCGAGTCGGTGTTCATCCCTGAAGACGATCGCGGCACGCTGTGCGTCTCCTCTCAAGCCGGGTGTGCCGTGGGCTGTCGCTTCTGCTCAACCGGTCACCAGGGCTTCAGCCGCAACCTCACCACCGGTGAGATCGTCGCCCAACTGTGGTTTGCCGAACATGCCCTGCGCCAGCGCTTCAACACCCGGGAACGCGTGATCTCCAATGTGGTCATGATGGGTATGGGTGAGCCGCTGCAGAATTACCATGCCCTCGTGCCGGCCTTGCGCGTGATGCTGGACGATCACGGCTATGGCCTGTCGCGGCGGCGCCTCACGGTTTCCACCTCCGGGGTGGTGCCGATGATGGATCGGTTGGCCGAAGACTGTCCAGTGGCATTGGCGGTGTCGCTGCATGCGCCCAACGACGCGTTGCGCAACGACCTGGTTCCGCTCAACCGCAAATACCCCATTGCCGAACTGCTCGATGCCTGCCTGCGCTACCTCCCGGCTGCCCCAAGGGATTTCATCACGTTCGAATACTGCATGCTCGACGGCGTCAATGACCGCGCCGAGCATGCCGAGCAACTGATCCAACTGCTCAAGAGCCACGGCGGGCGCGGCGTGCCGTGCAAGCTCAACCTCATTCCCTTCAATCCCTTCCCCGATTCGGGATTGCGCTGCTCGACCAAGGCCGCAGTCAAGGCCTTTGCCGAGCGATTGAATGCGGCCGGCATCGTGACGACGGTGCGCAAGACCCGTGGCGACGACATCGATGCCGCCTGTGGGCAACTCGCCGGCGATGTGCTGGACAGGACCAACGCGGCGCAGCGGCTGGCGCAACGTCGCCGGGAGGAAGGCCAGCCGGTGGTGTGGAAGCCATCAATCAAGGAGACCTCTGCATGACTTGGGCGTGGCGATGGTGTGCGCTGTGGATGGGTGTGGCGCTCCTGGCCCTGCAGGCCGGGTGCGCTTCTAACGTGCCCCGCATCGAAGGGGATCGGGTCTGGGTCACCGAGTCGGACGAACCGGAAGCCCGCCGCCGTGCGCGAATCCGTCTTGAGCTTGCTGCGGGTTACTTCGAGCAGGGCCAGGCCACCGTGGCACTGGACGAGGTCAAGCAGTCGCTGAATGCCGACCCCACCTTTGCGGCGGCCTACAACCTGCGCGGGTTGATCTTCATGCGGCTGGACGAACCCCGTCTGGCCGAAGACAGCTTTCAGCAGGCATTGCGCCTGGCGCCACGCGACGGCGACACCTGGCACAACCTGGGCTGGTTCTACTGTCAGGCCGATCGTCAGGCCGACGCCACACAGGCGTTCGCCCGTGCGCTGCAGTCGCCTGGCTACCGCTCCGCTGCTCGTACGTGGATGGTGCAGGGGATATGCCAGGCGAGGGCTGGACAGCGTACCGAGGCCGAGCAGAGCCTGATGCGTTCCTTCGAGCTGGATTCAGCCAATCCGATCACGGTGTACAACCTGGCGTTGCTGTTGCACCAGCGGGGTGACAGCGAACGTGCCCGTTTCTATCTCAGGCGGCTGAACAATTCCGAATTCGCAAACGCCGAGTCGCTCTGGCTCGGCATCAAGATCGAAAACCGGCTCCAGAACCGGGAGGCCGCCCGGCAGCTGGCCACCCAGTTGCTGCGCCGATTCCCCGAGTCGCGCGAGGCTAACGCCTACGAGCGGGGAGCATTCAATGAGTGAGAACGTGAACGATCGAGTGCAGCCGCAGGAACATCCAGAAGAGTCCGGTGCGCCCGCGGTTGCGGTGCTGACCTTGCGACAGGCCCGTGAGCGCGCCGGTCTGCACCTGGTGGCCCTGGCCGCCATGCTCAAGGTCCCCGTGCGGCGGTTGGAGGCCCTGGAGGCTGGGCGCTACGACGAATTGCCCGATATGACGTTTGCCCGGGCGCTCGCCTTGAGCGTGTGCCGAGTGCTGAAGGTGGACCCGGGACCGATTCTGGCGAGCCTGCCCGCATCGGCGGAAGTGCGGCTAGGTGATATCGAGCGCTCCATCAATGCGCCCATGCCAGTGCGACAAGCCTCGCTCAAGACAGCGGGGCCGACCCCGCTGGTGGGGCGCCGGCTGTCGTGGCCCATAGCATTCGCGTTGCTGGTCCTGGTGGTGGCGGTGGTCCTGTGGTTCCTGCTGCCTTCGGCCTCAACGCCGCCTCCGCAGCGCACGACTCTGTCTCCGGTGGCTGTGGCTGTCGAACCCCTGACGGCCGAGGGCGATGCGGTCGGCGTCGGAACCTCGACCGATGTGGCCCCTGCCGAGCCTGAGACCATGCCCGCGCCCTCCTTTGCAGAAGTCGCCCCGGCAGCGGCCGATGATGCCCTCTCGCCGGAAGGGGTGTTCCGTCTGCGTGCTCGCGAGACCTCATGGGTGCAGGTCAGCGGGGCATCGGGGCGTGTGTTGCTCCAGCGCAGCCTGCAGGCGGGTGAGGCCGTGGCATTTTCTGCCGATTTCCCACTGGCCGTCGTGGTTGGGCGGGCGGATGAAGTCGAGGCAACCTTGCGTGGTGAGTCCTTTGCCTTGGCGCCCCATGTCCGCAACAACGTGGCCCGTTTCGAGGTGCGCTGACACCATGAATGTCCTTTCATCCGAGCGTGAGCCGGGCATGCCTGTGTCCAGCCCGTTCGCATCCCGCAAATCGCGCATGGGTGTGGTGGCCTGGGGAGATCACCGGGTCACCCTGGGGGGCAGCGCGCCGGTGCGCGTGCAGTCCATGACCAACACCGACACCGCCGATGCGGTGGCCACGGCCATTCAAGTCAAGGAACTGGCGCAGGCGGGTTCAGAACTGGTGCGCATCACCGTCAACAATGACGACGCGGCCAAGGCGGTGCCTTACATTCGTGAGCAGCTCGACCGCATGGGCATTGCGGTGCCGCTGATCGGCGACTTCCACTACAACGGCCACCGCCTGCTCACCGATTACCCCGACATGGCCCAGGCCTTGTCCAAGTACCGCATCAACCCCGGCAACGTGGGGCGAGGTGAGAAGAAAGATCGGCAGTTCGGCCAGATGGTTGAAGCCGCGCTGCGCTGGAACAAGCACATCCGCATTGGTGTGAACTGGGGCAGCCTGGATCAGGACCTGCTCGCGTCCATGATGGACGAGAACGCCCGGCGCGCCCAGCCCTGGGACGCCAAACAGGTGATGTATGAGGCCCTGATCACCTCTGCACTGCAGTCCGCTGCACAAGCCGAGCAGATCGGCATGAAGCCCGAGGACATCGTGCTGTCGTGCAAGGTCAGTGGGGTGCAGGATCTGATTGCCGTGTACCAGCGGTTGCACGAGCGTTGCGATTACCCTCTGCACCTGGGCTTGACCGAGGCGGGCATGGGCACCAAGGGCACGGTGGCTTCAGCGGCGGCACTGTCGGTGCTGCTGCAGCAGGGCATTGGCGACACGATTCGCGTCTCGCTCACGCCGCAGCCGGGCGAGCCCCGCACTCAGGAGGTGGTGGTGGCGATGGAGATTCTGCAGGCCCTGGGGCTGCGCAGCTTCGTTCCCAGCGTCACGGCCTGCCCCGGTTGCGGCCGAACCACCAGCACCACCTTCCAGGAACTGGCCAAGCAGATCGACGACTTCCTGCGCGCCTCCATGCCGCAGTGGCGCGAGCGCTACCCCGGCGTGGAAAACCTCAAGGTCGCGGTGATGGGCTGCATTGTCAATGGACCCGGCGAAAGCAAGCACGCCGACATCGGCATCAGCCTGCCGGGTACCGGCGAGGCGCCTGCCGCCCCGGTGTTCATCGATGGCGAGAAGCGCCTGACACTGAGGGGCGAGGCCATTGCCACCGAGTTCCAGCAGATCGTCCAGGACTACATCCACCAGAAGTTCAGTGCGTCCGCATAGGCGTGGTTGAACACAGACAAGCAAAACACATGGCAGAGAAACTGAGTGCCGTCAAAGGCATGAACGATATTTTTGCGCCGGAGTCGGCGCACTGGGAATGGCTGGAAGGCAAGATCCGCGACCTGATGGCGCGCTACGCCTACCGCAACGTGCGCACGCCCATCGTGGAGCCCACGGGTCTGTTCGTTCGCGGCCTCGGCGAGGTGACCGACATCGTCGAGAAGGAGATGTACTCCTTCGAGGACCGCCTCAATGGCGAGCAGCTCACTCTGCGCCCCGAGGCCACGGCCGGCGTGGTGCGCGCGGTGATCGAGCACAACCAGCTCTACGATGGCCCCAAGCGCCTGTACTACATGGGCCCGATGTTCCGCCATGAGCGCCCGCAGCGTGGCCGCTACCGCCAGTTCCATCAGGTGGGGGCCGAGGCGCTGGGCTTCACCGGGCCCGACGTGGACGCGGAACTTATCGTCATGGCCGCCGACCTGTGGGCCGAACTGGGCCTGACCGACATCACCCTGGAAATCAACAGCCTGGGTCAGCCCGCAGAACGGCAGGCGCACCGGCAGGCGCTCATCGCTTACCTGGAGCAGCACGCCGATCAGCTCGATGAAGACGCCAGGCGCCGCCTGCACAGCAACCCACTGCGTATCCTCGACACCAAGAACCCGGCCATGCAGGCCCTGGTGGAGGCAGCCCCGAAGCTGATGGACCACCTCGGGGCCGAGTCGCTGGTGCATTTCAACGCCCTGCGCGGCCTGCTGGATGCCCAGGGCATTGCCTACCGCATCAACCCGCGCCTGGTGCGGGGCATGGACTACTACAACCTCAGCGTATTCGAGTTCGTGACCACCTCGCTCGGTGCGCAGGGTACGGTCTGCGCCGGTGGGCGTTACGACGGCCTGATCGCCCAGATCGGCGGCAAGCCTGCCCCGGCGGTGGGCTGGGCGCTGGGGGTGGAGCGCATTCTGGAGCTGCTCAAGGCACAGAACCGCCTGCCGGCCTCTCCAGCGCCAGATTGCTACGCCATCGTGCCGCAGGCAGAAGGCCAGGCCACCGTGATGCAGGCGCTGCGTGTGCTGCGCCAGGCCGGCGTTTCGGTGCTGATGCATGCCGGCGGCCCGGACGGGCAGGGCAGCATGAAGTCCCAGTTCAAGAAGGCAGACGCCAGCGGCGCGCGCTACGCGCTCATCTTCGGCGAGAGCGAACTGGCCGCCGGGCAGGTGGCAGTCAAACCGCTACGCGCCGACGCCCCGGGTGCGATCACCGAACAGACGTTGCTGCCGCTGACCGATGCATCGGTCTGGGCAACGCGGCTGCGCTGACCGCCCGGGCTTGCGCAGCCGACCCCCTACAATCCCTGCACACGCAGTACCCATCCACACACGCATTCCATGGCCTCACCCTACGACCTGCAAGAACAGGAACAACTGGCCCAGATCAAGCACTTCTGGGCCCGTTACGGCAATCTCATCACCTGGCTGCTCATCGCCGTGCTGGGAGGGTACGCTGCCTGGAACGGCTGGCAGTACTGGCAGCGCAAGACGGCACTGGAAGCGGCGACACTGTATGACGAGCTGGACCGCGCCGCGCGGGCGAACGACGTGGACCGCGTGCGCCGTGTCTGGTCCGACATGCAGAAGCAGGCAGGTCGTTCCGCCCAGGCGCAACAGGCGGGCCTGCTGGCCGCCCGCGTGTTGCACGATACAGGCGCAACCGACGAATCCCGGGAAGCGCTCAAGGCCGTGGTCGACAAGGCGTCTGACCCCGGCATCGTCGCGGCTGCGCGTCTGAGATTGGCGGGTCTCGAGATGGATGCCGGCGATTACGCGGCGGCACTGAACTGGCTCAGCGGCAGCGTGCCAGCAGAATATGCCGCGCTGGTGGCGGATCGGCGTGGCGACGCGCTGCTCGCCCAGGGTCAGACCGAGGCGGCCCGTGAGGCCTACCGGGCATCGTGGCGTGCCATGAGCCCCGAAGTGGACTATCGTCGCATCGTCGAAGCCAAGCTGAACGCCCTGGGGGTAGACCCGGCGCGGGCGTCTGAATGAAGGGAGCGTCTGCCGTGAGCCAGAATTTTTCCGCCGATACTGCCCGGGTCCGCTGTGGGGCTGCTGTCCTGCTGCTTGCTGCGCTGTTGTCGGCCTGTTCGTCCGGCCCCAAACGTCCCGAGCCGGCTCCCCTGGTGCCCGTGACGGCTCTGGTCCCGGCTTCCCGGGTCTGGAACGCTGCCATCGGTCCGGTCGATGCCCTGATGACGCCTGCCGTGCGCGGCCAGCAGGTGTTTCTCGCCAACGCGGCCGGTTCCGTGGTCGCCATCGATGGTGCTTCGGGCCAGATGGTCTGGCGCGTCGAGGTGGGAGCACCTCTGTCCGCTGGGGTGGGGTCCGACGGCCAGCTGGCGGCCGTGGTCACGCGTGCCAATGAACTGGTGGTCGTGCAGTCTTCCGGCGAGCTATGGCGCGCCCGCCTGCCGGCACGGGTGTTCACCGCCCCCCTCGTGGCGGGGCAGCGCGTGTTCGTCCTCAGTGCCGATCGCAGCGTTACCGCCTTCGATGCCCGTTCGGGTGCCCGTCTCTGGACGCAGGCCGCGCGTGGCGCCGATCCGCTGGTGCTGCAGCAGGCCGGTGTGCTCACTGCGGTCGGTGACACCCTCCTGGCCGGTGTTTCAGGGCGCCTTGTCGCGTTTGATCCGCTGAACGGCCGCATCCGCTGGGATGCTCCCCTCGCCACGCCGCGTGGGGTCAATGAAATCGAGCGCCTGGTGGATCTGGTGGATCGCGTCGGCCGGGTTGGTGATCAGGTCTGTGCACGCGCCTTCCAGTCCGCTGTCGGTTGTGTCGACGCCAGCCGTGGCACGGTGCAGTGGACCCAGCCATCGGATGGCGCTGTGGGAGTGGCCGCCGATGCGGATCGGGTCTATGGCGCCGAGCGCAACGGGCGCGTGGTCGCCTGGCGTCGGGACACGGGCGAGCGAGCCTGGTCCAGCGACGCCTTGCTGCATCGGGGCGTCACCGCGCCGCTGGCCGCAGGGCGCTCGATCATCGTCGGCGATGCCCAAGGCTTCCTGCACCTGCTGTCACGGGACAACGGTGCCATGCTCAACCGCCTGAACACCGATGGTTCGGCCATCGTGAGCGGTCCTTTCCTCGCGGGCAACACGCTCGTGGCGGTCACACGCAACGGTGGTGTTTTCGGCTGGCGTCCTGAATGAAACCTGTCATTGCCTTGGTGGGGCGGCCCAATGTGGGCAAGTCCACGCTCTACAACCGCCTGACCAAGACGCGTGACGCGATCGTTGCCGATTTTCCCGGCCTCACGCGTGACCGGCATTACGGCAATGCCCGTCTGGGCAAGCGCGAGTTCATCGTCATCGACACCGGCGGTTTCGAGCCCGATGCCGGCAGCGGCATCTACAAGGAAATGGCCAGGCAGACGCGCCAGGCCGTGGCCGAATCCGACGTGGTGATCTTCGTGCTTGATGCACGGGATGGCCTGAGCGCCCAGGACCACGACATCGCCAACTACCTGCGCAAGCTGGACAAACCCTGCTTGCTGGTGGCCAACAAGGCCGAGGGCATGAAGGCGGGCGCCCAGTTGTCCGAGTTCTATGAGCTGGGCCTGGGCGAGGTGATCCCGGTGTCGGCTGCTCATGGTCAGGGCGTGCGCTCCATGATCGAGGCCGCGCTGGACAGCATCCACTGGCCCGATGAGATACCCGAAACCGAGGCGGCCGAAGACGCCGTGATCCGGCTGGCGGTCGCCGGACGCCCCAACGTGGGCAAATCCACGTTGATCAATGCCTGGCTGGGCGAAGAGCGTCTGGTGGCCTTTGACCTCCCCGGCACGACCCGGGACGCCATTTCGGTGCCGTTTGAGCGCAATGGGCAGAAGTTCGAGCTCATCGACACGGCCGGCCTGCGCCGCAAGGGCAAGGTGTTCGAGGCGATCGAGAAGTTTTCCGTTGTCAAGACATTGCAGGCCATCGAAAACGCCCACGTGGTGCTGCTCTTGCTCGACGCGACCCAGGGCGTCACTGATCAGGACGCGCACATCGCCGGCTACATCCTCGACAGCGGGCGGGCGGTGGTGATCGCGATCAACAAGTGGGACGCCATCGACAGCTACCAGCGCGAGCAACTGCAGCGCTCGATCGAGAGCCGTCTTGCATTCCTCAAGTTCGCGCCGATGCACACCATCTCGGCCATCAAGCGACAGGGCATCGCCCCGTTGTGGAAGTCGATTGCCCAGGCCTACGCGTCGGCGACGAAAAAGATGCCCACCCCGGTGCTGACCCGGCTGCTGCAGGAGGCCGTGGCCTTTCAAGCGCCGAAACGCAGCGGCATGTACCGGCCCAAGATGCGTTACGCCCACCAGGGGGGCATGAACCCACCGGTGATCGTGATCCACGGCAACTCGCTGGAGGGCGTCACCGATGCCTACAAGCGATTCCTGGAGGGCCGTTTCCGCAAGGCCTTCGACCTCGTGGGCACTCCTCTGCGCATTGAGTTCAAGACCTCGGCGAACCCTTACGACACCTAGGGCCGGTTCGGCCATTCGCACAAACCCTGCCCGCCTGTGGTAGGGTCTTGATCCCTCCACTCCATGGAACACGGAACAGATCGTGAGCAACAACCCCGGCCAACTCCTCCAGGACCCGTTTCTGAACCAGCTCCGTCGTGAGCACGTGCCGGTGTCCATCTACCTCGTCAACGGGATCAAGCTGCAGGGCCAGATCGAGTCCTTCGACCAGTACGTGGTGTTGCTGCGCAACACGGTCACTCAGATGGTGTACAAGCACGCCATCTCCACCATCGTGCCTGGCCGGCCGGTGCAGTTCGCGGTCGCTCCGCCGGCCGAAGCGGCCTGACCGCACATTGGGTTCCGACACCTTATCCGCACAGGAGGCGCCCGGTGTGGTGCTGGTCGGGGTAGACCTCGGTCTGCCCCATTTCGACGACTCGCTCGAAGAACTGGCACAGCTGGCCGAGACGGCCGGTTACCGGGTGTTGGACCGCGTCACCTGCAAACGCCGCGCACCCGATGCGGCGCTCTACATCGGCAGCGGCAAGGCCGAAGAAATCAAGGCACTGGCGCTGGGTCATGGCGCGACCGAAATCCTGTTCGACCAGGCGCTGAGTCCGGCGCAGCAGCGCAACCTCGAGCGGCACATGGGCATGCCGGTCAACGACCGTATTCTGCTCATCCTCGAAATATTTGCCCAGCGGGCGCGCAGCCACGAAGGCAAGCTGCAGGTCGAGCTGGCTCGATTGCAATACCTGTCCACGCGCCTGGTCCGTCGCTGGTCGCACCTCGAGCGGCAGAGTGGAGGCATCGGCATGCGCGGCGGGCCGGGCGAAACCCAGATCGAACTCGACCGCCGGATGATCGGTGACGCGATCAAGCGCACGCGTGAACGGCTGGACAAGGTCAAACGTCAGCGCAGCACGCAGCGGCGCCAGCGCGAGCGGCGGGGCGCGTTCAACATCTCGCTGGTGGGCTACACCAACGCCGGCAAGTCATCACTGTTCAATGCCTTGGTCAAGGCGCGTGCCTACGCGGCTGACCAGCTCTTTGCCACGCTGGACACGACCACGCGCCAGATGTACCTCGGCGAAGTGGGGCGCAGCGTGTCGCTGTCCGACACCGTCGGTTTCATCCGCGACCTGCCGCATACCCTGGTCGATGCCTTTGCAGCCACGCTGCAGGAGGCCCGGGACGCGGACCTGCTGCTGCACGTGGTGGACGTGTCCAACCCCGCCTACCACGAGCAGATCGACAACGTGCAGCAGGTGCTGCACGAAATTGGTGCCGACGACATTCCCCAGATCCTGGTGTTCAACAAGATCGATGCCTTGCCGCCCGGTCAAAAACCGCTGCTGGCCGTAGACCACATGGAACTCCAGGGTACGGTGTGGCCTCGTATCTTCGTGAGTGCCCACACGGGCGACGGTCTGGACGCCCTGCGCAGCCTGCTGGCGCAGCGTTTGGCCGCCGTTGCCGGCTCGGAAAAGACCGATCCGGAAAATGCGTCCGTCTGATTCGGCACAATACCCCCATTGACCTCTTCAAGACACCCACCCATGAACATGAATCCGACGCCTCTTCGCCCGCCCCTGTGGAGCCGCGTGAAAGGCATGTTCAACCTGAACGACCCTCGCTGGGGCCGGGACGATGATGCCCCGCGGCCGAACGGTTCCCGTGACCGCGACCGCGACGCCGATCCGGACGATCAGGATCGCCGCGACGATCCCGACCAGCGTCCCTATCCCAACCGTCCGCAAGGCCCGAACCAGGGGCCGCCCGATCTGGACGAACTCTGGCGTGACTTCAACCGCAAGCTCAACGGCCTGTTCGGCGGGGGAGGGCGTGGGGGCCGGGGCGGCATGGGCAATGGATCGGGTGGCGGTCTGCCCCCTTTCAAGCCTGATCCCAAGAGCACCGGTATCGGGGCTGGCCTGATCGGCGCCGTCGCGGTGCTGATCTGGATGGGCACCGGCTTCTTCATCGTGCAGGAAGGCCAGCAGGCGGTCATCACCCAGTTCGGCAAGTACCACAGCACGGTGGGCGCGGGTTTCAACTGGCGTCTGCCGTACCCGATCCAGCGCCATGAGGCGGTGTTCGTGACCCAGATCCGCTCGGTCGACGTGGGCCGCGACTCCGTCATCCGGGCGACCGGTCTGCGTGACTCGGCCATGCTGACGCAGGACGAGAACATCGTGGAAATCAAGTTCGCCGTCCAGTACCGCCTGAGTGATGCACGGGCCTACCTCTTCAACAGCCGCGATCCGGATTCGGCCGTGTTGCGTGCCGCCGAGACCGCGGTACGCGAGGTCGTTGGCAACATGCGCATGGACGCGGCCCTCGTGGACGAGCGGGATCAGATCGCTCCGCGCGTGCGTAACCTGATGCAGAACATCCTGGACCGCTATGAAGTCGGTATCGAGGTGGTGGGCATCAACCTGCAGCAAGGTGGTGTGCGCCCGCCTGAGCAGGTGCAAGCTGCCTTTGATGACGTGCTCAAGGCCGGTCAGGAACGCGAGCGTGCCAAGAACGAGGCGGAGGCCTACGCGAACGACGTGATCCCGCGTGCGCGCGGCGCAGCGTCGCGCCTGATCGAGGAAGCCGAAGGTTACAAGGCCAGGGTGGTGGCGCAGGCACAGGGTGATGCCCAACGTTTCCGTCTGGTGCAGGCCGAGCATGCCAAGGCACCCCAGATCATGCGCGAGCGTCTGTACCTGGAAGCCATGCAGGAGGTCTACAGCAACGTGACCAAGGTGCTGATCGACACCCGGCAGAACTCCAACCTCCTGTACCTGCCGCTGGACAAGATCATGCAGTCGGCCGGCGCCCCTGTGGCTGCGCCTGCCGCCGGTGCCGTCAGCGGCTCGACCACCGCCCCGCTGCTGCCCAACGACCCCCGCGCCCGGGACGACCTGCGCTCTCGCGGTCGCGAAACGCGCTGATCCCCGGGAGGCATACACATCATGAACAAGATCGGACTCGTCATTTCCTCTCTGCTGCTGGTGCTTGCCATTGGCAGCTCCATGCTCTTCGTGGTTGACCAGCGGCAGTTCGGCGTGGTCTACCAGCTGGGTCAGATCCAGCGCGTTGTCACCGAGCCGGGCCTCAATTTCAAGATGCCCCCGCCGTTCCAGAACGTCAACTACGTGGACAAGCGATTGCTCACCCTCGAAAGCTCCGACACCGAGCCGATGATCACGGCCGAGCGGCAACGCGTCGTGATCGACTGGTTCGTGCGCTGGCGCATTTCCGATCCGTCGGCCTACATCCGAAACGTGGGTCTGGACGAGCGCGCGGGCGCGATCCAGCTCAACCGGGTGGTGCGCAACTCGTTCCAGCAGGAGGTCAACAAGCGCACCGTGCGCGAACTGCTCTCCACCCGTCGCGAGGAACTCATGGCCGACGTCAAGCGCGAAGTGCTGGCCGCCGTGCGAGGGGCCGAACGGCCCTGGGGCATGGACGTGGTGGATGTGCGGATCACCCGCATCGACTACGCCGAAACCATCACCCGCTCGGTGTTCGAGCGCATGGAGGCCGAGCGCAAACGCGTGGCCAACGAGCTGCGTTCCACCGGTTTTGCGGAGGGCGAAAAGATCCGCGCCGATGCTGACCGTCAGCGTGAGATCATCGTCTCCGATGCCTTCCGGGATGCGCAGAAGATCAAGGGTGAGGGCGATGCCGAGGCTGCGCGGGCCTACAACGAGGCCTTCGGCCGGGATCCTTCGTTTGCCCAGTTCTACCGCAGCCTGGAGGCGTATCGCGCCAGCTTCACCGGCAAGAGCGATGTGCTGGTCATGGACCCGTCATCGGAGTTCTTCCGGGGCATCCGCAGCAGCGCGCCTTCCGGCCGCTGACGCGTGATCGACCGGTGCGACCCGTCGGTTTGGCGGGTCGCTTTTTTTATGCCGGTAAAATCCGGTTTTTAACAGCCCTGCCTCCCCCATGTCTGCCTGGGTCCTTCCGGATCAATTCGCCGATGTATTGCCCTCCGAGGCCCGGCACATCGAAGACCTGCGCCGCGCGCTGCTCGACACTGCGCGCAGCCATGGCTATGAACTGGTCATTCCTCCGCTGCTGGAGCACTTGGATTCGCTGCTCACTGGCACGGGCGAGGCACTGGGCCTGCAGACCTTCAAGCTCGTGGATCAGCTCTCAGGTCGCTCGCTCGGCCTGCGCGCCGACACGACGCCGCAGGTTGCCCGCATCGATGCCCACCTGCTGAACCGTGCCGGGGTCACCCGTCTGTGCTACTGCGGCCCGGCTGCCCGAACCCGAATCGACCGTCCCCACGGTACCCGTGAACCGTTGCAACTGGGGGCTGAGCTTTATGGCCATGCTGGCTGCGAAGCCGACCTGGAGGTGATCGAACTTGCGATCGCCTCGCTGCGCGCTGCAGGCATCGATCGGGTCGTGCTCGACCTGGGTGACGTGCGCGTGGTCGATGCGGTGTTGGCCGGCCTGGCGCTGGAGTCCACCCAGGTGGCGCGGCTGCATGCCGCCCTGGCCGCCAAGGACGTCGCCACGCTGCGCGAGGAAGGCCGTGGATTGCCGGCGAAGGTGCTCGACGCCCTGCTGGCCCTGACCCGTCTCTTCGGTAACGAAACCGTGCTGGACGAGGCGCAAGCCCTGCTGCCGGCATCCGATGCACTGCACCAGGCGCTGGACGACCTGCGCTGGCTGGGCCGCCACGTCGAGGGGGCAAGGGTGTCCTACGACCTGGCCGATCTGCGTGGCTACGCCTACTACACGGGCATGCGGTTTTCCCTGTTCGGCGCCGCCGACCACACCCAGACCCCGATCGAGCTCGTGCGCGGCGGGCGCTACGACGAAGTCGGTGCCGTGTTCGGCCGCCGACGCCCTGCAGCGGGCTTCAGCCTGGACCTGAAGGAGCTGGTCGAGGCCTTGCCCCGCCCAGCCCTGCAGAAAGCCATTCGTGCGCCCTGGGGCAGTGCGCCGGCCCTGCGCACCGCCATTGCGGCCTTGCGCATGCAGGGGGAAACCGTGGTGTGCGTCCTGCCGGGGCACGAGCACGAGGTGGACGAGTTTGAATGTGACCGCGTTCTCGTCGAGCGCGATGGTGTATGGGTGCTGCAGCCGCTGGCGGCCTGATGTCCCTCTTGGAACCGAAAGAGATGAGCGAAAACAACTTCAAGGCCCAGCCTGGGCGCAACGTGGTCGTCGTCGGCACCCAGTGGGGCGACGAGGGCAAAGGCAAGCTGGTGGACTGGCTTACGGAAACCGCCCGTGGCGTGGTCCGCTTCCAGGGCGGACACAACGCGGGGCACACGCTGGTCATCAATGGTGTGAAGACCGCGCTCCACCTCATCCCCAGCGGCATCATGCGCGCCGGTGTGAAGTGCTACATCGGCAACGGCGTGGTGCTGTCGGCCGGCAAGCTGCTGGAAGAGATCGCCGGCCTGGAAAAGGCTGGCGTCGAGGTGCGCTCGCGCCTGCGGGTGAGCGAGGGTTGTCCGCTCATTCTGCCGTTCCACGCCGCGCTGGACGTGGCGCGCGAGGTGGCCAAGGAGAAGGCCGGTGCGGCCAAGATCGGCACCACGGGTCGTGGCATTGGCCCGGCTTATGAAGACAAGGTGGCGCGTCGCGCCCTGCGCGTGCAGGACCTCAAGCACCCTGCTCGCTTCGCGGCCAAGCTGATGGAACTGGTGGACTACTACAACCAGCAGCTTGCACTGCTGGGCGCTGCGCAGGTCGACTGGTCGGCCGTGGCCTGGCTGAAGGACCAGCCCCTGTCGGCCTTCATCGTCAACGGCAAGGTGCAGGCGGAAGCCGTGCAGACCCAGGCCTTGCAGCACGCCGAGTTGCTCAAGCCCATGATCGCAGACGTCTCGCGTGAGCTCAACGAGGCGCACAAGGCTGGTGTGAACCTGCTGTTCGAAGGCGCACAGGGCACCCTGCTCGACATCGATCATGGTACCTACCCGTTCGTCACCTCCAGCAACTGCGTAGCGGGCAACGCCGCCGCCGGTGCCGGCGTGGGGCCGCAGCTGTTGCACTACGTGCTGGGCATCACCAAGGCGTACTGCACCCGCGTGGGCGGTGGTCCCTTCCCGACCGAACTGGACTGGGAAACCGAAGGCACGCCCGGATGGCACATGGCCACCGTGGGTGCGGAAAAGGGCACCACCACGGGACGTGCGCGCCGCTGCGGCTGGTTCGATGCCGCGCTGCTCAAACGCTCGGCCCAGGTCAACGGCCTGAGCGGGCTGTGCATCACGAAGCTCGACGTGCTCGACGGCCTGCCCGAACTGCAGCTCTGCGTGGGCTACCGCCTCGACGGCGAGATCATCGACATCCTGCCCCTCGGGGCGGACGACATCGTACGCTGCGAGCCCATCTACGAAACGCTGCCAGGGTGGTCTGAGTCTTCGATGGGCGTGACCCGCTATGAGGACCTGCCAGCGAATGCGCAGCACTACCTGAGTCGTATCGAGGCGGTCACCGGTGTGCCCATCCACGTGGTCTCCACCAGTCCTGACCGCGACCACACCATCCTGCTGCACCATCCCTACGCGGCCTGAAGGCCGAACCCACCACCAAGCCCCCGACCCAGGAGACCCTGATGCTGACCGAAGACGGCAAACACCTCTACGTGTCCTACGACGAGTACCACAACCTGATCGAGAAGCTGGCCATCAAGGTGCACCAGTCCGGTTGGGAGTTCGACACCATTCTCTGTCTCGCACGGGGTGGCATGCGCCCGGGCGACATCCTGAGCCGCATCTTCGACAAGCCGCTGGCCATCATGTCCACCAGTTCCTACCGTGCCGAGGCAGGCACGGTCCAGGGCAAGCTGGACATTGCCCGCTACATCACCACGCCCAAAGGGGAGATCGCGGGTCGGGTGCTGCTGGTCGATGATCTGGCGGATTCCGGCCATACCTTGCGGGCCGTCATCGACATGTTGAAGAACAACTACGCGCCGATCACCGAACTGCGCAGCGCAGTGATCTGGACCAAGGCGGTGTCGGTGTTCACACCGGACTATTCGGTCGAATACCTGCCGACCAACCCGTGGATCCACCAACCTTTCGAGGCCTACGACAACCTGCGCCCGGCGCAGTTGCTGGCCAAGTGGAAAGTCTGACGCCTCAAGCCACCCCCGCATGAGCCTGCCGACCGAGCTGATCCACCACCCCTATCATCCACCGGTCGATTTCGAGGCCGTGGCCCCCGGGGTGCACAAGGCATCCACTGTCCTCTTTCCCAGTGTGGCCGCGATGCGCGAGCGCGACTGGAAGGACAAGTCGGCTTACACCTATGGATTGCACGGTACGCCGACCACGTTCACACTGGAAGAGCGCATCGCCTCCCTGGAGGATGGGCAGCATTGTGTGCTGGCGCCGAGCGGATTGTCGGCCATTGCGTTGGTGGACATGGCGCTGCTGCGCACCGGCGACGAACTGCTCATGCCCGACAACGCCTACGGACCGGGCAAGACGTTTGCCGAGGGTGAACTCGCGGCCTGGGGCATACGTCACCGTTTCTACGATCCCATGGATCCGGCCGATCTGGCGGCCCAGCTGACCGACTCTACCCGGCTCGTCTGGCTGGAGGTGCCCGGCTCCGTGACGCTCGAATACCCCGACCTGCCTGCTCTCGTAGAGGTGGTGCGGCAGGCGAACGACCGGTTCGGCCATGGCCATGGGCCCCAGCGCATCGTGACAGCACTGGACAACACCTGGGGTGCCGGCATCGCCTTCCCCGCGTTCGAGGCGGGTGTGGACATCTCCATGCAGGCACTCACCAAATACCCCAGTGGTGGTGCGGACGTGCTGATGGGTTCCGTGGTCACGCGCGACGAGTCGCTGCACCGCCGTCTGTTGCTCACGCACATGCGGCTGGGCCTGGGTGTGGGGGCGAACGACGCGGAGCTGGTGCTGCGTGGGTTGCCGAGCGTGGCATTGCGCTATCATGCGCAAGACGCCGCCACTCGCGCCCTGGCTACCTGGATGCAGCAACAGCCGGTGGTGGCGCAGGTGTTTCACCCGGCTTTGCCCGGTTCGCCTGGCCATGAACACTGGAAGCGACATGCCCAGGCCGCAGCCTGTCTGTTCAGCGTGGTGTTCCGGTCAGACATTCCTGCCGAACGGGTGGACGCCTTCTGTGACCGGTTGGAGCGTTTCCGGCTGGGTTACAGCTGGGCAGGACCGATCAGCCTGTGTGTGCCGTACGACATACCGTCCATGCGGACCAATCCCTGGCCGCATGCGCCGCGCCTGGTCCGCTTTGCCGTGGGGCTGGAAGCTGTGGACGACCTGCAGGCCGACCTGGCTCAGGCGTTGCAGGTCTTGGGTTGAGCGGCCACGATGGCCTGCGCCAGCGCGTCTAGCGCCGCCGGCGAACGGTTGCTCAGACGGCATGGCAAGGCCTGTGGGTATTGCACGAAATTGCGCCGGATGGACGCAGCGTACACCGGGTCGTAGTGGACCTGCAGCAGCGCGCGAACCACGTCGGCTGATCCCCCTGCTCGAACCTGGTGCTTCCAGGACTCGATGGTTTCCCGGCCTCGCAGCGTGACCAGGGTGTCGAGTCGCTCGCAGAAAAATTCGGCGTCGTGCAGAAAGTGGTCGTAGTCCTCCATGAGCAGTGCCACGCGCTCGTCATCGGCAAGCTGGAGGTCCAGGCAGGGGCTGGCCCGCATGGTGTCCATGAGCGCGTCGGGCACACGGAGGTTGCCCACCTTCTTGCTCTCGCTTTCCACGTACACCACCCGTTTCGGGTCGAACCCACGCAGGGCGTGCCAGATCAGTGAGTCGAAATGCTTCTGGCTCGGCTGACTCTGGCCAGGAACCAGCCCCAGTACGGAGCTGCGGTGGCAGGCCAGGGCTTCCAGGTCCAGCACCTGCTCGCCCTGCCGTGACAGCGCCTGCAGCAGCCGTGTCTTGCCTGAACCGGTGGGTCCGCACACCACCCGGTACTGCAGCCGCTGGGCCAGCGAGGGCAGCTCGGCGAGCAGGGCATTCCGCCAGGCCTTGTAGCCGCCTTCGATCAGCGTGACCTGGAAACCGATCGCGCCCAGGATGGTGGCGAGCGCACCGCTGCGGTTGCCGCCGCGCCAGCAGTACACCAGGGGCTTCCAGCCTTTGGGTTGGTCGATGACTTCACGCTCGATGTGCGCCGCGATGTTGCGTGCCGACAGCGCCGCTCCCCGCTTCTTGGCTTCGAAGGCGTTGACCTGCTTGTACATAGTGCCGATGAGGATGCGCTCCTCGTTGTTCAGCGTGGGCCAGTTCACCGCGCCAGGGAGGTGGTCTTCGGCGAATTCGGCTTCGGTGCGGGCGTCGATGACGGCGTCGAAAGTGGGCAGGCGGTCGGCAACCGCGTGGGCGGGCAGGGTGGCAACGGGCATGGAGTCGGTTCAGCCTTTGGGCAGGAGTTCGCGCAGACGCGGCCAGACATTGTCCAGCATGATGGGCTGTGCCGCTTCGTTGGGGTGGATGCGGTCGGGCTGGAACAGGGCCACCGGATCGGGCCCGTCGGCCACGCCCTTCAGGAAAAACGGCACCAGCGGGACCTTTTCGCTCCTGGCCACATCGACAAAGATTTGCCGGAAATCCTCGGCATACCGGGCACCGTAGTTCGGGGGCATCTCCATACCCACGAGGAGGACGCGGGCGCCGCCCTGCTGGCTGGCCCGCACCATCGCCCGCAGGTTGTCGCGGGTCATGTCCAGCGGCAGACCACGCAGGGCGTCGTTGCCGCCAAGCTCAATCACCACCACGCCGGGTTGGTGGGTGCGGAGCAAGGCGGGTAGCCGCGAACGACCGCCCGAAGTCGTGTCGCCGCTGATGCTCGCGTTGACCACCCGGAAGGGTTTTTTCTCGCCATTGAGGCGTTGTTCCAGCAAGGCGACCCAGCCGCTGCCCCGGCGCAACCCGTACTCAGCGCTCAGTGAGTCGCCGACGATCAGCACCACGGTGGCGTCAGTCTGTGCCAGCACGGGCCAAGACCCCGCCGCGGCAGCGGCCAGGGCGATCGCGTTAAAGTGTCGTCTGTTCAACTGTATGGGCGTTTTCATGTCGGATGTGATGATTGCGGTGCGGCACGTGTCCAAATCGGTGACCGACGCCACCGGTACGCTGGACATTCTGCGCGACATCGATGTCGAGTTGCGCCGTGGCGAGACGGTGGCCATTGTCGGAGCCTCGGGCTCGGGCAAGAGCACGCTGCTGTCGATCGTTGCCGGGTTGGATACCCCGACACGTGGAACGGTTCACATCGACGGGCAGGACATTTTCGCATTGGACGAGGACCAGCGGGCTGCGGTACGGGCACAGAAGGTGGGATTCGTGTTCCAGAGCTTTCAGTTGCTGGGAAACCTCACCGCCCTGGAGAACGTGATGCTGCCCCTGGAACTGGCCGGTCGGCGCGACGCGCGCGAGGCTGCGGCCCAGATGCTGCAACGCGTGGGCCTGGGCGAACGGCTCGGGCATTACCCCAAGGTGCTGTCGGGCGGGGAGCAGCAGCGCGTGGCGTTGGCACGTGCCTTTGTGGTGCGGCCTGCCGTGTTGCTGGCCGATGAGCCCACCGGCAGCCTCGATTTCGCCACCGGCGAAAAGGTCATGGAGCTCATGTTCGACCTCAACCGCGAACAGGGCACCACGCTGGTCTTGGTCACCCATGACCGCTCGATTGCCCAGCGCTGCGAACGCCGCATCACCATCGAGGCGGGCCGGGCCCGCGAGTTCGAGGCGGTCGAGGCCTGATAATCCGGGGATGTCCTCCCCCAAAGTCCTGTTCGGCTTTCATGCCGTGGGCGTGCGCCTCAAGACGGCGCCTGCGTCCATCATCGAAATCTACATCGACCCGACCCGGCGCGACGCGCGCATGCGGCAATTCGTCGAACGCGCCAAGGAAGCCGGTGCCCGGCTGATCGAAGCCGACAGCCTGCGCATCGCCAAACTGGCTGGCAGTCACGGTCATCAGGGGGTGGCAGCGCGGGTGCAGCCCGTGGCCCAGGCCCGCT
This sequence comes from Burkholderiales bacterium, assembly GCA_030603635.1. Taxonomy (GTDB): domain Bacteria; phylum Pseudomonadota; class Gammaproteobacteria; order Burkholderiales; family Burkholderiaceae_C; genus Tepidicella. Next base: position 40,427 of record JAUVXK010000002.1, on the reverse strand, counting down.
CGCTGGACGATCTGCTCGATCAACTGGAGCAGGGCGGCGAGGTGCCGTTGCTGCTGGTGCTCGACGGTGTCACCGATCCCCACAACCTGGGGGCCTGCCTGCGCGTGGCCGATGGGGCGGGCGCCCACGCGGTGATCGCCCCCAAGGACCATGCCTGCGGCATCAATGCCACCGTGGCCAAGGTGGCCAGCGGTGCCGCCGAAACCGTGCCGTATTTCATGGTGACCAATCTGGCGCGCACCCTCAACGAGCTGAAGGAGCGCCACATCTGGGTGATCGGCACCAGTGACGACGCCCCCAAAACCCTCTATCAGGTCGATCTGAAGGGGCCCGTGGCCCTCGTGCTGGGGGCCGAGGGGCCAGGCATGCGACAGCTCACGCGCAAGACCTGCGACGAGCTCATCGGCATTCCCATGAGCGGTGCGGTGGAAAGCCTCAACGTGTCGGTCGCCAGTGCGGTGTGTCTGTACGAGGCCCTGCGCCAGCGCATCTGAGGGGCCTCACACCAGCCCGAAGGCCCCCAGCAGGCCGCCAATCACGATCAGCGCCAGCAGGTGCACCCGGGTTTTCCACACGATGAGGGTGGCCATAGCCGTGAGCAGCCACAGCCGCCAGTGTTCCATCGGGGAGCTGTGCGCGGCACTCAGCAACCAGCCGGTGGCCATGAGCAGGGCAATCACGACGGGCGCCATGCCTTGCTTGAATGCCTTCACGCCCCGGCGCTCCCGGTTGCGGTGGGCCCAGCGGGTCACGACATAGGTCAGCGTCGAGGAAGGGATCAGGATGGCCGTCATGGCGATGACGACACCGGCCACGCCCCACCCCCAGGCCGAGGCCCCGGCGGCGGCACCACCCGCCGAGTTCAAGCCGACACTCCAGCCCAACAGCGCCACAAACAGGAGGTTCGGGCCTGGGGCGGCCTGCGACAGGGCGATGGAGGCCGTGAACTGGGCATCCGTCAGCCACTGCTGCTGGCCCACCAGGTAGCGGTGCATCTCAGGCGCCGTGGTGATGGCTCCCCCAACGGCCAGCAGCGACAGCACCGTGAAGTGCAGAAACAGGTTCAGCCAGTCCCCTGGCGTGAGGACGATGTCCATCTCAGGCTTCTTTCTGACCGAGACGATGCCAGGCCCAGGCCCAACCGAGTCCCCCGAGCACCAGCAGCACCCACGCCAGCGGAATGCGCAGCCAGGCGATGGCCACGAAGGTGGCGGCGGCCAGCGCGATGCAGACGGTCATGCCCATCACGTTGCCACGCAGGGCACCGACGAGCTTCAGGCCGGTGGCGGTGATCAGCCCGGCAGCCACCGCGCCCATGCCACGCAGCGCGCCGGTGGCGGTCGGTGTGTCCGCCACGGTGGCAAACGCGATGGCCATGAGCAACACCACCAGCAGCGGGGCCACCAGCATCCCGGCGAGGGCGGCGAGCGCACCGCTCAGACCGAAATGCCGGCCCCCGATCATGAGCGACAGGTTCACCACGTTCGGTCCGGGCAGGATCTGGGCCACGGCCCAGTCTTCCACGAACTGCTCTCGGGTCAGCCAGCGTTTCTTCTCGACCAGCTCACGCTGAATGATGGCGATGACCCCACCGAATCCCTGCAACGCGATGGCGGAGAAGGAAAGGAAGAGGTCGCGCCGCGAGGTGGGTTGTCGGGGGGAACCGTCAGGTAACGGTTGAGAGGTGGTGGGGTCAGGGGTGTGGCCCACGGTTCACACCGTCATGCCGCCACAGACCTCGATCACAGCGCCGTTGACGTAGCTGGCCTCGTCACTGGCCAGGAAGGCGTACACGTTGGCGATCTCTTCCGGCCTGCCCAATCGCTTCAGCGGCACCTTGTGTTCCATTTCCCGGAGCACCTTTTCGGGAATGGTCCGCAGGATCGGGGTTTCCACGAAACCAGGGGCCACGGCATTGACGCGAACGCCCTTGGGGCCCAGTTCTCGGCTCCAGGTCTTGGCGAAACCGATGACGCCGAACTTGGTGGCGGCGTAGTTGGTCTGGCCGAAATTGCCATAGATGCCGACCACGCTGGAAGCGATGAGGATGACACCGCTGCCCTGGACGACCATGGCGTCTGCCACCGCCTGGCTGCAATGGAACACACCGCGAAGGTTCACGTCGATGACGCGGTCAAACTGCTCCTGCGTCATTTTCTGGAGACGCGCATCCTGGGTGATGCCGGCGTTGTTCACCAGCACGTCGATGCGGCCGAAGCGGTCGAGCACCTGCTTCACGACGGCATCGATCATGGGGCGTTGCGTCACGTCCATCACACAGCCCATGGCTGGCGCGCCCAGGGCTGCGCAGCGCTGCACCACGGCATCGACGGCGTCCTGGCGCACGTCGCAGGCCACCACGGTGGCGCCTTCAGCCGCGAATTTCAGGGCCGTGGCTTCACCGATGCCTTGCGCCGCGCCTGTGATCAGGCTGATTTTTCCTTCGAGTCGTTTCATGGAAGTGCTCATCGTGCTGGTGTGGGTGGAAAGAAGGGTGATCTTACCGGTCTGACCGGTCATGCTGCCGTGCAACACAAAGGGTAATTCCTGCTGTGCGAAGCCAGACATCCTTCCTACAATGTGTACCATTGTTCCCCATTCCCGAGGCAGGTCATGTATCGCTTGCCCGTATCCACAGGAGGTTGCCCCGTGCAGAACCAAGAGGCCGAGGCGACGGCCGCCCCCGGCAAGTCCATTCGCGTGATCAAAAAGTATCCCAACCGTCGGCTTTACGATACCGATTCGTCTTCCTACATCACGCTGGCCGAGGTCAAGGCCCTGGTCATGCGGGGCGAGCCCTTTGTGGTGCGTGACGCGAAAAGCGGTGACGACCTGACGCGCAGCATCCTGCTGCAGATCATCCTAGAAGAAGAGACAGCGGGTGTCCCGCTCTTCTCGGAGAGCATGCTGGCCAACATCATCCGGTTCTATGGTCATGCCATGCAGGGATACATGGGGTCGTATCTGGAAAAGAACCTGCAGCTCTTCATGGATTTCCAGAAATCCATGGCCGATCCCGCCAAGGGTTGGACGCCCGAGCTGTGGCAACAGTACATGGGCATGCAAGCGCCGGTCATGCCCGGCATCAACGCGTTCACCCAAATGCAGGAGAAAATGCTGGAAGCGATGGGCGTGAAGCGCTGATCGTCCCGGCCGGCTGACGTGGCTGCCCCGACCTGAGACAATCGGGGCCCATGAGCGACACCATCACCCCCGCCACGCCCACTGCTCCCAAGGTGGGCTTCGTCAGCTTGGGCTGCCCCAAGGCCCTGACCGACTCCGAACTCATCCTCACGCAACTCAGCGCCGAGGGTTATCAGACCAGCAAGACCTTTCAAGGGGCCGATCTGGTGATCGTCAACACCTGCGGCTTCATAGACGACGCCGTCAAGGAAAGCCTGGACACCATCGGCGAAGCGCTGGCCGAGAACGGCAAGGTGATCGTCACGGGTTGTCTCGGGGCGCGGCAGGACGAAGAGGGGCAGAATCTGGTCCGCCACATCCACCCGTCGGTGCTCGCCGTCACCGGCCCGCACGCCACCCACGAGGTGATGGAGGCGGTGCACCAGCATCTGCCCAAACCGCACGACCCGTTTGTGGACCTGGTGCCGCCGCAAGGGGTCAAGCTCACGCCACGCCACTATGCCTACCTCAAGATCAGCGAGGGCTGCAATCACCGTTGCACCTTCTGCATCATCCCGTCCATGCGTGGGGATCTGGTCAGCCGCCCCATCGGCGACGTGCTGACCGAAGCGCGCAAGCTGTTCGAGGCCGGTGTCAAGGAACTGCTGGTGGTCAGCCAGGACACCTCGGCCTACGGCGTGGACGTGAAGTACCGCACCGGTTTCTGGGACGGCAAACCGGTCAAGACCCGCATGTTCGATCTGGTTCAAGCCCTCGGCGAGCTGGCGCGTCAGCATGGTGCCTGGGTGCGTCTGCACTACGTGTACCCGTATCCGCATGTGGACGAGATCGTTCCGTTGATGGCGGAAGGCCTGGTGTTGCCGTACTTGGACGTGCCCCTGCAGCACAGCCACCCCGATGTGCTGCGCCGCATGAAGCGCCCGGCCAGCGGGGAAAAGAACCTGGAGCGTATCCAGCGCTGGCGCGAGCTGTGTCCGGAAATCGTCGTGCGCAGCACCTTCATCGCTGGTTTCCCGGGCGAGACGGAAGCGGAATTCCAGCATCTGCTCGACTTCGTGGGCGAAGCGCAGATCGACCGCGCCGGTTGCTTTGCCTACTCGCCCGTGGAAGGTGCTGCAGCGAATGCGCTGCCCGGGGCCCTGCCCGACGCGTTGCGCGAAGAGCGCCGTGCCCGTTTCATGGCCGTGGCCGAAGAAGCTTCGTCACAGCGGCTGGCGCGCCGAGTCGGGGCCACCATGCAGGTGCTGGTGGACCAGTCCAGTGGTCTGGGCAAGAAAGGGGGCGTGGGCCGCAGCTACGCCGATGCGCCCGAGATCGACGGCGTGGTGCGACTGTTGCCGCCCGAGAAGGCGAGCAAGACGTACAAGGTGGGGGATTTCGTGAAGGCGCGCATCGTGATGGCGCAAGGTCACGATCTGGTGGGCATACCGGTCTGAAATGAAAAAGGCCTGCAAGATGCAGGCCTTTTTTGAGAATGTTTGGTGCCCAAGAGAGGACTCGAACCTCCACGCCTCTCGGCGCTAGTACCTGAAACTAGTGCGTCTACCAATTCCGCCACCTGGGCATCTCAGGAAGACTGCAACTATAGCACGGTTCTGGCGCGCTTTTGATGGGCCCGCGCAAAATCGAAGCCCCATCCCTGTCGAAGGCAAGAAAAAAGCCTGCAGACATGAAATCTGCAGGCTTTACTCTTTATGATTGGTGCCCAAGAGAGGACTCGAACCTCCACGCCTCTCGGCGCTAGTACCTGAAACTAGTGCGTCTACCAATTCCGCCACCTGGGCTTTCAGATAAGCTGGAAGTATAGCATGTGTCAGCCCCTGCAGTGAGTGCAACAAGATCCGAGTGAAAGAAAAAAACCAGAACCAGCTGCTGTCCGAATTTGAAGGGGTGGTCAATGGCCACCGTGACGGTCACGGCTTCGTGGTCCGCGACGACGGACAGCCCGACCTCTACCTACCGCCCAACGAAATGCGCGCCGTCCTGCACAAGGACCGCGTCAAGGCCCGTGTGGTGCGGTACGACCGGCGGGGGCGGCCCGAAGGTCGGGTCACAGAAATCATCGAGCGCTCGAGCGCCCCGATCATCGGCCGGCTGCTCCAGGAAAGCGGTGTCTGGCTGGTGGCGCCGGAAGACAAACGTTATGGCCAGGACGTGCTCATCCCCAAAGGCGCCACGGGGTCGGCCAAGCCGGGGCAAGTGGTGGTGGTCGAACTGACCGAGCCACCTGCGTTGTACGGCCAGCCCGTGGGGCGGGTCAAGGAAGTGCTCGGCGACATCGACGATCCGGGCATGGAAATCGAGATCGCTGTGCGCAAGTACGGCGTGCCACACGAGTTCTCCGAAGCCGCCCTGGCGCAGGCACGCGGGCTGCCCGACAAGGTGCGCCCCATCGACAAGCGGGGCCGGGTCGACCTGACCGACGTCCCCTTGGTCACCATCGACGGGGAGGACGCGCGCGACTTCGACGACGCGGTCTACTGCGAGCCCGCGCGCGTGGGGCGTGGCAAGGGCTGGCGCCTACTGGTCGCGATCGCTGACGTGAGCCATTACGTGGAAACAGGCAATGCCCTGGACGTGGACGCTTACGACCGGGCCACCAGTGTCTATTTCCCCCGGCGCGTGATTCCCATGCTGCCGGAAAAGCTCTCCAACGGTCTGTGCTCGCTGAATCCCGAAGTGGAGCGGCTGTGCATGGTCTGTGACATGCTTATCACGGCCAAGGGCGACATCCACGCCTACCAGTTCTACCCGGCGGTGATGTTCAGTCACGGCCGCCTGACGTACACCGAGGTCGCGGCCATCCTGCAGAACACCCGCGGGCCGGAGGCCCAGCAGCGCAAGGCCCTGGTGCCGCATCTGCTCAACCTGCACGACGTCTACCGCGCCCTGCTGGCCGCCCGTGAGCGACGTGGGGCGGTGGACTTCGAGACGGTGGAAACCCAGATCGTCTGCGACGAGTCCGGTCGGATCGAGAAAATCGTGCCCCGGACCCGCAACGACGCCCACAAGCTGATCGAGGAGGCCATGCTGGCCGCCAACGTCTGCTCGGCCGAGTTCATTGCGCAGAGCCGGCATTTCGGCCTGTTCCGTGTGCACGAGGGCCCCACCCCTGAAAAGCTGGAAACCCTGCGCCAGTACCTCAAGGCGCTGGGGGTGTCCCAAACCGTCGGTGACGAGCCCCACCCCAGGGATTTCCAGCAGCTCGCGCACGCCACCGAAGACCGCCCCGATGCCGCGCAGATCCACCAGATGCTGCTGCGCTCGATGCAGCAGGCCATCTACACCCCGCACAACAGCGGCCACTTTGGCTTGGCTTTCGAGGCTTACACCCACTTCACCAGTCCCATACGCCGCTACCCGGATCTGCTGGTGCACCGGGTGATCAAGGCCATCCTGCAGGAGCGCAAGTACCACCTGCCTGCCTTGCCCACCCCGGGCGAAGCACATGCGAAGCTCTCCAAGCGCCTGGCGGCCAAAGGGCCGTCGGCCGCCGAACAGGCGCACCGACAAAAGGCGCATGCCTCCCGCACCAGTGCGGAAATGCTGGGCTGGCAGGCGGCTGGCCTGCACTGCAGTGCCAATGAGCGCCGCGCCGACGAAGCCAGCCGGGACGTCGAGGCCTGGCTCAAGTGCAAGTACATGCGCGAGCGCCTGGGCGAGGAGTTCGTGGGTGTCGTGACGGCGGTCACGAGCTTTGGTCTGTTTGTCACCCTCGACAGCCTGTACGTGGAAGGACTGGTGCACATCACCGAACTGGGCGGCGAATACTTCCGTTACGACGAGGCCCGGCAGGAACTTCGGGGCGAGCGCACCGGTATCCGCTACACCCTGGGTTCCAAGGTGAACGTGCAGGTCAGCCGGGTCGATCTGGATGGGCGCCGGGTCGATTTCCGGCTGGTGCGTCCCGATGAAGACCTGATGGCGCGAGCCCTGCGCGACAAGCATGGAGACCCCGCGGACGTTGCCAGCCGTGGGCGTGCGACACGCAAGAAAAACCCGGCGTCGGCTGCGGCACAATATCCGGACAGACGCGCCTCGGGTGGCAAGTCGGGCTCACGCCGTACGACGGGGGGAGATGCCGGTCGCCCCAACCGAGGAGGCGGCAAGTCGAAAAAAGGCAACCGTTGAGATGCGCATTCTTTTCTTCCTGTTGGACACGCTGTTCTTTTTTCTCATCGGAGCGGCGTTGCTGCGCGGCTGGATGAACACGCGCCGCATGCGCATGACCCAGCAGCCGGGCATTTTCGTGATGGCAATCACCGACTGGGTCGTTCAGCCACTGCGCAAGACCTTGCCGCGCGGCTGGGCGCATGCCAACATCGACTGGGGCAGTTTCCTGGCCGCCTTTGTCCTGGCGCTGACGTATTCGGCGCTGTGGCATGCCTTGTGGGGGGGGCGGGTGCCGGGGGTGCAGAACCTGGGCTTTCTGGTTACGGTGCCGTTCGTTGCCATCACCTTCATGGTTCGAACGGTGTTGCAGGGACTCATGCTGCTGGCGCTGGTGTATGCCGTCCTGTCCTGGATACAGCCCCATTCGCCGATCCAGAGCGTACTGGCCCGGCTGATCGATCCCATTCTGGCGCCCATCCGCCGCATCATTCCCACGCTGGGCGGGGTGGATCTTTCCGTCCTGGTGCTGATCATCCTGCTGCAGGTGGGGCTGCTGATCATCGCCTGACGTCCGGCTGAACCGCAGTCAGGGCAGGCACCGGATCACATCGCTGGCACACATCGTCTGCCTGTCTTCGGGCCAGCAGTCGGCGCTCAGGCCATGCAGGTACACCGCGTCGGCGACCCTGAGCGGGATCTGCGCCTGGGTCGTGTCCTGGCAGAGCAGGGCGCCGATCAGACCGGCTAGTACGTCTCCGGTGCCGGCGGAGGCCAGCAGGCCGTTGCCCGTGGGGTTGATGCGCGGGATCAGGCCGGGGCTGGCGGTGACGGTGCCGGAGCCTTTGAGCACGACGGTGCAGCCCAGCCTTTGCGCCAGTTCCTGTGCGGCTTCCAGTCGTCGGTTCTGGACCGTTGCCGCATCGGTGCCGAGCAACCGTGCTGCTTCCAGGGGGTGAGGGGTCAGCACGGTGTGCTGGCCGGCGCTTGCACGTGACCGCAGCGTTCGCTGCAGCCGCCAGTCTGCGGCCACGGCATTCAGCGCATCCGCGTCCAACACCAGCGTCGGGCTCATGGCCAGCAAGCGGGGCAGAATTTCAGCGACCTTTTCACCGCCGCCACAGCCGCACACGCTTACCGCCTGGGCGGCGAGCCCATGATCCAGCAGGTCATCCGCGGTGCGGAACATCAATTCGGGTTGCAGCGGGTCGAACGCCATGGACAAGGGGGCCTGGGCAGCAGGGAGCAGACCGACGTAGACCCGTCCAGCACCGGCGCGCAAACCGGCTCGGGCCGCCAGGATGGCGGCACCGGTCATCCCGGGCTGCCCGCGATCGGGCAGCTGTCCCCCGATGATGAGCAGATCTCCGTGTCTGCCCTTGTGGGTCTCGTGCTTCCAGCGTCGGAGCACGCCGCTGCCAGCCCCGGCGCCATGTAGCCATGCGGTTGGAGGCAGGTCATCGGCTGTGGAGTGGGCGATGCCCAGGTCGTCAAACCAGCAGGTTCCGGCGGCATCACGCCCTTGGTGTGTGAACAGCCCGGGCTTGAGCGTCAGGAGGGAGAGGGTGTGGCGTTGGGGGCTGGGCGTTGCGGAGGTGGCACTCATCCAGCGGCCAGAATCGGCATCAAGCCCGCTGGGAAGATCCACGCACAGCACCGGACCGCTGGCGTGCTGGAGGCGTTCGATCCAGATGCCCGCCGCGCCCCGGGGGGCTTCGCGCAGCCCGATCCCGAAGATCGCGTCGATCACCAGATCTGCCGAGTGTGGCGGCTCCTGGGTGAATTGGACCCCGTGCTGTTGCGCTACATACAGGGCCTGTCGAGCGTCGGCGGGCAGGCGGTCTTCCGTGCCTATCCAGGTGATCACGACCTCGCCGCCGGTGGGGGCCAGGCGCCGGTGCCAAGCCGCCGCCGCGAGGAAGCCGTCGCCTCCGTTGTTCCCTCCGCCACAGGCGACCCACACCCGCCGCGCATGGGGCGCCAGCGCGGCACTGAGTCGGTACACGGCCTGGCCTGCTCGCTGCATGAGCGTATGCGGCGGCAAAATGGATTGAAGCCGGGTTTCCAGCAGGCGGGTGGCGTCGGTGTCGTACAACGGCCAGCCAGGAGATGGCGGGCCGGGTGTGATGCGATGCAAGGCCATGGAGTGCTATAATCTTTAGGTTTTGCTGCTGGCATGCGCTGGTGGCAAGGCAATCGCAAACCAGCCCGACCGGGTGTTGGCGCCATTGTGGCGTCAATCGGGGCTGGATTTAAGTCCCAACCTCTGGAAAGAAATCATCATGTCCATTTCCATGCGTGAAATGCTGGAAGCCGGTGTCCATTTCGGTCACCAGACCCGCTTCTGGAACCCCAAGATGGCCCCGTTCATCTTCGGCCATCGCAACAAGATCCACATCGTCAACCTCGAAAAGACGTTGCCGATGTTCGAAGAGGCTGCCAAGTTCGTGCGCCAGCTTACCGCCAACGGCGGCACCGTGCTCATGGTGGGTACCAAGCGTCAGTCCCGCGACATCGTGGCCCAGGAAGCCCGTCGAGCTGGCGTGCCTTTCGTGGAGCAGCGCTGGCTCGGCGGCATGCTGACCAACTTCAAGACGGTCAAGACCTCCATCAAGCGCCTGAAAGACATGCTGGCCCAGAAGGAAGCCGGTCTGGACAGCATGTCCAAGAAAGAGCAGCTCACCTTCAATCGCCAGATCGAAAAGCTGGAAAAGGACATCGGCGGCATTCAGGACATGAACGCCTTGCCCGACGCCATCTTCGTGATCGACGTGGGTTACCACAAGATCGCCGTGGCCGAAGCCCAGAAGCTGGGCATTCCCCTGATCGGCGTGGTCGACACCAACCACTCGCCCGAGGGCATCGACTACGTCATTCCCGGTAACGACGACTCCGCCAAGGCTGTGGCCCTGTATGCCCGTGGCATTGCGGACGCGATTCTGGAAGGTCGCTCCAACGCCGTGAACAACGTGGTTCAGGCTGTTCAGGCCGACAGTACCGACGAGTTCGTTGAGGTCAAGGACGCTGCCTGATCGCCGTCCCCCGGTATGAAAAGGGGCGCTGAGCCCCTTTTTTTCACCGGATTTACATCAAGACACAGCAATCTGGGGCCGCAAGCCCCGAACCGGAGAACACAATGGCTGCAATCACCGCAAGCATGGTCGCTGAACTGCGCGCCAAGACCGACGCTCCCATGATGGAATGCAAGAAGGCCCTGACCGAGGCCGACGGCAACATGGAGAAGGCAGAAGAGATTCTGCGCGTCAAGCTGGGCAACAAGGCCGGCAAGGCCGCCAGCCGCATCACCGCCGAAGGCGTGGTCGCTTCATTCATCGAAGGCAACACCGGCGCCCTAGTGGAAGTCAACTGCGAAACCGACTTCGTCTCCAAGAACGATCTGTTCCTGGCGTTCTGCAATGCTGTGGCTCAGCTCGTCGTGAAGAACAACCCGGCCGATGTGGCGGCGGTGGCCGAACTGCCCCTGTCCATGGAAGGTTTCGGCCCCACCGTGGAAGAAGTGCGCAAGGGGCTGATCGGCAAGATCGGCGAGAACATGACCATTCGCCGCTTCAAGCGCTACAGCGGTGGCGGCCAGTTGGCAGCTTACCTGCATGGCGTGCGCATTGGCGTGATGGTGGAATTCGAAGGTGATGCCGTGGCCGCCAAGGACTCTGCCATGCACATTGCCGCCATGAAGCCTGTGGCCCTGTCCGGTGCGGATGTGCCTGCCGACCTGATCGCCAAGGAGCGTTCCGTGGCCGAGCAGAAGGCCGCCGAGTCCGGCAAACCCGCTGATATCGTCGCCAAGATGGTGGAAGGTTCCGTGCAGAAGTACCTGAAGGAAGTGTCGCTGCTGGATCAGGTGTTCGTGAAAGCCGCCGATGGCAAGCAGACCGTGGGTGCCTATCTGAAATCCACCAACACCCACGTCAAGGGCTTCACCATGTTCGTGGTGGGCGAGGGTATCGAGAAGAAGGTGGAAGACTTCGCAGCCGAAGTGGCCGCCGCTCAAGCCGCTGCCCAAGGCGCCTGATACGCTCCCTGTTGCTGGCGTACCGCAAGGCACGCCACAAAAATTTACACGGCCGATCCCTTCGGGGGTCGGCCGTTGTCACACCCAGCCCCTAAAATCACTGCACCACATAGCTCCAGCCCGCCTATGCCAGCCCATCAGCGCATCCTCCTGAAACTCTCCGGCGAAGCCCTCATGGGTGACGACGCCTTTGGCATCAACCGTGCCACCATCGTCCGCATCGTCGAGGAAGTGGCAGAGGTCACGCGCCTCGGGGTGCAGGTGGCGGTGGTCATCGGTGGTGGCAACATCTTCCGCGGTGTGGCAGGTGGCTCGGTGGGCATGGATCGTGCCACGGCCGACTATATGGGCATGCTGGCGACGGTCATGAACTCCCTGGCCCTAGGCGATGCGATGGAGCGGGCCGGCGTGACCGCCCGGGTGATGTCCGCGATCGCCATCGAACAGGTGGTCGAGCCGTACGTGCGTCCCAAGGCGCTGCAGTACCTGGAAGAGGGCAAGGTCGTGATTTTTGCTGCCGGCACCGGCAACCCCTTTTTCACCACCGACACGGCTGCCGCGTTGCGTGGGGCCGAAATCGGCGCCGAAATCGTGCTCAAGGCGACCAAGGTCGACGGCGTGTACACCGCCGATCCCAAGAAGGACGAGTCGGCCACGCGCTATCAGTCGATCAGTTTCGACGAAGCCATGGCGCGTCAACTCCAAGTGATGGACGCCACGGCGTTCGCCCTGTGCCGCGACCAGAACCTGCCGGTGCGCGTGTTCAGCATCTTCAAGCCTGGGGCGCTGCGTCGCGTCGTCATGGGAGAGGACGAGGGCACGTTGGTGCACGTCTGAACGCGGCTCGGTGTATGCTCAAGGGCTGTCCCCGAAAGCCGTCCGAGGACCGTCAGAGACCCCGCCATAGAGGTTGATCATGCAGATACCAGACATCAAGAAGAACGCCGAACACAAGATGAATGCCTCGCTGGAGGCGCTCAAAGCCAACCTGGCCAAGGTCCGTACCGGTCGTGCCAACCCTGCGTTGCTGGACACGGTTCATGTCGAATACTACGGTTCCATGCTGCCGCTGTCGCAAGTGGCCAACCTCTCCCTGCTGGACGCGCGAACCATCGGGGTTGCGCCATGGGAAAAGGGCATGGGTGCGAAAATCGAAAAGGCCATCCGGGAATCCGATCTGGGCCTGAATCCCGCGTCTCAGGGCGACCTGATCCGTGTACCCATCCCGCCCATGACCGAAGAGCGTCGCCGTGAGCTGACGAAAGTGGTCAAAGGAGAGGGCGAGCAGGCGAAGATTGCGATCCGAAATCTGCGCCGCGATGCCAACGAGCAGGTCAAGAAACTGGTCAAGGACAAGCTCGCTTCTGAGGACGATGAGCGTCGTGCCCAGGACGACATCCAGAAACTGACCGACAGGATGATCGCCGAGGTGGACAAGGTGGTTGCATCCAAGGAACAGGATCTCATGGCCATCTGACCGCCAGGTCGGAGTGGTCTTTTTCATGAGTGTTGATTCCTGCACCGATGCGGTGCCGAACCATGTGGCCATCGTCATGGATGGGAATGGCCGTTGGGCACAACAGCGCATGTTGCCGCGACTGGCCGGACATCGCCAGGGGCTGGAGAAGTTGCGCGAGGTCGTCCGCTGGAGCATTGAAGCGGGCGTGGGTGTGCTCACCGTGTTCGCGTTTTCCTCCGAGAACTGGCGCCGTCCCGCCGACGAGGTCTCGGGCCTGATGGGCCTGCTCGCCAAGGCGCTTGATCGGGAGGTGCCCGAACTGTCGCAGGCGGGGGTGCGCTTGTGTTTCCCGGGCGACCGGGAGGCGCTGGCCCCGGCCTTGCGCCGGAGCCTGGAGGCCGCCGAGAGGCAAACGGCCTCGAATGGAACGCTGGTGCTCAATGTCTGCTTCAACTATGGAGGGCGCTGGGATATCGTCCAGGCGGCGCGGTCCCTGGCGCAGCGCAGTGAACCCATCACCGAGGCATCCCTGTCGGATGCATTGGCCCTGTCGCATGTGCCGGATCCAGATCTGGTCATCCGCACAGGCAACGAGCAACGCCTCAGCAACTTCCTGATCTGGCAGATGGCCTACAGCGAGTTGTTCTTCTCCGACGTGCTGTGGCCCGCCTTCACCCGGGAGACCTTCCAGCAGGCGCTTGAAGATTTCGCGCGTCGCCAGCGCCGTTTCGGACGCACCCCGGAGCAGGCCGGGCGCGGCGACAAGGCAGCGGCGTGAGGGGGTGGGCGCCATGTTGAAGCAGCGCGTCATCACCGCAGTGATCCTGCTGGCCCTGCTGTTGCCTGCGCTCTTCTATCCATCTCCGGAGCCGTTTTCCGCGCTCACCCTCGTGCTGATTGTGGGCGCGGGATGGGAGTGGGCCCGTCTGAACGGCTGCGGTCCTGTGGCGTCCCGGTGGGCAGGTGGGTTGCTCGGTTTGGCCCTGTTGTTGATCTGGGCGGCATTCGGACTCGATGCCGACAGCCGCTGGCTCTGGCCCTGGGCCGGCGGACTGTGGCTGCTGATGACGCCATGGCTTCTCCATCGGGGGGTGGCAGGCTGGTCCCAGGTTCCCAGGGGGCTGCGGCTGATCCTGGGCTGGGGATTGATCGGGCTGGCCTGGTGGGCGATGGCCCAGGCCCGTGTGGCCGGTGTGGCCATGCTGCTCAGCATCCTGCTGCTCGTGTGGGTGGCGGACATCGCCGCTTATTTCGGAGGCAAGGCGTTCGGCAAACGCAAACTGGCTCCGTCGATCAGCCCCGGGAAAAGCTGGGCAGGTGCATACAGCGGTGCGTTGGGCGTTCTGGTGCTGGCGCTGGCCTGGGTGGCGTGGAGCTCCTCCAATGTCCCGTCCAGCCTGTACGGCACGCTCTGGTCCTGGGGGCCAGCTATCGCGGTGCCCGTGTTGCTGGTGCTGGTGGCGATGAGCGTCGCCGGCGACCTGGTCGAGTCGCTGGTCAAGCGCAGTGCCGGCATGAAGGATTCCAGCCAGTTGCTGCCGGGGCATGGGGGCGTGTTGGATCGAGTGGATGCGTTGCTGCCGGTGCTCCCGCTGGCGATGTGGGTCGTGACGTGGTGAGGCTGAATCCATGACCGTGCAAACGCTGACCGTGCTGGGTTCCACGGGGTCCATCGGTGCCAACACGCTGGACGTCGTGGCGCGTCATCCCGAACGATTCCGTGTCCATGCCCTGACCGCCGCTCGACAGGTGGAACTGCTGGCCCGACAGTGTCAGCGGTTTCGGCCACGCTATGCGGTCATCGGGGAAGGTTCCGAACAGCAACTGCGTGATGCCCTGCTGGCACTCGGGGTGAACACCGAGGTGTTGAGCGGCCCGCAAGCCCTGTGCGACATGGCCGCCGCGCCGGAGGTGGATGCCGTGATGGCCGCCATCGTCGGCGCTGCGGGCCTGGCCCCGTGTGCCGCTGCCGCCCGTGCGGGCAAGAAGCTGCTCCTGGCCAACAAGGAAGCGCTGGTGGTGGGGGGCGACTGGTTCATGCGGACCGTGCGCGAGGGTGGTGGCCGTCTGTTGCCCATCGACAGCGAGCATTCGGCGGTGTTTCAGTCTTTGCCGGAGAACGAGCAGACGTGGTCGACACGGGTGGAGAAGATCATCCTCACTGCTTCGGGCGGGCCGTTCCGCACGCGTGACCCTGACACCTTGTCCCGTGTGACGCCGGACGAGGCCTGCGCCCATCCGAACTGGGTCATGGGACGCAAGATTTCGGTTGATTCCGCTACCATGATGAACAAGGCGCTGGAGGTGATCGAGGCGCACTACCTGTTCGGGTTCGAGCCGGCGCGCATCGAGGTGGTGATCCATCCGCAGAGCGTCATCCATTCCATGGTGCAGTATCGCGACCGCTCGGTGGTGGCGCAGCTGGGAACGCCCGACATGCGCGTGCCGATCGCTTATGGGTTGAGCTGGCCGGAGCGCATCGCTTCTGGTGCGGAGCCACTGGATTTCCTGACCATGGGAGCGTTGACCTTTGAGCCCCCGGCGCGGGAACGCTTTCCTGGGCTGTTCCTGGCCTGGGAGGCGCTCAACGATGTGCCTGGTGCCACCGCCGTGCTGAACGCCGCCAATGAGGTGGCGGTGGAGGCATTCCTGGCAGGTCGATTGCGTTTTGACCGGATTCATGCCGTCAACGACGCAACTTTGAGCCGGCTTCGGCCTCCAAGCCCACAGGGTCTGGACGACCTGATGGCCCTGGATCTTGAGGCCCGGGTACGGGCCCGCGAACAGGTCCGGCAATGGCAGGAGTGAGTGTGTTTCCATGTTGACGGTGCTGGCCTTTGTGGTGGCCCTCGGGCTGCTGATCGCGGTGCACGAGTACGGACATTACCGGGTGGCCGTGGCTTGTGGCGTGAAGGTGTTGCGCTTTTCCATCGGGTTTGGCAAACCGTTGTGGCGCTGGCAGTCGCCCCGGAGCGGTACCGAATTTGTGATTGCCGCGTTGCCGCTTGGGGGTTACGTGCGCATGCTCGACGAGCGTGAAGCACCGGTCCCGGCTGAAGATCGGCACCGGGCCTTCAATACCCAGCCCTTGCGCTCCCGTGTGGCCATCGTGGTGGCCGGGCCGCTGGCCAACCTGCTGCTGGCCGTGGCGCTGTATGCCGCCGTGTCCTGGGTCGGCGTTCAGGAACCCCGCCCCGTGTTGTCGAGTCCGCCGATGGCCTCGCTCGCGGAACGCGCTGGCATCCGGGGCGGGGAGTGGGTGGTGGCAATGGCTCCGGAGGCGCAGTCGCCCCAGACCGTCGAATCGTTCGAAACCTTGCGCTGGCAACTGACGCGATCCGCCTTGTCGCAGCAGGATGTGCGGCTGTGGCTGGCGGACGGGCCCGGCCAGCCGGGCCGGGAGGTGACACTGGCCTTGTCTGAGCTGTCCGTGCGGGACGCCGATGCCTCGCTGTTGCAGCGCATCGGCATCGTGGCCCCGTGGTCGGCACCGGTGGTGGGCGACATTCTGCCGGGGGCTGCGGCAGAAGCGGCCGGATTGCGTGCGGGTGACGTCATCATTCGGGTCGATGAGCAGGTGGTGAGCGACGGGCAGCACCTGCGCACCCTGATCCGGGAGTCAGTCTCGGCGCAGGGCGAGGCGCGGACGCAACGCTGGGAGGTCGAGCGTGAAGGACGCCAGCTGGTGCTGGACGTGATGCCTCGCCCGGAGCGCTTGGGCGACGTCTGGGTGGGCCGTGTCGGGGCCTACATCGGTGCCCCACCGGAGATGGTGACCGTCTCTGCCGGCCTGTTCGAAGGCGTCTGGAAGGGCGCGGTTCGCACCTGGGAGGTGTCGGTGCTGTCGCTGCGGATGATGTATCGGATGCTCGTCGGTGAGGCGTCTCTAAAGAATCTCAGCGGGCCATTGACGATCGCCGACTATGCCGGCCAATCGGCCAGCATGGGTTTGACGTCGTACATCCTGTTCATTGCCCTGATCAGCGTCAGCCTGGGCGTGCTGAACCTGCTGCCGCTACCGGTTCTGGACGGTGGGCACCTGATGTATTATCTGTGGGAGGCCGTGACCGGGCGTCCCGTATCGGACGTGTGGATGGACCGCCTGCAACGCGGAGGTATGGTCGTGTTGCTGGGGCTCATGTCACTGGCCATGTTCAATGACGTCGCCCGTTTGCTGGGCTGAAAATCCGATTTCATGAAACACAAGCATTCGCGCTTGCGCAGCGTCGCCTGGGGCGTGTTGGTCTCGACTTTGGTGGCGCTGCCTGCCTGGGCTGTCGATCCCTTCACCCTGCGGGACATCCGGGTCGAGGGCCTGCAGAGGGTGGAGCCCGGCACGGTGTTCGCATCGTTGCCATTCCGGGTGGGTGACAACTATTCAGACGAACAGGGTTCGGCCGCGATCCGTGCGCTGTTTGGGCTAGGGCTGTTTTCCGATGTTCGCCTGCAGGTCGATGGCGATGTGCTGGTGGTGATCGTCGAGGAGCGTCCCACGGTGGCCGATGTGACCTTTTCCGGGGTGCGCGAGTTCGACAACGAGGTGTTGCGGCGTGCCCTGCGCGATGTCGGCCTGACCGAAGGGCGCCCGTTCGACAGGGCGCTGGCCGATCGCGCCGAGCAGGAGCTCAAACGTCAGTACCTCAATCGAAGCATGTACGCCGCAACGGTCACGACCACGGTGACGCCGATCGAACGCAACCGGGTCAACATCAACTTCAGCGTGAGCGAAGGCGACATCGCCAAGATCCGCGAGATCCGCATCGTAGGCAACGAGGCGTTCAGCGAGTCCACCCTGCGTGGTCTGTTCGACCTCAACACCGGGGGCTGGCTGAGTTGGTACACCAGGTCCGACCGTTATTCCCGCGCCAAGCTCAACGCTGATCTCGAAACGCTGCGCTCCTATTACCTGACCCGGGGTTTCCTGGAGTTCAGCATCGACTCCACCCAGGTGGCCATCACCCCGGGCAAGGAAGACATGACGATCACCATCAACATCACCGAAGGCAAACGCTACGTGGTGTCGGGCGTGCGGCTGGATGGCGACTACCTCGGCAAGGAGGAGGAGTTCCAGTCCCTCATCCGCATTCGTGCCGGCCAGGCCTACAACGCGGAGGATGTGGCAGAGACGGTGCGCGCGTTTACCGATTATTTCGGTGGTTTCGGCTATGCCTTCGCTCGGGTTGATGTCCAGCCCGAAGTCGATCGCGAGCAGTCTCGGGTCGCCCTTGTCTTGCGTGCCCAGCCTTCGCGGCGTGCCTATGTTCGCCGGATCAATGTCGAGGGCAACAACCGCACGCGTGACGAGGTGATCCGCCGCGAGTTTCGGCAGCTCGAAGCCTCGTGGTACGACAGCGACCGCATCCGCCTGTCCCGTGACCGTGTGGACCGGCTAGGCTTCTTCACCCAGGTCACGATCAACACCCAGGAAGTGCCCGACGCTCCCGATCAGGTGGACCTGATCGTGTCGGTGGAGGAGAAGCCAACCGGCAACCTGTCGATCGGTGCAGGGTACTCCCAGTCTGAGAAGCTGTCGTTCATCGCTGGCATCCAGCAGGAGAACGTCTTTGGCAGCGGCAACTACCTGGGCTTCAACGTCAACACGAGCAAATTCAACAAGCAGTTCGTGCTCAGCACGGTCGATCCGTATTTCACGGCCGATGGCATTTCGCGTTCGCTGGACCTGTACTACCGCACGACACGACCTTTGTCGGAGCAGGAGGGTGATTACCGCCTCGTCACACCCGGAGCCAGCATCCGCTTTGGTGTACCTTTTACCGAGACCGATACCGTGTTCTTCGGGATTGGCGTGGAGCAAACCCGTATCGAACCGGGCAATGGGCTGCCGAATGCATACCAGCAGTTCATCAACGATTTTGGTCGTTCGCCCACCTCGGTGCCCTTGACAGTGGGATGGTCCCGTGACACTCGCGACAGCGCACTCGCTCCCACTCAGGGTCGTCTCACACGCTTGAATGGGGAGCTCGGCATTGCTGGAGACACCCGCTACACCAAGTTCAGCGGGCAGTTCCAGCAGTACATCCCCTTATCCAAGCAGTACGCCCTGGCCTTCAATGCCGAGGCAGGCTGGGGCAAGGGGCTGGGCGGCAAGCCCTTCCCGTTGTTCAAGAACTTCTACGGTGGGGGGCTCGGCTCGGTGCGTGGCTTCGAGCAGGGAACGCTGGGCGGTATCAGTCCGGTGGCTGGCGGGGGGGCCGATGCCTACATCGGCGGGTCGCGCATGGTGCTGCTGAACACCGAAATCATCACACCCTTCCCCGGGGCCGGCAACGACCGCACGCTGCGGATGTTCGGCTTCTTCGACATCGGCAACGTGTCCGATGATTTCCAGAACACCTCCAAACTGTCGGACCTCCGGGCATCTGTCGGTTTTGGGATCAGCTGGATTTCGCCGGTAGGCCCGCTTAGAATCGCCTATGCCCGGCCGGTGCGCAAATTCGCCAACGACAAACCCCAAAGCGTTCAATTCCAGATTGGAACTTCTTTCTGATGAAATCGATTTCTCGTGACGTGATTCGCCGTGGACTGACGGTGCTGCTGCTGGGCGTGGCGGCCGCCACCGCCGCGGCCCAGGACTTCAAGATCGGGTTCGTCAACACCGACCGCATCTTCCGCGATTCTGCAGCGGCCAAGGCGGCGCAGACCAAGCTGGAACAGGAGTTCTCCCGCCGCGAGCGTGAACTTGAAAACCTGCGTACCCAGTTGCGCACTGCTTCCGAAAAATTCGAGCGCGAGGCCCCCACGCTGTCGGAGACCCAGCGTACCACCCGCCAGCGCCAGCTGGTGGACATGGATCGCGATTTCCAGCGCCGCAGCCGCGAGTTTCAGGAAGATCTCAATCTGCGCAAGAACGAGGAACTGCAGCAGGTGCTGGAACGTGCCAACCGTGTGATTCGCCAGATCGCCGAAGCCGAAAAATACGACCTCATCATCCAGGAGGCGGTGTACATCAACCCCAAGCATGACATCACCGATCGCGTGATCAACGGCTTGAACAACGCCCGCTGATGATCGGACGTCTGCGGTGACCACGACGCTGGCCGATATCCACGCCGCCTTGGGCGGCGTTTTGCATGGTACCGGGCACACCCGTGTAGCGCGGATTGCCTCACTGGAGAGTGCCGGGCCCGATGCGTTGTCTTTTGTCGCTCATGTACGCCATGCCGCCAAGCTGTCCGTGACCGCGGCAGGCTCCTTGATCGTGCCGCCCGAGCTTGTCGTCCAGGCCCGTGCCCGGGGGGGCTGCATCGAAACGTTGGATCCCTACCTCTACTTCGCCCGTCTGACCCAATGGTGGCGGGCTCGGCAGGAGGTCGAAGCCGGCTTTCCCCCACCAGCGGTGCATCCGACCGCCTGCGTGGATTCGACCGCCCGTCTGGGTGTGGGCGTGGACGTCGGTCCCTACGCCGTCATCGAGGCCGGAGCCGAGGTCGGTGACGGCGCCCGCATCGGTGCCCATGCCCTGGTTGAACGGCAGGCCCGCATGGGAACGGGTACACGGTTGGGGCCCCGTGTTGTCCTGGGGCGGGACTGTGTGGTGGGCCAGCGCTGCATCGTGCATCCGGGCGTCGTCATCGGAGCCGACGGTTTCGGTTTCGCGCCGCATGAAGGCGCATGGGTCAAGATCGAGCAACTGGGCGCCGTGCGCATCGGTGACGACGTGGAGATCGGAGCCAACTGCTGCATCGATCGTGGAGCGCTGGAAGACACCGTCATTGAAGACGGCGTCAAGCTCGATAACCTGATCCAGATCGGCCACAACGTGCACATTGGCCGACACACCGCCATGGCCGGTTGTGTGGGCGTGGCCGGCAGTGCGCGCATCGGAGCGCACTGCACGGTCGGCGGTGGTGCGGTGGTGCTGGGGCACCTCACCTTGGCGGATCACGTTCACATCTCGGCGGCCTCGGTGGTGATGCGCTCCATCTTGCAACCCGGGCAGTACAGCGGCGTCTTTCCCATCGACGACAATAAGAACTGGGAAAAAAATGCGGCCACGCTGCGGCAGCTCCACCGCCTGCGCGAGCGCATCAAAGCTTTGGAAAACCGATCATGATGGACATACACCAGATTCTGAAACAACTGCCTCATCGTTACCCTTTCCTGCTGGTGGACCGGGTGCTAGAGGTCGAAAAGGGCAAGTCCATCAAGGCGCTCAAGAATGTGAGCATGAACGAACCCCAGTTCACCGGTCACTTCCCGCACAGGCCGGTGTTCCCGGGGGTCCTGATGCTGGAGGCCATGGCGCAGACGGCCGCTCTGCTGGCCTTTGACACGCTGGGCGTGACCCCGGACGACAAGACGGTGTACTACTTCGCCGGCATCGACGGGGCGCGGTTCAAACGGCCGGTCGAGCCGGGTGACCAGCTCGTGATGGACGTGACGCTGGAACGCATGAAGGCCGGCATTTTCAAGTTCAAGGGCACGGCCCGTGTGGGCGACGAGGTCGCCTGCGAGGCCGAGCTGATGTGCACCATGCGCACCATCGCCTGAGGCGGGCCCTGGCATGGCAGACATCCATCCCACCGCGCTGGTGGACCCGAAGGCGGAAATCGACGTCAACGTCAGTGTGGGTCCGTACACGGTGGTCGGCCCCCATGTGAAGGTGGGGGCGGGCACACGCATCGGTGCGCATTGCGTGATTGAGGGCCATACCACCCTCGGGCAGGACAATCGCATCTACCCTTTCGTGTCGCTCGGCTTGGCCAGCCAGGACAAGAAATACGCCGGTGAACCCTGCGAGCTGGTCATCGGTGACCGCAACACCATCCGCGAATACAGCACCTATCACATCGGGACGGTGCAGGGCGGGGGGGTGACGCGCCTCGGGCACGACAACTGGATGATGGCCTACACGCACCTGGCGCACGATTGCGTCGTGGGCAACCACACCATCTTCGCCAACAACGCCCAGCTGGCCGGGCACGTGGAGGTGGGCGACTGGGTCATTCTGGGCGGCTACACCGTCGTGCACCAGTTCGTGCGCATCGGCGCCCACGCCATGACGGCGATGTGTTCACTGCTCTTTGCCGACGTCCCCCCGTTCGTGATGGCGCAAGGTCAGCCGGCGCAGGCGCGCTCCATGAACTTCGAGGGCTTGCGTCGTCGTGGCTTCACGGCCGAGCGGATTTCGGCCGTGAAGGCCATGCACAAGGCGCTGTACCGCGACCATGTGACGCTGGATCAGGCGCGGGCGCGCATCGGCGAGCTGACGGCCCGCTTTCCCGATGCCGCCCCCGACGTGGCGCTGATGGAGGGCTTTCTCCAAGGCGTGTCCCAAGAGCGGGGCATCGTCCGTTGAACGTGTCCGCTGCCGCCTGCGACGTGGCGATGGTCGCCGGTGAGGCCTCCGGCGATCTGTTGGCCGCCAGACTGCTTGCCGCGATGAGACAGCGTTGGCCGACCTGGCGTGCCGCAGGCATTGGCGGCCCCCGGATGCAGGCGGAGGGGTTTGATGCCTGGTGGCCCAGCGACAAACTGGCCGTGCGTGGCTATGTGGAGGTGTTGCGGCACTATCGCGAGATCGTTGGCATACGCCGTCAGTTGCGCGATCGCCTGCTGGCGTCGCCTCCCCGCGTTTTCGTGGGTGTGGACGCTCCGGATTTCAACCTTGATCTGGAAGGCGATCTGCGTGCCGCCGGCGTGAAGACGGTGCATTTCGTTGCCCCGGCGGTATGGGCCTGGCGGCCTGAACGCATCGAGAGGATTCGCCGCAACGTGGATCACGTGCTGTGCATCTTTCCGTTCGAGCCGGCGCTGTTTCATCGCCATGGCATTGCGGCGACTTACGTGGGACATCCGTTGGCACCGCTGATTCCCCAGGTGCCGGATCGCGCGGTTGCCCGGCGGGCACTGGGTCTGCCGCAGTACTCGGAGGTGATCGCGCTCTTGCCGGGCAGCCGGCGAGCAGAGATTGCCCACCTGCTTCCCCGCTTCCTTGAGGCGGTACGGCTCATGTTGCGGGATCGGCCCGGTCTGTCGTTCGTGCTGCCCGCTGTGCCTGCCTTGCACGAGCGCATCGTGCAGGAGGTGGTGCAGGCGGGCCTGCAAGCGAAGGTCCAGGTGATCCGGGGCGATTCCCACACCGCGCTGGCGGCCTGTGATGTCACCCTGATCGCCAGTGGAACGGCCACTCTGGAAGCGGCGCTCTTCAAGCGCCCCATGGTGATCGTCTACCACATGAACTGGCTCTCCTGGAGGCTGCACCAGCGCAAGAGGCTGCAGCCCTGGGTCGGGCTGCCCAACATCCTGGTGGAGGAGTTCCTGGTGCCGGAGCTGCTGCAGGAGGCAGCCACACCTGCGGCCCTAGCCGAAGCCACGCTGTCATGGCTGGCCGACGACACCGCTACGCGGGATCGCGTGCGACGACTGCAGGAGCGGTTTGCCGACCTGCACCACACGTTGAGCCGTGACACACCACAACTGGCCACCGATGCGATCGCGAACGTCCTTGCCTGACTGCCGGGCCGTGCAACAGTCCTTCGTCTGGGTGGGCCCGGACGAATCCGGCCTGACCGCCGGTGTGGACGAGGCCGGTCGTGGCCCTCTCGCGGGGCCGGTGGTTGCGGCTGCGGTCATTCTCGACGACGCGCAGCCGATTGCCGGTCTGGCGGACTCGAAGAAACTCAGCGCGGCACGGCGGGACCGTCTCTACGACGAGATCCGGGCCAAGGCCCTGTGCTGCTCCGTGGCGCAGGCGACGGTGGAAGAGATCGACCGCCTCAACATTCTCCAGGCCACGATGCTGGCCATGCGACGTGCGGTGGCCGGTCTGCGGCTCAGGCCGCGGCTGGTCCTGGTCGATGGCAACCGCCTGCCCGTGCTCGACGTGCGGGCCGAGGCGATCGTACAGGGCGATGCGAAGGTGCAGGCCATTTCGGCCGCGTCCATCCTGGCCAAGGTCACGCGCGACCGGGGACTGGCTGATCTCCATGCCCAATACCCGCAGTACGGCTTTGACCGGCACAAGGGGTATGGAACGGCGCAGCATCTGGAGGCCTTGCGCCGATGGGGGCCCTGCCCCATGCACCGTCGCAGTTTCGCCCCGGTGGCCGAAGCCGTGCAATCCAGTCCCTTGGACCGGGTCTCTGCCGTGTTGTCCTGAACCCGCTGCCTTGCCCTGTCATGTCCACAGAACCCATCTCTTCCCGCGACAACCCCTGGGCGAAGAAGTGTCGATCGCTGGCGCAGGACAGCGCAGCCTATCGCAAGGTGAGGCAGGTGTGGCTGGAGGGCGATCACCTGTGCCGCGCCTTGCTGGTCCGTGGACGCTTGCCCGCTGTGGTGGTGGTGACGGCGTCTCGTCCCCATGTCGCGGATGGCTGGGGTTTGCCGCCCGAGGTGCGGCGTGTGGTCGTGGCCGACCGGCTCATGGCGTGGATCAGCGGACTGGAATCGCCGCCGCCTGTGGCCTGCCTGTTCGATCTGCCCCGGGCCGACGAGGTGCTTCCAGCGGCGCCGACCGTGCTGCTGGACCGGCTGCAGGATCCTGGCAATGTGGGGTCCATCCTGCGCAGTGCGGCCGCCTTTGGCTTTACGCAGGTGGTGGCGCTCAAGGGGACGGCTGCCCTCTGGGCGCCGAAAGTGCTGCGGGCCGGTATGGGCGCGCATTTCGGCTTGCATCTGGTCGAGGGCGTGGAGGTGGCCGATCTCGATCGACTGACCCTGCCATGGATCGCCACCAGTTCGCATCAGGGACAATGGCTTCATGAGTCCGTCTTGCCGTGGCCGTGTGCGTGGCTGTTGGGGCACGAAGGGCAAGGGGTCTCCGATGAACTGATGCTGCGGGCCCGGCACCACGTCCGCATCGTCCAGCCCGGGGGAGAGGAGTCGCTCAACGTGGCCGCCGCCGCCGCCATCTGCCTGCATGCGAGTGCCGTTTCGGTTGGCTTCGCTCGGCTATAATGCGAAGGTTTACCCTAACCACACGCACCTGCTGCCGGCTGCGGCCGGCCTCCCCCTGAAATTCACCACATTTCCCGGCGGGCACAGGTGCGTCCAAAACTGGAGTGCCCCGTGTTTTCCGTCCCCGCAAAAGCCATTCTCGCTCTCGCAGACGGCACGGTCTTTACCGGTGTGTCCATCGGCGCCACGGGCCAGACCGTCGGCGAGGTGGTGTTCAACACCGCCATCACCGGTTATCAGGAAATCCTCACCGACCCGAGCTACCGCCAGCAGATCGTGACGCTCACGTATCCGCACATCGGCAACTACGGCATCAACGAGGAAGACGTGGAGGCTGCGGCCGTCCATGCTGCCGGCCTGATCATCAAAGACCTGCCCCTGCTCGCTTCCAACTTCCGCTCGCAGCTCACGTTGAGCGACTATCTCCAGCGTGAGGGCACGGTGGCCATTGCCGGGATCGACACCCGCAAGCTCACGCGCATCCTGCGTGAAAAGGGCTCGCAGAACGGGGCCATCGTCGGCTTGGCCGAAGGCCAGGAAGTGAGCGACGCCCTGAAGGCGCAGGCCGTGGCGGCCGCGCAGCAGGCCCCCAGCATGGCCGGACAAGACCTGGCCAAGGTGGTGAGCACGAAGCAGCCCTATGTCTGGACCCAGACCGAATGGCAACTGGCCCGCGAAGATGGCACCCCTGGCTATGGCGAGCTGACGGCTCCTCGTTTTCATGTGGTGGCATACGACTTCGGTGTGAAGAAGAACATCCTGCGTATGTTGGCCGAGCGGGGCTGCAAGGTCACCGTGGTGCCGGCACAGACGCCGGCTGCCGAAGTGCTCAGGCACAACCCGGACGGCATTTTCCTGTCCAATGGCCCGGGCGACCCGCAGCCGTGTGACTACGCCATCGCGGCCGCGAAAGAACTGATCGAGACCGGCAAGCCGGTGTTCGGCATTTGCCTGGGTCACCAGATCATGGCCCTGGCCAGTGGTGCCAGGACCTTCAAGATGCCCCACGGTCACCACGGCGCCAACCACCCGGTGAAAGACCTGGACACGGGCCGCGTCAGCATCACCAGCCAGAACCACGGCTTTGCGGTGGACATGGAGTCGCTGCCGGCCAACCTGCGTGCTACCCACGTGAGCCTGTTCGACGGCACGCTGCAAGGCCTGGAGCGCACCGACAAGCCGGCCTTCTGCTTCCAGGGTCACCCTGAGGCCTCGCCTGGCCCGCACGATATCGCCTACCTGTTCGATCGTTTCATCGCCTTGATGGAGAAGAAGTAAATGCCGAAGCGCACAGACATCAAGAGCATCCTCATCATCGGCGCCGGCCCGATTGTCATCGGCCAAGCCTGCGAGTTCGACTACTCCGGCGTGCAGGCCTGCAAGGCCTTGCGCGAAGAGGGCTACAAGGTCATCCTGATCAACAGCAACCCCGCGACGATCATGACCGACCCGGCCACGGCCGACGTCACCTACATCGAACCCATCACTTGGCAGACGGTCGAGAAGATCATCGCCAAGGAACGCCCGGACGCCATTCTGCCGACCATGGGCGGCCAGACGGCGCTGAACTGCGCGCTGGACCTGT
Organism: Burkholderiales bacterium; assembly: GCA_030603635.1. Taxonomy (GTDB): domain Bacteria; phylum Pseudomonadota; class Gammaproteobacteria; order Burkholderiales; family Burkholderiaceae_C; genus Tepidicella. Next base: position 14,174 of record JAUVXK010000002.1, on the reverse strand, counting down.
GGCGCAACGGCGTGCTGCACAAGTACAAGTGTGAGCTCATCGGCGCCACGCCCGAAGCCATCGACAAGGCCGAAGACCGCCTGAAGTTCAAGGACGCGATGACCCGCATCGGCCTGGGCTCGGCGCGTTCGGGCATTGCGCACAGTATGGAAGAGGCCTGGGCGGTGCAGAAGGCCGTGGGCTTCCCGACCGTGATCCGCCCCAGCTTCACGCTGGGCGGCACGGGTGGCGGCATCGCCTACAACCCGGAAGAATTCGAGACCATCTGCAAGCGCGGCCTGGAAGCCTCGCCCACCAACGAGTTGCTGATCGAAGAGTCACTCGTGGGCTGGAAAGAGTACGAGATGGAGGTTGTCCGCGACAAGAAGGACAACTGCATCATCGTCTGCTCGATCGAGAACCTGGACCCGATGGGGGTCCACACGGGCGACTCCATCACCGTGGCCCCGGCCCAGACGTTGACCGACAAGGAATACCAGATCATGCGCAACGCCTCGCTGGCGGTGCTGCGCGAGATCGGTGTGGACACGGGCGGCTCCAACGTCCAGTTCTCGGTCAACCCGAAGGACGGCCGCATGATCGTCATCGAGATGAACCCGCGTGTGTCGCGTTCGTCGGCACTGGCGTCCAAGGCCACGGGTTTCCCCATCGCCAAGGTGGCGGCCAAGCTGGCCGTGGGCTACACGCTCGACGAGCTGAAGAACGAGATCACCGGCGGCGCGACCCCGGCCTCGTTCGAGCCCTCGATCGATTACGTCGTCACCAAGATTCCGCGCTTCGCGTTCGAGAAGTTCCCATCCGCCGACAACCGCCTGACCACGCAGATGAAGTCCGTGGGCGAGGTCATGGCCATGGGCCGCACCTTCCAGGAAAGCTTCCAGAAAGCCCTGCGTGGCCTGGAAGTGGGCGTGGACGGCATGAACGAGAAAACCCAGGATCGCGAAACCCTGGAGCGTGAACTGGGCGAACCTGGCCCCGAGCGGATCTGGTACGTGGGCGATGCCTTCGCTGCCGGCTGGTCACTGGACGAAGTGCACCAGTTCACCAAGATCGACAAGTGGTTCCTGGTCCAGATCGAGGAGATCGTGAAGATCGAACTGGAGCTGGACAAGCTGACCGCCGCCCAAGGCGCCGCTGCACTGTCCAGCCTGAGTGCCGACACGCTTCGCACGCTCAAGAAAAAGGGCTTCAGCGATCGTCGTCTGGCCAAGCTGCTCAAGACCACCGAGAAGGCCGTGCGCGACCAGCGCCGCGCGCTGAACGTGCGCCCGGTGTACAAGCGCGTGGACACCTGCGCCGCCGAATTCGCCACCAACACCGCTTACATGTACTCGACCTACGAGGACGAGTGCGAGGCGCAGCCGACGGACAAGAAAAAGATCATGGTGCTGGGCGGTGGCCCGAACCGGATCGGCCAGGGCATCGAGTTCGACTACTGCTGCGTGCATGCGGCGCTCGCCATGCGCGAGGATGGTTACGAGACCATCATGGTCAACTGCAACCCGGAAACCGTGTCCACCGACTACGACACTTCCGATCGCCTGTACTTCGAGCCGTTGACGCTGGAAGACGTGCTGGAAATCGTGGACAAGGAAAAGCCGCTGGGTGTGATTGTGCAGTACGGTGGCCAGACGCCGCTGAAGCTGGCGCTGGGTCTGGAAGCCAACGGCGTGCCCATCATCGGCACCACCCCCGACATGATCGACGCGGCCGAAGACCGCGAGCGCTTCCAGAAGCTGCTGCATGAACTGGGCCTGCGTCAGCCGCCCAACGCCACGGCGCGTACCGAATCCGAGGCGCTGGAAAAAGCGGCCGAGCTGGGTTACCCGTTGGTGGTGCGTCCCAGCTATGTGCTGGGTGGCCGTGCCATGGAAATCGTGCACGAACAGCGCGACCTGGAGCGCTACATGCGCGAGGCCGTGAAGGTGAGCAACGACTCGCCGGTGTTGCTGGACCGTTTCCTGAATGACGCCATCGAGTGCGACGTGGACTGCATCCGTGACGCTTCCGGCCAGGTGCTGATCGGCGGCGTGATGGAGCACATCGAACAGGCTGGCGTGCACTCGGGCGACTCCGCCTGTTCGCTGCCGCCTTACTACCTGGGTAAGGCCACGGTGGACGAGCTCAAGCGCCAGACCGCGGCCATGGCCAACGCGCTCAACGTGGTCGGCCTGATGAACGTGCAGTTTGCGATCCAGGAAGTGGAAGAGGGCGGCACCAAGAAGGACGTCATCTTCGTGCTGGAAGTGAACCCGCGCGCCTCGCGCACGGTGCCGTTCGTCTCCAAGGCCACGGGCATTCAGCTGGCCAAGGTGGCCGCGCGCTGCATGGCTGGCCAGACCCTGGCACAGCAAGGCATCACCCAGGAAGTCACCCCGCCGTACTTCAGCGTGAAGGAAGCGGTGTTCCCCTTCGTGAAGTTCCCCGGTGTGGATACCATCCTCGGTCCCGAGATGAAGTCCACCGGCGAAGTCATGGGAGTGGGCAAGACCTTTGGCGAGGCCTTTGTGAAGTCGCAACTCGGTGCCGGAACCAAACTGCCGCGCCCGACGGACGAGGTGAAGAAGGTGTTCCTCTCGGTCAAGCCTTCGGACAAGGCACGTGCCGTGATCGTGGCGCGCGAACTGCACGCGATGGGCTTCGAACTGGTTGCCACGCGTGGCACCGCAGCGGCCATCGAGGCCGAGGGCGTGCCCTGCGAGCTGGTCAACAAGGTGGCGGAAGGCCGACCCAACATCGTGGACATGATCAAGAACGGCGAAATCGCCATGGTCATCAACACGGTGGAGGAGCGCCGCAACGCCATTGCCGACTCCCGTTACATTCGCACCTCGGCGTTGCTTAACCGCGTCACCACCTTCACCACCATCTCGGGGGCCGAGGCCGCTGTGGAAGGAATGCGAAGCTTGGACAACCTGGGCGTCATCTCGGTGCAGGAAATGCACGCGGAGCTCGCCGCCTGACGCCATGCATCAGGGCTTTCCCCGGTGCACGTGTCTCGCCGGGGAGGTTCTGCTTGATGCATAATCCGTCCAACCACACCGCCGATTGGTAACGATCGGCGGTTTGCTTTTGGAGAACGACAAATGCCCACCATTCCCGTGACCAAGCGCGGTGCCGACAAGCTCAAGGAGGAGTTGCACCGTCTCAAGACCGTGGACCGCCCCGCGGTCATCAACGCCATTGCCGAAGCCCGTGCCCAGGGCGATCTGAGCGAGAACGCCGACTACGATGCTGCCAAGGAGCGCCAGGGGTTCATCGAAGGCCGTATCGCTGAAATCGAGGGCAAGCTGTCGATTGCCCAGATCATCGACCCCTCCGGTCTGGATGCGGGTGGCAAGGTGGTGTTTGGCGCAACGGTCGAGCTCGAAGAGGAGACCACGGGCGAGGCGGTGACCTATCAGATCGTCGGTGAGGATGAGGCCGACCTCAAGCTGGGACTGATCAACATCTCCAGCCCCATTGCCCGGGCACTGATTGGCAAGGAAGAGGGCGACGTGGCCGAGGTGCAGGCACCCGGTGGCGTCAAGCGCTTCGAGGTCGTGGCCGTGCGATACGAGTGAGTGGGCAAGCCATGCAGCCGTTCTTCGATCGCTGGCCCCTGCTTGTCGCTGCCCTGTGGTGGGGTGGGCTGTCGGCATTGAGCTTCGTGGCGGTGCCCATGGCTTTCGGTGTCATAGGCAACCCTGCGCTGGCCGGTCCCTATGCGGCCAAGCTGTTCCAGGTTCAGGCCTGGGCGAGCGTGGTGATGGCGTTGTGTCTGATCATGTGGGGGCGTTTGCAACGGCTGAAATCGGCCGAGGTGACGGCCCGCTGGGTGCTGCTGCCCTGGTTGCTGCTTGCCGCTTTGGCGGCATTGTTGCAGGAACATGGGGTGGCCGAGCGCATCCTGACGGCCCGCACATCGGGCGGTGACCTGCGTTTCTGGCACACCCTGGGCAGCGCGCTTGTGCTGCTGCAATGGCTCTGCGCCTTGCGGGTGCTATGGTGGTTTGCCCGCCGGACCGAGACGCCAGCGGTCTGAACTGCCTCAGCCGGCCGAACGCTCGGCCGATTCCAGTGTGTTGACCATGAGCATGGTGATGGTCATCGGACCCACTCCACCAGGAACAGGGGTGATCCAGCCGGCGACTTCCTTGACGCCGTCGAAATCGACATCGCCGCAGAGCTTGCCTTCGTCGTTGCGGTTCATGCCCACGTCCAGCACCACGGCACCGGGTTTGACCATGTCGGCGGTGAGCACGTTGCGCTTGCCCACGGCGGCAACGATCACGTCTGCCTGCAGCGTCTGGGCTTTCAGGTCGGCGGTGCGCGAGTGGCACACGGTGACGGTTGCGTCCTGCTGGAGCAGCATCAGTGCCATCGGTTTGCCGACGATGTTGCTGCGGCCGATGACCACCGCATGCTTGCCCTTGAGGTCGTAGCCGATGGACTCCAGCATCTTCATGCAGCCATAAGGAGTGCAGGGCCAGAAACCTGGCTGCCCGACCATGAGCGCCCCGGCGCTGGCGACGTGGAAGCCGTCCACGTCCTTGGCCGGGGAAATGGCTTCGATCACCTTGTGTGCGTCGATGTGGGCGGGCAGCGGTAACTGGACCAGGATGCCATGGATGGTCGGGTCGTTGTTCAGTGCCTCCACTCGAGCCAGCAAGGCAGTTTCGCTCATGTTGGCCTCGTACCTTTCCAGCACGGAGTGCATGCCCGTGTCTTCACAGGCCTTGACCTTGTTGCGCACGTAAACCTGGCTGGCCGGGTTGTCGCCGACCAGGATGACGGCCAGACCGGGGGTGATGCCGCGTGCCTTGAGGGCGGTGACACGTTCAGAGACTTCGGTGCGCAGTTGGCGCGACAGCGCGTTGCCGTCGATCAGTTGGGCGGTCATGGGCAGGGGAGCGGATGCGGGAAGGGCGGGGGTCAGGCCTTGGCCGTGGGGGCGAGGGCGATTTTCAACAGGTCGGCAACCGTGTTGGCACCGAGTTTTTCCATGATGTTGGCGCGGTGGGCTTCCACCGTCTTGATGCTGATGCCGAGGTCGTCGGCGATCTGCTTGTTCAGGCGCCCGGCCACGATGCGTTCGAGCACCTGGGATTCGCGGGTGGTGAGCTTGCCGAGCAGGGCTTCCCGCGTCGCGGCCTGCTGGTGTTCGGCAAACACGTCGCGCGCCGTTTCCAGCATGCGCTCGACGAGCTGGACGAGTTGGTCTTCATTGAAAGGTTTCTGGATGAAGTCCAGTGCGCCTTTTTTCATCGATTCCACCGCCATGGGCACGTCACCATGCCCGGTGATGAACACGATGGGAAGGGGTGAGTGGCGTTCCATCAGCCGGTCTTGCAGATCCATGCCGCTCATGCCACCCATGCGGATGTCGGCGATCAGGCAGGCCACCTCGCGCGAGTCGTACCGGCTCAGGAAGGCCTCGGCAGACTCAAAACATCGCACGCGGTAATCCTTGCCTTCGAGCAGCCACTGCAGCGAGTCGCGGACTGCCTCGTCGTCGTCGACCACATAAACCGTGCCACGTTTCGGAATCAGGCTCATCTCACTCTTTCTCGTTGTCTGGCGCCCAGCGGTCAGGGCGCTTACGGGTTGTCACGTATTGACCACGGTGCTCACGGGAATCCAGAAACTGAACTCGCAACCCGTGATGTCGGGCCCATTGTAGAGGTTTCGCGCCTGCAACCTCCCATGATGGGACTCGACGATGGAGCGGCACAGTTTCAGGCCGATGCCCATGCCCTCGGCCTTGGTGCTGTAGAAAGCCTCATAGATGCGTTCCAGTTGTTCGGGAGGCACCCCCAGGCCCGTGTCCTTCACAGAGAATTCCACCGTGTCGTTGCCCTCGATCTTGCGTGGGGTGACCGTCAGCTCTACGTGTCGCTGGGCTGGAGGGCGTTGGGCCTGCACGATGGCCTCGCCGGCGTTCTTCATCAGGTTGATCAGCACCTGTTCGATCAGGATCGGGTCCACCATGAGCTTGGGCAGGCGGGCGGCGACATAGGTGTTGAGCCGGATCATGTGCCGGCGCAGTTCGATGTCGGCCAGTTCGGTCGCGTTGTTCACCATCTGGGCCACGTCGGAGAGCGTCGGGTTCGGTTCGCTGCGTTTGACGAAGGCCCGGATGCGCTGGATGATCTGGCCGGCTCGCTGTGCCTGTTTCGCCGTTTTTTCCAGGGCGCCCAGGAGCTCGTCTTCGCTGATCTGTTGTTTTTTTAGGCGCGAGATCATGCCGCTGCTGTAGTTGCTGATGGCCGTCAGCGGCTGGTTGAGCTCGTGTGCCACGCTGGAGGCCATTTCCCCCATCGTGATGAGACGGCTGGCGGCCTCGGCCCGTTCCTGCTGCAGGGCGGCCTGCTCCTCGGCCTGGCGGCGGACGGTGATGTCGGTCGCGATCACCATCTGGGCCAGCCGACCGTCCACCCACGTCAGGTAGCGGGTGCGCACCTCCAGCCACTTGTTGAGTTCCTGCACGTAGACCTCGGCGCTGTCGGTGGCGGCTTCGAACAGGGCGTCGGTGGGCAGGCCCGCGAGCACGTCCACCTGGTCCTGGTTGTCGGTGAGCGGTCCGGCCGGGATGGCCGAGGACAGTTCCACCAGCTTGCGGTGGCCGCGGCCGCTCATGCCGAACCAGGTCTGGTACATGCGGTTGGCGAAGAGCAACTCGGCGCTGCTCAACGGGGCGACGGAGATGGCCTCGTCCAGACTGTCGAGCACGGTGGTGAAGCGGTCGTAGGATGCCGTCAGCTCCTCGCGGATGCGCTTGGGCTCGGTGATGTCGGTCATGGAGGTCATCCAGCCGGTCTGTCTGCCCTGGCCGTCGATGAGCGGCGAGACGTACATGCGCGCATAAAAGATGCTGCCGTTCTTGCGCTTGACTGGGACCTCGAAACCACCTGGTGTGGTGCGGCCGTGCAGTTCGTCCTCAAGCCGTGCCGACAAGGTGTCGATGTCCGATTCGGGCCAGTAAGGAAAGGGCGCGACGGCCCCGAGCAAGTCCTGCTCGGTCCAGCCCGTCATCGAGCAGAAGGCCGGGTTCACGTAGGTGATGCGGCCTTTGAGGTCCAGGGCGCGCATGCCGGTGAGCATGGAGTTTTCCATGGCGCGGCGGAAGTTCGTCTCCACCAGCAGGGCGCGCTGGGCCTGAAGCCGTCGGCGGCTGTGGCGCAGGTTCGCCAGAAGCATCCAGACGGTGAGCGCGCTCAGGGCCCCCACCACCCAGAAGAACGCCTCGCCCATGCTGTCTCGGCTGGTCCGGTAACCCACGGCCTGGATGATCAGGCTGTTGCCGATGGGAGCGACGGGCATGTCGTAGCGATGGGGTTTCGCGGCCCAGGGGAGCCGGCGCAGCCCTTTGGCCTGAGGTACGTGTACCGAACCCGCCAGCACCTGTAGCTGCTCATCGACCAGTGCCACGGCGTAACGGGCCATGACTTCCGTCGGCACTCCGAAACGGAGCAATCCGTCGATCGAGTACTCGGCCAGCAAGGCCCCACTGAAGCGTCCCTGCTCGTTCAGCGGCACCAGCAGCATGACGGTCTTGTCCCGGCCGGCCTGCGCCTGGGGGCGGCTGTACAGGGGTTGGCGCAGATCGCGTACGAGTTCGAAGATGCCGTCGGCGGTGTCGGGGGAGAGCGTCTGGCCGCTCTGCCGGTTGAGTGGTTCCGGTGCGCTGGGCGAGGCATAGGCCGTGACCACTTCCCGCCGGGCATTGAGCCAGGTGATGGCCAGCAGTTCCGGATACTGCACGACGAGGGTCTCGGCCTGGAAGTTGAACTCCATCTCCTCGATATCCCGGTTGGAGATGTCTCGCGCAATGCGCATCAGCTGTTCCTGTCGCTCGATCAGGCGCAGGCGCAGGCGTTGCTGGGCGTACTCCACGTCCCGGGTCACCGCTTCCTGCTCACGGTCGGCTTCTTCCAGTGTGAAGTACGTGAGGGCGGCCACGATGGCGGCAAGAAAGAGCAGCACCGACAGCAATGGTCCGATGCTGACAAGCCGGTCCTGCCGGCTGGGACTGAGGCCGCGCCACCAGCGGCGCCACCATTGCAGCGGCGTCACGAACTCGCGCCGTGCGTCGGAAGAAGAGGGGGATTCCATCCATGAAGTCTATGGGATAACCCGAGGGCCATCGACCCCTTGAATTTCATAATAAGAAAACAACATCTGCATGTTGAAAATTAAAAGATTCTGTGCGAAACTTGCTGACAGGGCGGCACAGTCGCTTTAACCTTCGCTCACACATCGAGGAGACATCGCATGTCAGTTCAGCCGAACGTCAACAACGTGCTCAACGCACCCGATATCGACCATCAGGAAACCCGCGAATGGCTGGATGCCCTCAACGCGGTGATCGAGAAGGAAGGGCCCGAGCGGGCGCACTTTCTCCTGGAACAGTTGCTGGAGGAGGCGCGCGAGCACAGCGTAGACATGCCGTTTTCCGCGACCACCGGGTATGTCAACACGCTGGAGCCTGACGAAGAGGAGCGCAGTCCCGGCAATCTGGAAATCGAAGGTCGCCTGCGCGCCTTCATGCGCTGGAACGCCATGGCCATGGTGGTGAAGGCCAACCGCCTGAACCCGGCCGACGGCGGCGACCTGGGTGGCCACATCAGTTCCTTCCAATCGCTGGCACACCTGTTTGCGGCCGGCTTCAACCATTTCTGGCACGCCGACGATACCGACAACGGTGGCTCGCACGGCGGCGACCTGCTCTACATCCAGGGCCACAGCGCACCCGGCATCTATGCACGGGCCTTCCTGGAGGGGCGTCTGACCGAGGAACAACTCCTCAACTTCCGCCAGGAAGTCGACGGCAAAGGCCTCTCCAGCTACCCGCACCCCAAGCTGATGCCGGAGTTCTGGCAGTTCCCCACCGTGTCCATGGGCCTGGGCCCTTTGATGGCCATCTACCAGGCGCGATTTCTGAAGTACCTGCACGCCCGTGGCATTGCAGACACCTCCCGGCGCAAGGTGTGGGTGTTCTGCGGCGACGGCGAGATGGACGAGCCTGAGAGTCTGGGGGCCATTGGCCTGGCGGCGCGCGAAGGGCTGGACAACCTGGTGTTCGTGGTGAACTGCAACCTGCAGCGCCTGGACGGCCCGGTGCGCGGCAACGGCAAGATCATCCAGGAGCTGGAGGGCGAGTTCCGCGGCTCCGGCTGGAACGTGATCAAGCTGCTGTGGGGCAGCAACTGGGATCCGCTGCTGGCGCGTGACAAGGACGGCGCCCTGCGCAAGATCATGCTGGACACGCTGGACGGTGATTACCAGGCCTTCAAGGCCAATGACGGTGCCTTCGTGCGCAAGAACTTCTTCGGCCGCGACCCCAAGGCCCTGGAGCTGGTCTCCAAGATGAGCGACGACGACATCTGGGCCCTGCGCCGTGGCGGCCACGACGCGCAGAAGGTGTATGCGGCCTTCCACCGCGCGCACCACAACACCACAGGCCAGCCCACCGTGCTGCTGGTCAAGACCGTCAAGGGCTACGGCATGGGCCGCGCCGGCGAGGGCAAGAACACCGCCCACCAGACCAAGAAGCTGAGCGACGACGACATCCGCTACATGCGCGACCGCTTCAACATTCCCATTCCCGACAGCGAACTGCCGAAGGTGCCGTTCTACAAGCCGGCCGACGACACGCCGGAAATGAAATACCTGCACGAGCGCCGCCAGGCCCTGGGCGGCTACCTCCCGAAAAGGCGGGTGAAGGCGGACGAAAGCTTCACCGTGCCCTCGCTCGAAACCTTCAAGGCGGTACTCGAGCCCACGCCCGAGGGACGTGAAATCTCCACCACCCAGGCGTATGTGCGCTTCCTGACGCAACTGCTGCGCGACCAGGCGATGGGCCCGCGTGTGGTGCCCATCCTGGTGGACGAGGCACGCACCTTCGGCATGGAAGGTCTGTTCCGCCAGATCGGCATCTACAACCCCAAGGGCCAGCTCTATACCCCGGTCGATAAGGACCAGGTGATGTACTACCGCGAGGACAAGGCGGGCCAGATCCTGCAGGAAGGCATCAACGAGGCGGGTGGCATGGCGAGCTGGATTGCGGCGGCGACTTCGTACAGCACCAACAACCGCATCATGGTGCCGTTCTACATCTACTACTCGATGTTCGGCTTCCAGCGCATCGGCGATCTGGCCTGGGCGGCCGGCGACATGCAGGCGCGCGGCTTCCTGCTGGGCGGCACCTCGGGTCGGACCACGTTGAACGGCGAAGGCCTGCAGCACGAAGACGGCCACAGCCAGATCTTGGCTGGCACCATTCCCAACTGCGTGAGCTACGACCCGACCTTTGCTCACGAGGTCGGGGTCATCATTCACCATGGTCTCAAGCGCATGGTGGAAAAGCAGGAAAACGTCTTCTATTACCTGACGTTGCTCAACGAAAACTACGCGATGCCCGGCCTCACGCCTGGCACGGAAGAGCAGATCATCAAGGGCATGTACCTGTGCAAGGAAGGCGCCAAGCTGACACCGCGTGTGCAACTGCTGGGTTCGGGCACCATCCTGCGCGAAAGCCTGTTCGCTCAGGAACTGCTGGAGAAGGACTGGGGTGTGGCTGCCAACGTGTGGAGCTGCCCGAGCTTCAACGAACTGGCCCGCGACGGCCAGGACTGCGAGCGCTGGAACCTGTTGCACCCGACCGACGCGCCGCGCGTGCCGTTCGTGGCACAGCAGCTCGACAAGCACGCCGGTCCGGTGGTGGCGTCCACCGACTACATGAAGTCCTTCGCTGACCAGATCCGCCCCTTCATCCCGAAGGGCCGTACCTACAAGGTGCTGGGCACCGACGGCTTTGGCCGCAGCGACTTCCGCAGCAAGCTGCGTGAGCACTTCGAGGTGAACCGCCATTACATCGTGGTGGCCGCCCTCAAGGCCCTGGCCGAAGAAGGCACCGTGCCGGCGGCCAAGGTGGCCGAGGCCATTGCCAAGTACGGCATCAACGCCGACAAAGTGAACCCCCTGTACGCCTGATCGACCGGAGACAAGAACATGGCACTGATCGAAGTGAAGGTCCCGGACATCGGGGATTTTTCTGAAGTGGCGGTCATCGAGCTGCTGGTGAAGCCGGGCGACACGGTCGCCGTGGACCAGTCGCTGATCACCGTGGAGAGCGACAAGGCCTCGATGGAGATCCCGTCGAGTCACGCTGGCGTGGTCAAGGAGTTCAAGGTCAAGCTGGGCGACAAGGTGAGCGAAGGCTCGGCTGTGCTGGTGCTGGAGGCCGAAGGCGCCGCTGCACTCGCACCGGCTCCTGCCGCCGCATCAGCAGCCCCCGTTGCCGCAGCGCCTGCACCTGTTGCCGCTCCCGTGGCAGCGCCAGCGAGCACCGGAACCATCGAAGTCCGCGTGCCCGACATTGGCGACTTCAAGGACGTGGCGGTGATCGAGGTATTCGTCAAGCCGGGCGACACGGTGAAGGTCGAGCAGAGCCTGATCACCGTGGAGTCCGACAAGGCGTCGATGGAGATTCCCTCCAGCCATGCTGGCGTGATCAAGGAGCTGAAGGTCAAGCTGGGCGACAAGGTCAACATCGGCGACCTGCTGGCCATTCTGGAGGGCACCGTGGCCTCTGGGGCCGCCCCTGCTGCACCAGCACCCGCATCTGCGCCGGTGGCTGCTGCGCCCGCACCCGTCCCCGCGGCTGCAGCACCCGCCGCCGCCACCGTGTCGGCACCCGCACACAACCCCACCGCCACCCCGGCGCTGGGCTTGCCGCACGCGTCGCCTTCGGTGCGCAAGTTCGCCCGGGAGCTGGGCGTGCCGCTGGCTGAGGTCAAGGGCTCAGGGCCCAAAGGCCGCATCACCCAGGAAGACGTGCAAAACTTCACCAAGTCGGTGATGTCGGGCGCCACCCAGACGCTCGCTCAGGCGGCCAAGGTACCTGCCGTTGCCGCCGGCGGTGGGGGTTCCGAGCTGGGCCTCATCCCCTGGCCCAAGGTGGACTTCGCCAAGTTCGGCCCGATCGAGCGCAAGGAACTGGGCCGCATCAAGAAGATCAGCGGCGCCAACCTGCTGCGCAACGCCGTGATGATCCCGGCCGTCACCAACCACGACGACGCCGACATCACCGACCTGGAAGCGTTCCGGGTGGCCACCAACAAGGAGAACGAGAAGTCCGGCGTCAAGGTGACCATGCTGGCCTTCCTGATCAAGGCCTGCGTGGCAGCGCTCAAGAAGTTTCCCGAGTTCAACAGCAGCCTGGACGGCGACGCGCTGGTTTACAAGCAGTACTGGCACATCGGCTTTGCGGCAGACACGCCCAACGGTCTGGTGGTGCCCGTGATCAAGGACGCCGACAAGAAGGGCGTGCTGCAGATCAGCCAGGAGATGGCCGAACTCGCCAAGAAGGCGCGCGACGGCAAGCTGGGGCCGGCCGACATGAGCGGCGCGACCTTCACCATTTCGTCATTGGGCGGCATTGGTGGGCGCTACTTCACGCCCATCATCAACGCACCCGAAGTCGCCATTCTGGGGGTCTGCAAGAGCCAGATGGAGCCGGTGTGGGATGGCAAGGCGTTCCAGCCGCGCCTGATGCTGCCGCTGTCGCTGACCTGGGATCACCGCGTGATCGACGGCGCCGCAGCGGCGCGCTTCAATGCCTATCTGGGCCAGATCCTCGCCGACTTCCGTCGCGTGCTGTTGTAAGAAGGGAGCCCGAACATGGCACTGATGGACATCAAGGTTCCCGACATTGGCGACTTCAAGGACGTGGCGGTCATCGAGCTGCTGGTCAAGCCGGGCGATACGGTCAAGGCCGAGCAGTCGCTCATCACGGTGGAGTCGGACAAGGCTTCGATGGAGATTCCTTCCAGTCACGCGGGCGTGGTGAAGGAACTCAAGGTCAAGCTGGGCGACAAGGTGAGCGAGGGCACGGTGGTGCTGTCGCTGGAGGTGGAAGGTGCGGCAGTTTCCGCGCCAGCGAATGCACCCGGACCTGCACCCGTCTCTGCGTCGGCCGCACCCGTCGCGGCCCCCGTGGCTGCGCCGATGGTGGCGCCGACGGCTGCCCGTTTTGGGGGCAGCGCCGACATCGAGTGCGACGTGCTGGTCCTCGGTGCTGGCCCCGGCGGTTATTCCGCCGCCTTCCGCGCGGCCGATCTCGGCCTGAAGGTCGTGATCGTCGAGCGTTACGCCACGCTGGGTGGCGTCTGCCTGAACGTGGGTTGCATTCCGTCCAAGGCCTTGCTGCACGTGGCCGCCGTCATGGACGAAGTCAGCCACATGGCCGATCTGGGCGTGGAATTCGGGTGCCCTGTGGTCAACATCGAGAAGCTGCGTGGCCACAAGGAAAAGGTGATCGGCAAGCTCACGGGCGGCCTGGCGGCCATGGCCAAGATGCGCAAGGTCACTATCGTGCGTGGCTATGGCGCCTTCGTGGGCCCCAACCACGTCGAGGTGGAAGAAACCACGGGCACGGGCCAGGACAAGACCGGCACCAAGAAGGTGGTGGCGTTCAAGAAGTGCATCATCGCGGCCGGTTCGCAGGCGGTGCGCCTGCCTTTCCTCCCCGACGATCCGCGCATCGTGGACAGCACCGGCGCCCTGGCGTTGCAGGGTGTTCCGAAGAAGATGCTCATCATCGGCGGCGGCATCATCGGCCTGGAAATGGGCACGGTGTACAGCACGCTGGGTGCGCGCCTGGACGTGGTGGAAATGCTCGACGGCCTGATGCAGGGCGCCGACCGCGATCTGGTGAAGGTGTGGCAGAAGATGAACGCCCACCGATTCGACAACATCATGTTGAAGACCAAGACGGTGGGGGCTGAAGCCACGCCCGAAGGCATCAAGGTGCAGTTTGAGGGGTTGGACGGCACCAAGAGCGAAGGCACCTACGACCTGGTGCTGCAGGCGGTGGGCCGCACGCCCAACGGCAAGAAGATCGCTGCCGACAAGGCCGGCGTGGCCGTGACGGACCGGGGCTTCATCAACGTCGACATCCAGATGCGCACCAACGTGCCGCACATCTTTGCCATCGGTGACGTGGTGGGCCAGCCCATGCTGGCGCACAAGGCGGTGCACGAGGCGCACGTGGCGGCCGAGGTGATTGCCGGTGAACTGCAAGGCAACGCCGAGCTGGCGGCCGCGGCGTTCAATGCGCGGGTGATCCCGAGCGTGGCCTACACCGACCCCGAGGTGGCCTGGGTGGGCCTGACCGAGGACCAGGCCAAGGC
>JAUVXK010000110.1 GCA_030603635.1 Burkholderiales bacterium | reverse complement strand
CTCAAACGCCCACGCTTATCGGCTGTAATTTGTTAACGATCCCCAAGACAGCAGCAGCTCTCACCACCACCCTCTTGCTTGCCCCGCCGCGATCAGCAGAGCCTTGAATTATGACACAACTTTTGGCGTCTTGTCAAAGTTTCGAAAATTTTTTCGAGGCTTTGCTGCCCAGCCGGTTTGCTTGAAAGCAAGCGACGTTGTGAGGAGCGAGATTGTATACCGGGTTTTCCCGAAATCGCAAGGCTGTTGATGGTTTTTTTCGGGGGCGTCTTGCCGGGCCTTCCTGACCACAGCGAACCAGCACCCACGCCCAAGCTGTTACGCTCTCGCGCCATGGCACTGATCTCTCTGAACGATGTTTCCCTGGCGTATGGGCATGTCCCTTTGCTCGACCGTGTACAGCTGGCGCTTGAACCTGGGGAGCGCATGGGGATCGTCGGGCGCAACGGAACGGGCAAGTCGTCGTTGCTTCGCATCCTGGCTGGGCTGGAACGGCCAGACGATGGCGAAATTCAGCGCCAACTCGATTTGCGCTCTTCTTATGTGCCGCAGGAACCTGCTCTTAACGAGGATGAGACGGTGTTCGATGCGGTCAGCGGTGGGCTGGATCATGTGAGGCGCCTGTGCCAGAGGTATCTGGAGCATGCGCCAGGGACCGATCTGGATGCGTTGCAGAACGAGATTGAAGCGCTGGATGGTTGGCGCTGGGAGCAACGGGTGCAGGAGACGCTGTCCCGTCTGTCGCTGAGGCCGGAGACGCGGATTGCCTCGCTTTCTGGCGGTGTGCGCAAGCGGGTGGCTCTGGCACGGGCGTTGGTGGCGCTGCCCAATCTGTTGCTGCTGGATGAGCCGACCAACCACCTGGACATGGACGCGATCGACTGGTTGGCCGAGTTGCTGCAGGCCTTTCGGGGGGCCGTGGTCGTGATCAGCCACGACCGGGATTTTCTGGATCGTGTGACCACGCGGATCGTGGAACTGGATCGGGGCCAGTTGTGGAGCTATCCGGGCAATTTCAGCGCATTCCAGCGGCTCAAGGATGAGCGTCTGGCACAGGAAGCGGTGGTCAACGCCAAGGCCGACAAGCTCCTGGCGCAGGAAGAGGTGTGGATACGCAAAGGGGTGGAGGCCCGTCGAACACGGGCGCAGGCACGCATCGAGCGGTTGGCGGTGTTGCGAGCCCAGCGCCGACAACGCCGGGATGCGGTCGGACAGGTGCGGATGGAGGTGAGCCGAGGCGATGCCGGGGGCAAGCTGGTGGCGGAGCTGGAGCACGTGAGCAAACGCTTCGGGGCAGGCGAACAACGCCAGACGGTGGTGGATCGGTTCAGCGCGACGATTCTGCGTGGCGACAAGGTCGGGCTGATCGGCCCCAACGGGGCCGGCAAAACGACTTTGCTCAAGCTGATTCTGGGAGCGCTCCCGCCTGACGAGGGAACGGTGCGTACCGGCCAGCGGCTGGAAGTGGCCTACTTCGACCAGATGCGCCATCAGCTCGACCTGGACGCCACACTGGAGGACTTCATCAGCCCGGGCAGCGAATGGATCGAGATTGGCAGCCGGCGCACGCACGTGAAAAGCTATCTGGGGGACTTTCTGTTTTCACCCGCGCGGGCGCAGTCGCCCGTGCGCAGCCTGTCGGGCGGTGAACGCAACCGGCTGCTGCTGGCACGGCTGTTTGCCAGGCCGGCGAATGTGCTGGTGCTGGATGAACCGACGAACGACCTGGACATCGAGACGCTGGAACTGCTGGAGCAGCTGCTGGCGGATTTTGAGGGTACGGTGTTTCTGGTGAGCCATGACCGGCGCTTTCTGGACAACGTGGTCACGAGCACCATCGTCTACGAGGGGGCCGGCCGTTGGCGCGAATACGAAGGCGGTGTGGAGGACTGGATCCTGCAATCGACCCGCCTGCATGGGCGGGCACCGGCCTGGCATCCGGTGGCTGAGGCGCAGGCGGGCCGGCCCCCTTCGACCACTCCGCAGAGCACGCCCCCCGCTGCGCCGCCTTTCACGGAAACGAATCGCCCACGCCGCAAGCTGAGCTACAAGGAGCAGCGCGAACTGGAGGCCTTGCCGGCGCGCATCGAGGCGCTCGAAACGGAACAGAAGGCGATTGATGCGGCCCTGGCCGACGGGACCCTGTACGGCACAGAGCCGGCGCGGGCGGCCGAACTCGCCACCCGACACAGCGAGATTGAAGCGGCGCTGATGGAAGCGCTGGAACGCTGGGAGGCGCTGAGCGCCGATTCGTGACTCAGACGGATTGGCGGGCCCCGGCGAGGGTATGCCAGAACGCGGGGGCCTGGGTGGTGGCGAAATTGATGCGCATGTAGGTGCTAGGCGTGCGGTGTGCATGAAACAGGGCACCTGGGGCGATCAGGATGCCTTCGTCCAGCAGCCGCTGCGCAAGCACTTCGGTGTCCACGCCGGTGTCGACCCAGCCGAACAGGCCAGCGGGTTCGGACACAAAACGGCACCCTGCTTCAAGGGCGAGCTTCACACTGCGTTGCCGGGCTGCATCGAGCCGGCCACGAATGCGTTCGGCATGACGGCGTAGCTGGCCCTGCTCGATGCAGTGGGCCAGCGCCCGCTCCATGAGACTGGGCGTGGTGAGGGTGGAGAGCAGTTTGGTGTCGAGCAAGCGCTCGACCCAGGCGGGGGGTGCCGCCAGATAGCCGACACGCCAGTTGGGAGCGAGTATCTTGGCGAAGCCACTGACGTAGAACGTGCGCTGCAAACCGTCGAGCACCGACATGCGGGTGGCGTGCTCGGCGGCGATATGGCTGTAGGTGTCGTCTTCGACCACGAAGAAGCCGTGACGCTGGGCCAACTGGAGCACGCGGTGGGCACTGGCTGGCGACAAAGAATAGCCGGTCGGGTTGTGCAACACGCTCACACTGACGAACAGCTTCGGGGCATGCGCTTCGCAGTACCGGGATATGGTTTCCAGATCCGGGCCGGCGGGGCCGCGGGGCACGGGTAACAGACGCATGCCGAGCGCCTGGAGGCGGGCAAATTCGACCGCCCAGCCGGGTTCCTCGACCATGACGGCGTCGCCCGGACGCAACAAGGTGCGGCTGATGATGTCCAGCGCATGCGTCGCGCCCACGGTGGTGATCAGCTGGGTGTCATCCACCGGCAGGCCCAACGCCATCAGGCGACCGGCCAGGACCTCCCGCAAATGAGGGTCCCCCCGGGGATCTCCATATCGCAACGAGGCGTCGGTGAGTGCGCGAGAGGCCGTGACGCGGCGCAGGGCCGCCGGCATGAAACTGGAGGCCAGCCAGTCTGGAGGAAGCACGCCCATGCAGGGCTGGGGACGGTCATCACTGCCCTGGAACATGCCCCGGATCAGCGCAGCGGCATTGACCGGCGCCTGTGGACGCGGACCGGGCACGCCCCGCTCGACCGGGGTGTGGAATGGCATGGATGCCGCCCCGGCACGCTCGCGCACGAAAAACCCCCGGTTGCGGCGCGCCTCGACCAGCCCGCGCGCCAGGAGCTGGTCGTAGGCCGCCACCACCGTGGACGGACTCAACCCGTTGATCGCGGCACACTGCCGCACGCTGGGCAAACGGGTGCCCGGCGCCAGAAGACGATCGCGGATGCGGATCGCAAAACGGTCCGCCAGCTGTTGGGCAAGCGACATACCGCTGCCACGCGTGAGCCCACTGGTCGGGGCAGGGGTGTCGCCGTCCAGCTGCGGTGCCTGAGAGGAAAGCAGGTCATGCATGCGTGCGGGATTCCAGTGTGTGGCCCGACAGAGCCATACAGTTGATGCCGTGAATGGCTTGACTGTACTGTAAGTGTATTGATTTAAACGCCTATATTGCAGGCATGTGTTCATCTCTATTTTCAGGTCGCCCCCATGGACGCCGCTGAATTCGGCGCGCTGTTGACACTGGCCACGGCCGCGAGCTTCACGCCCGGGCCGAACACCACACTGTCCACGGCGTTGGCCGCCAACTTCGGCCTGCGCCGGGCGCTGAGCTTCGTGTGTGCCGTGCCGGTGGGCTGGACCCTGCTGCTGACCTTGTGTGCCGCAGGCGTGGGGGTGCTGGTGCTGGCCGTGCCCTTGTTGCGTGGCGCTATCCTGGTGGGGGGCGTGACCTACCTGCTGTGGCTGGCCTGGGGCTTGGCGGGCAGCAGCACGCTCTCCAACGCGAACCCGGCCAGCCTGAACGTGACCTTCGTGCGCGGCGTGGGCTTGCAGTTTCTCAACATCAAGGCCTGGATGCTGGCCCTTTCCATCGTGGCCGGCTGGATCGCCGGGCAGCCAGACGCGTTACAGCGCTATGGCTTGGTAGTGCCGGTCATGATCTTTTACGCCTTCACCAGCAACCTGACCTACGCGCTGATCGGCTCCGTATTGCGCGGCTGGCTGGCAGGACCGATGGTCCATGGCCAACCGAGCGGACAGCGGCTGCGCTGGTTCAACCGGGGCATGGCCCTGGCACTGGTGCTGACGGCCCTGTGGATGCTGGCGTCCGGACTGGACGGCACGGGAGGCGCATGAGTCCGACCAGCGCACCGACACTCGCGCCGACGGACGACCAGACCGTGCGCGGCCTGTGGCTCGGCTTTCTGGGCGTCACCATCTTTGCCCTGACGCTGCCCATGACCCGACTGGCCGTGGGTGACACCACCGCACCCCAGTTGCACCCCAGCTTCGTCACCTTCGGACGGGCAGCGGTGGCGGGTGGCCTGGCACTGGTGTACCTGGCGTGGTTGCGCCACCGAGGCCGGCTGAACCTTCCGCTCCCCGCCGAATGGGCCCTGCTGACCCTCACCGCGCTGGGGGTGGTACTGGGCTTTCCCCTGGGACTGGCCATGGCGCTGCGCGAAGTGCCCAGCACCCACGCCGCCGTGGTGACCGGACTGCTGCCACTCGCGACGGCCTGTGTGGCCGCCGTGTGGCTGCGCCAGCGGCCCAGCCATGCTTTCTGGCTGCTGAGCCTGCTGGGCACTGCCTTGGTGCTGATCTTTATGGCCTGGCAGGCTGGCGGTATGCACCTGAGCCGCGCCGATGCCTGGCTGCTGGTGGCGATGGCCAGCGCCTCTCTGGGTTATGTGGGCGGAGCGCGCCTGACGCCACGGCTGGGTGCCGAGCAGGTCATCTGCTGGGTGCTGCTGATGTCTTTGCCGGTGACCCTGCCCCTGTCCCTCTGGTTTCAGCCGACCTCGCCAACCGATGTGGCAGCAAGCAGTTGGCTGGCGTTTGGCTACGTGGCTGTGTTCTCGATGTGGCTGGGCTTCTTCGCCTGGTACCGGGGCCTGGCCCTGGGCGGTCCTGTGCGCGTGAGCCAGGTGCAACTGCTGCAGCCCTTTCTGAGCCTGATGTTTGCCGTGCCGTTGTTGGGCGAAACGCTGGACGCCACCACCCTGATTTTCGGTCTGGCCGTGACCCTGACGGTCCTGCTGGGCAAACGCACCTCCATTCAAACCACGACACAAGGAAAGCCCTGAACCATGGACTGGACCCTGGCCCAACGCGCCCACAAGATGAACCCGTCGGTGATCCGCGAGATCCTGAAAGTGACCGAGCGCCCCGGCATCATCAGCTTCGCGGGCGGGTTGCCTTCGCCCAAGACCTTCCCTGTGGAGGTGTTTGCCGAGGCCTGCGCCAAGGTGCTGCGCGACGATGGCCGCGCGGCCCTGCAGTACGCCGCCAGCGAGGGGCTCGCGGCACTGCGCGAACAGGTCGCCGAGATGCTGCCCTGGGCGGTGGACCCGGGGCATGTGCTGATCACCACCGGCTCGCAGCAAGGACTGGATCTGGTGGGAAAGGTGCTGATCGATCCGGGCAGCCGGGTGCTGGTGGAGACCCCGACGTATCTCGGCGCGCTGCAGGCTTTCGCGCCCATGGAGCCCAGTGTGGTGGGGGTGGCCAGTGACGATGAGGGTCCGCTGTTGCAGGACCTGCACCACACGCTGGGCATGGCAGACGATCCGGCGGATGCCCCGGAAGCCCCGGAGCGCCGACGCCTGCTGCAACTGGACCTGGACCCGGCCAAGGACTTCCCCCGCTTCATGTACGTGCTGCCCAACTTCCAGAACCCGACCGGCCGCACGATGAGCGAGGCGCGCCGTGCCGCCCTGAGCACCGAAGCCCGGCGGTTGGGCCTGCCGATCGTGGAAGACAACCCCTATGGCGACCTGTGGTTCGACACCCCGCCACCTGCCCCGCTGACGGCGCGCAACCCTGAAGGTTGTGTGTACCTGGGCTCGTTTTCCAAGGTGCTTGCACCCGGCCTTCGGCTGGGCTTTCTGGTGGCCCCGACCGCCCTGTACCCCAAGCTGCTGCAAGCCAAGCAAGCGGCAGACCTTCATACGCCGAGCTTCAACCAGCGCGTGGTGGCCGAGGTCCTGAAGAACGGATTCCTGGATCGGCATGTGCCCACCATACGCGCGTTGTATCGGGCGCAGCGCGATGCCATGCTGGAAGCGCTGGATCAAGAGATGCAAGGCATGGGCGTAACCTGGAACCGCCCGGACGGCGGCATGTTCCTCTGGGTTCGACTGCCGGAAGGGATGAACGCGATCGAACTGCTGCCGCACGCTGTCGACAAGGGCGTGGCCTTCGTGCCAGGGGCGGCCTTCTATGCCGATCACGCCGATCCCCGCACGTTGCGCCTGTCGTTCGTCACCGCTTCGGCAGACCAGATGCACACCGGCGTGGCGGCGCTGGCGCAGGCCGTGCGCGAACAACGGACCCACAGCCGATGAGCCGCGCACGCCCCTTTCAGCAGGTGGACGTGTTCACCGCCACCGCCTGCCTCGGCAACCCCGTGGCGGTGGTGCTTGACGGCACGGACCTGAGCACGGAAGAGATGCAGCGCTTCACCGACTGGACCCACCTGTCGGAATGCACCTTCGTGCTGCCTCCCACACCCGAAGGACAGGCGGCGGGTGCGGACTACCGCGTGCGCATTTTCTGTCCGGGGCGGGAACTGCCTTTTGCCGGCCACCCCACGCTGGGCACCTGTCACGCCTGGCTGCAGGCTGGCGGCCATCCACGCACAGCAGGAACCGTGGTGCAGGAATGCGGTGTGGGACTGGTGCCCATCCGCCAGACGGTGGTGGACGACCGCGCGCGCCTGGCCTTTGCGGCACCCCCTCTGCGGCGCAGCGGCCCACTGGATGAAGCCCAGGTGGCGCACATCGCTCAGGGCCTGGGCCTGCAACGCGACGACATCGTGGCACATGCCTGGTGCGACAACGGCCCTGGCTGGCAGGCGGTGATGCTTGCCGACGCGCAACAAGCCCTTGCCCTGCGACCTGACACGATGCTGCTGGAGGGTCAGTTCGTGGGCGTGGTGGCCCCCCACCTGACGGAGTCTGACACAGCCTTCGAGGTCCGGGCTTTCTTCCCGGGGCATGGTGGTCTGATCGAAGACCCGGTCACGGGCAGCCTGAACGCCGCACTGGCCCAGTGGCTCATCGGGGCCGGGCTGGCACCTGAGCGTTACGTCGCCGCTCAGGGGACCGCTCTGGGACGGGCCGGGCGTGTTCATATCGAACCCGACGACACCGGAACCCTCTGGGTCGGCGGCGACACCGTCACCTGCATCCAGGGGGAGGCACGCCTGTAAGGCGTTCTTGCACCGGAGCCCCTGGAAACCAGGGATAGATCGGTGACTGGCCTGTGCCGAACAACGGGTCACAGCCGCGACTGCCCCCCGACCTGCCTGCCAGGACAATCCTGGCATGGGAACGCTGTACCTTGTGCGCCACGGTCAGGCCTCGTTCGGTGCGGACGATTACGACCAGCTCAGTCCGCTGGGCACTCGCCAGAGCGAGCGCCTGGGCGAACATTTTCGCGAGCACGGCTTGCAGTTCGAGGCGGTGATCACGGGCACGCTGCGCCGCCATATGCAGACCTGGGAGGGGCTGTCACAGGGCATGGGCTGGACCGCAGTGCCGCTGGCATGGCCTGGGCTCAACGAATACGACAGCGCGGCGCTGATCGATGCCTTGCCCACCCGCCCCAGCGAACCGCCCACCACTCCCGAGGGGTACCGCCAGCACTTCCGTCTGCTTCGTGACGCCTTGCGCCAGTGGATGGCCGGTGTGCTGACCCCACGCGGCATGCCCAGTTACGAG